>NZ_JACOFQ010000054.1:0-26049 GCF_019455395.1 Bradyrhizobium sp. BR 10261
CGGGGAATGACAACGTCATTTGGGGGGCGAGGCTGCTGCCTCATACTCCGTCATTACGAGCGCAGCGAAGCAATCCAGAGTCTTTCCGAGGAGGGATTCTGGGTTGCTTCGTCGTTGCGCTCCTCGCAATGACGTGGAGGAGGCGGGCTCGCGCTACACCCTCGCTGTCATCGCCCGGCGTGACCGGGCGATCCAGTATTCCAGAGGCGGGTGTGATTGACCCGAGAAGCTGCGGCGTACTGGATGCCCCAGTCAAGCCGGGGCATGACACCGGTGGCGGGGACGCAGCGGAGCGCTATCGCAAGCGAGCTCGCGCCTCACACTTCCCTTCGGCTCAAGAACGCCAGGCGCTCGAACAGGTGCACGTCCTGCTCGTTCTTCAGTAGCGCGCCGTGCAGCGGCGGGATCAGTTTGCGCGGGTCGCGTTCCCTAAGCTGCTCGGCGCTCATGTCCTCGTTGAGCAGCAGCTTGAGCCAGTCCAAAAGCTCGGAGGTCGACGGCTTCTTCTTCAGGCCGGGCACCTCGCGCACCTCGAAGAAGATGCGCAAGGCTTCCTCGACCAGGCGCTTCTTGATGCCGGGGAAGTGGACGTCGACGATGCGGCCCATCGTGTCGGCATCGGGGAATTTGATGTAATGGAAGAAGCAGCGGCGGAGAAAAGCGTCCGGCAGCTCCTTCTCGTTGTTGGAGGTGATCATCATGATCGGGCGCTGCTTGGCCTTGATGGTCTCGCCGGTCTCGTAGACATGGAATTCCATGCGGTCGAGCTCGAGCAGGAGATCGTTCGGGAATTCGATGTCGGCCTTGTCGATCTCGTCGATCAGGAGCACCGGGCGCTGCTCGGCGGTAAAGGCTTCCCACAGCTTGCCGCGCTTGATGTAGTTCTTGATGTCGGACACGCGGGCATCGCCGAGCTGGCTGTCGCGCAGGCGCGACACTGCATCGTATTCGTAGAGGCCCTGCTGCGCCTTGGTGGTGGACTTGATGTGCCAGGTCAAAAGCGGCGCGTTCAGCGCCTTCGCCACTTCCTCCGCCAGCACCGTCTTGCCCGTGCCGGGCTCGCCCTTCACCAGGAGCGGGCGCTCCAGCACGATCGAGGCATTGACCGCGACCTTGAGATCGTCGGTCGCAACATAGTCCTTGGTGCCGGTAAATTTCATCGCGCGTCCTTGTTGCTCGTCGGCGGGAAGAGTGCCCCGGTCGCGACATGGGAACGGCCGCACGTGGCGGCCGTTCCTGGTTCGGTCAGGCTTTCAGACCCGTCTTATCAGCGAAAGGATCACCAGCACAATCACCGCGCCGATCGTGGCATCGACGATGGACCCGACCGTGCCGGTCGCCAGCTCGATATGCAGCTGGGGCAGCACCCAGCTTGCCACCAGCGCGCCGATGATGCCGACGACGATGTTGCCGATCAGCCCAAATCCCGCCCCGTGGACAATCTTGCCGGCCAGCCAGCCGGCGATCGCGCCAATGATGAGCGCTGCGAGAATACCCATTGCATCAGTCCCCAAAACGACCCGTTGAGGTGGTCAATTCTAGAGCAAATAGCCTCCGGGTCCAGCGCCCGGCGCTGCCCTCCGCCCCTTGACGTTGGGCCACCGACGGGCAATCTGTCACCCATGTTCCTGCAATTCTTCACGTCTCTGCGCGATGCGCAGGTCCCCGTCACGCTGCGCGAATACCTCACGCTGATGGAGGCGCTCGACGCTGACCTGTCGGACTATTCGGTCGAGAATTTCTACTATCTCTCGCGCGCCTCGCTGGTGAAGGACGAGCGCAATCTCGACAAGTTCGACCGTGTCTTCGGCACGGTGTTCAAGGGGCTGGAAAGCCTGCTCGACGCCATGGAGAAGGCGGAGATCCCCGAGGAATGGCTGAAGAAGCTCGCCGAAAAATACCTGACAGAAGAAGAGAAGAAGCAGATCGAAGCCATGGGCTGGGACAAGCTCATGGAGACCCTGAAGAAGCGCCTCGAGGAGCAGAAGGGCCGCCATCAAGGCGGCTCGAAATGGATCGGCACCGCAGGCACCTCGCCGTTCGGCGCGCACGGCTACAATCCCGAAGGCGTCCGCATCGGCCAGGAGAAGAACCGCAACAACCGCGCCGTGAAGGTGTGGGACAAGCGCGAGTTCAAGGACCTCGACGGCAATGTCGAGCTCGGCATTCGCAATATCAAGGTGGCGCTGCGCCGCCTGCGCAAATTCGCGCGCACCGGCGCGCCCGACGAACTCGATCTCGACACCACCATTCGCGAGACCGCCAATCACGGCTATCTCGACGTGCACATGCGGCCCGAGCGGCGCAATGCGGTGAAGCTGCTGGTGTTCTTCGACATCGGCGGCTCCATGGACTCGCATATCGAGCAGGTCGAGGAGCTGTTCTCGGCGGCGAAGAGCGAGTTCAAGCACATGGAATATTTCTACTTCCACAACTGCCTCTATGAGGGCGTGTGGAAGCAGAACAAGCGCCGCTTCACCGATCGCACCCCGACCTGGGACGTGCTGCATAAATATCCGCACGACTACAAGGTCGTGTTCGTCGGCGACGCCTCGATGAGCCCTTACGAGATCATGGTGCCCGGCGGCTCGGTCGAGCACGTCAACGAGGAGCCCGGCTCGGTCTGGCTCGACCGCATCATCCGCACCTATCCACACACGGTGTGGCTCAACCCGGTGGCGCAGAAGCACTGGGACTATTCGGAATCCACCACCATCATCAAACGCATCTTCGCCAATCGCATGTACCCGATCACGATCGAAGGTCTGGAGAATGCGATGAAGGAATTGACGCACTAGCCTCCCGTCATTCCGGGGCGCCGGAAGGGCGAGCCCGGAATCGATCGGGCGGAAGAGTTAGTAGAGAAATGGATTCCGGGCTCGCGCTACGCGCGCCCGGAATGACAAGAGGGAGAACCACATGCCCCAAACCATCACCCGCGGCATCAAGCAGCTTTGCGACGAGGCCAATGCCGAGATCGAGACGCTCTCGGCCAAGGACGCCATCGAGATCTCCAAGAACGGCGACGTCGTCATCGTCGATATCAGAGATCCCCGCGAGATCGAGCGCGAGGGCCGCATCCCCGGTGCGTTCTCCTGCACCCGCGGCATGCTCGAATTCTGGATCGATCCGCAGAGCCCCTACGCCAAGCCGATCTTCCAGGAGGACAAGAAGTTCGTGTTTCACTGCGCCGGGGGCCTGCGCTCCGCGCTCGCGGCCAAGACCGCGCAGGACATGGGTCTCAAGCCCGTCGCCCACATCGCCGGCGGCTTTGCCGCCTGGCGCGATGCCGGCGGACCGACGGAAGCCTGGGAGCAGAAGAAGAAGGGGTGAGGGGCCTCGCTCTCTCCACTCGTCATTCCCCGCGAAGGCGGGGAATCCAGTACGCCGCGGCCTCTCGGTTGAAGCACAGCCGTCTCGGGGTACTGGATCGCCCGGTCGAGCCGGGCGATGACAGCGGAGTGTGACGCGCGCTGTATCAACCTCGCTCGCGCTACGCGCCCCGGAATGACCACAAGGAAAGACCTCGCATGACCCCCGATCCCCTCGTCTCCACCGAATGGCTCGCCGCCCATATCAATGATTCCAACGTCAAAGTGCTCGACGCCAGCTTCAAGCTGCCGGGCGTGCTGCCGCTGCCGAAGGATGATTATCTCGCAGCGCATCTGCCGGGTGCTGTGTTCTTCGATGTCGACGCGGTGTCCGATCATTCCAATCCGCTGCCCCACATGTATCCGAGCGCCGAGCAGTTCGGCCGCGACGTCGGCAATCTCGGCATTTCCAACGCCGACACCGTGGTGATCTACGATGCCGGCGGCTGGGTCGCCGCGCCCCGCGCGTGGTGGATGTTCCTGGCCTTCGGCCACAGCAATGTCCGCATCCTCAATGGCGGCCTGAAGAAGTGGCGCGCCGAGGGACGTGCGGTCGAGAGCGGCGAGGTCAAGCCGAAGCCTGCAAGCTTCAAGGCCAGTTACGATCCGAAGCGCGTGCGCAGCATGCAGCAGCTGATCGCCAACCTCGAAAGCCGCGCCGAGCAGGTGATCGACGCCCGCGCTGCCGATCGTTTCGAGGGCCGCGCCCCCGAGCCGCGCGCGGGCATCCGCTCCGGTCACATCCCCGGCGCGCGCAATGTGCCTTATAGCCAGCTGTTCGATGCCGCGACCGGGGTGATGAAGTCACTCGAGGATTTGCGCGCCGCCTTCACCGGCGCCGGCGTCAAGCTCGATGCGCCGATCGTTACGAGCTGCGGCTCCGGCGTCTCCGCCGGCGTGCTGACGCTCGCGCTCTATCGCCTCGGGATTACCGACACCGCGCTCTATGACGGCTCGTGGTCGGAATGGGGCCAGGAGGGCGGCCCGGCCATCGCGACCGGACCGGCGTAAACCTTATTGGCGCGGGCGCGTGGCCGCCGTGGCGAGCATCTGCTGCTGCCGCTGCTGTAGCTGCCGCTGCTGTAGCTGCCGCTGCTGTAGCTGCCGCTGCTGTAGCTGCTGCTGTTGTAGCTGCTGCTGTTGTAGCTGCTGCTGTTGTAGCTGCTGCAGCTGCCGTTGCTGGCCGAACGGATCGAGCGCCTGATTGACCTGCTGAGGCGGCGCAGGCCGTACGATGCGGTGACGCTTCTTCGGCTTGTTTGCTCGCGGCTTGCTGTCTTGCTTTGCGCTGTTGGCCTTGGGCTTCGCCGGCGGCGCGAGGTCGTTCAGTGCCGCCACTCTGGCCGCTGCGATGTCGCTCACGCGCGAGGCCAGCGCCGGCGTTGCGGTGCGCGGCACGTCGGTGGCGCTCATGGCCGGGGCCGGAATCGCCATGGCGATGGAAGCCGTGGTGTCCGCCGGGGTGAGCGTGTCGGTGGGCGCGGAAGCTGCCGCCTCACTCCTGGCCGGCTCAGGAGCCTGCGCTTCGGTGGCGGACGCAGCCGGCTCTGCCACCGCCGCGACGGCGACGACCTGAGGCTCAGACTGGGGCTCAGGCTGGACCTTGGCGTCGAGCGTCACCGCAGCCATCTGCTCGGGTCCCGTTTCGACCGCGGGCAGTCCGATGCTCGGGACCTGGTTGCTCCAGACCTGGTTGCTCGAGATCTGGCTGCTCGAGACCTGCACGGGCATCGCAGGTGCCGCATCGTTGGCGGCCGGCGCGGCGGGCTCGATGCGCAGGGCAGCAAGCACCGGCTGGGCGGGCTCGGACGCTTGCGCGAACATCTGCTCCTGCGGACCGTTCCGCCAGGAGGGGTTGCTGACATACTGCTCGTGGCTCGCCCGCACGAGCGCGGCGGCGCCCAGGCCGAACACCAGGATGGAGGTAGACAGCAGGATCGCGGCAAGCAGGAAGCGAAAGCCCGGAAGCATTGACGGGTTGCGATTTCCGCCCCGGCGGCGTGTGGCCAGGGCCCATGAGCCATCTGAACGCGGTGACGGTACTGGTTGCCGCCCTCGCCACGCGGGGATTCGAACTCAAATCGGTGGCGAATCAGGCTGATTCGACCATATCGCAACGCCTTCGCCCCGTTCCGTAAAAATCGGGGCTGATGACTCCGGCAATCTACGGCGGAATGCGATTTTCACCCCGTGATGCAACGGGGCAACTGTGTGCGATTGCATCACAAATCGCTAAATCGGGCACAAATCAGCCTGTTATGTCTTGAATGTGCCGCTATCTTCGGTCATCTGGCCGTCATCGGCTCGGACGGGGCCCGGGGACTTACAAGAGCGATGATGATCAAACATTTTCTGACGATATGCGCTGCCGCAACAGTCGCTGCGGCGGGAACTTCGCTTGCACAGGCCCAGAGCTATCCGGTTCAGCAGGCGCCGAGCTATGGCGCTCCGGCCGAGTATCGGCCCGGCGATCGCACCCCGAATTTCGACTCGCTCGACGACGACGACGACGCAATGCCGCAGGCCTCGCTGCCGCCGCCTGGGCCGGCTGAGGATCCGCGTTACGCTCGTCCCGCCGGCCCGCCGGTCTATTCCGCGGCTCCGCCGCAGGGCCCGGTGATGTCGCCGGATGACCCGCGTTATGGCCGCCCGGCTGGCGCTCCGCCGGTTTATTCCGCCGCACCGCCGCAGGGGCCGGTCATGTCGCCCGACGATCCCCGTTATGGCCGCCCTGCCGCTCCCCCCGCAGTGATCTATGCCGACCGTCCGGGGCAGGCGCCAGCCAGCGATGGCATGCGTCCGCCCGAAGCTATCGGTGGCCCCGCCGCGACGGGCGCGGTCCCACAGCAGGGCGCCGATGGCCGGCCGACGTCGGTCGCCGCGCTGCCGCCCGAAGAGCAGCCCGACGCTGCTCCCGTACAACTGCCGCCGAACCTGCGCCGCCAGGAGGTTGCGTTCCAGACCAAGGAGCCGGCCGGCACCATCGTGGTCGATACCCCGAACACCTACCTCTATTACGTCCTCGGCAATGGCCGTGCGATTCGCTACGGCGTCCGCGTCGGCCGCGACGGCTTCACCTGGACTGGCGTGCAGAAGATCACCCGCAAGGCCGAGTGGCCGGATTGGCATCCGCCGGCGGAAATGATCGAGCGTCAGCCCTATCTGCCGCGCTTCATGGCCGGTGGCGAAGGCAATCCGCTGGGCGCCCGCGCGATGTATCTCGGCTCGACCGTGTACCGCATCCACGGCACCAACCAGCCCTCGACGATTGGCAAGTTTGTCTCGTCAGGCTGTATCGGCATGCTGAACGAAGACGTCTCGGACCTGTTTGACCGTGCCAAGGTTGGCACCCGCGTCGTGGTGATGCCTGGCAATCCGCCGGCTGGTACGACGACCGCATCGGCCGGTCCTGCACCCGGTCAGGCTCCAATGGCCGCCCAGGCAGGCCCGGTGCCGGGCACGCAGCCGACCGTCGTGCCGCCGCTGCCCGCCCCGGTCACCGTGCGCTAGACCGGTTCGCAGAACTCGATCCATCGCGGCGCGTGTGCTTCGGCCACGCGCCGCAATCATTTGACCTATGCGCGTTCGCGCCTCCGCTCGCTTGAATCCCGGCCCGGCTCGACTACGTCCCGGCTGATTGCAACGAATGCGAGGAGCACAGGATGCGAATCTTTGTTGCGGGCGCCACCGGCGCCGTGGGCCGCCACCTCGTCCCCCTCCTGCTCGCCAGCGGCCATCAGGTCGTGGCTTCGACGCGGAGCGCGGCGAAAGCGGACAGTCTCAGGGCGCTTGGCGCCGAGCCCGTCATTGCCGATGGTCTCGACGCCGCGAGCGTGCGTGCGGCCACGATCTCGGCAAGACCCGATGTGGTCATCCATCAGATGACCGATCTCGCCGCCGCGACGGATCTGCGGCATTTCGATCGCACGTTCGCGAGGACGAATGAGCTGCGCACGCGCGGAACCGACAATCTGCTCGCCGCCGCGCGCGAGGCCGGGGCCAAGCGTTTCATCGCACAGAGCTTCTGCGGCTGGACCTTCAACCGCGACGGCGGAGCGATCAAGACGGAAGCGGATGAACTTGACCCCGATCCGCCCGAGGAGCTGCGCCGTACGCTTGAGGCGATCCGGTATCTGGAGCGGACGGTCACGGCATCGTCTGCGCCCGAAGGCATCGTGCTGCGCTATGGATTCTTCTATGGGCCCGAAACCGGCACGCTGTCGCCGGCGATGATAGATCAGCTCCGTCGGCGGCGCGTTCCTGTGATCGGCGATGGAGGCGGGTATTGGTCGTTCACTCACACCGAAGACGCGGCGTCTGCGACCCTCGCTGCGGTCGAGCGCGGCCACGGCGGCGATATCTACAACATCGTCGACGACCACCCGGTGCAGGTCAGGGATTGGCTGCCCGGGCTCGCCGAGATCATCGGCGCCAAGCCGCCGCTTCACGTTCCGGCGTGGCTCGGGCGGCTGCTCGCGGGCGAGCACATGGTGGCGATGATGACCGAGGTGCGCGGGGCCTCCAACGCCAAGGCCAAGCGCGAGCTCGGTTGGCTGCCCGCGCACCCGTCCTGGCGCGACGGCTTCGTCGATGCCGCCAGGCATTCCGCCGGTCAGCGCACGGCGGCTTGAGCTTCCATGAAGCGCGACGACCGGTTATCCCGGTCTCGTCGCGCTCAGGCCAGCTTGCGCGGCAAGTCGTCGCGTTTGGTAAAGGCCTCGATCGCTTCGACCATCTGGCCGTAGTGGATGCGCAAGCCGTCCTTGGTGGCGTAGCCGAGATGCGGCGTCAGCACGACATTGTCGAGCTTGCGGAAGGGATGGTCGACCGGCAGCGGCTCGACCGAGAATACGTCGAGGCCAGCGCCCGCGATCCTGCGCTGCTGCAAGACCTCCAGCAGCGCGGCCTCATCGACAATGGGCCCGCGCGCTGTGTTGACGAGGAACGCGGTCGGCTTCATTCGCGCAAGATCCTCGCGGCTGACGAGGCCGCGCGAGCGCTCGCTCAGCACCACATGGATGGTGACGATGTCGGCCTTGGCGAACAGCTCCTCCTTGGTGGCGTAGCCGACGCCGGCGGCGGCGCACTTCTCCGGCGTGAGGTTCGGGCTCCAGGCAATCACCTTCATGCCGAACGCCTTGGCGATGCCGGCCATCTTGCTACCGAGCTTGCCGAGGCCGACGATGCCGAGCGTAAGGCCCTCGATCTCGACGCCGGCAAAGGTCTGCCAGGGCTCGCCGGCATGCATGCGCGCATTCTCGCGGCCGATGCCGCGGGTCAGCTCCAGGATCAGGCCCATGGCAAGCGGCGCGGTCGGATCGCGCGAATATTGCGTGCCGGCGATCACGACGCCCTTGGCCTTCGCGGCCTCCATGTCGATCGCCGCGTTGCGCATGCCTGACGTGAGCAGCAGCTTCAGCTTGGGCAGCTTGTCGAACAGGCTCCTGGGGAACGCTGTCCGCTCGCGCATCGCGCAGATGATCTCGAAATCGGCGAGCGCGCTGGCCGCGGCCTGCTCCGAGGTGAAGGGATGGCTGAACACGGTGGTGTCGATCCGGTCGGACAGTTTCGACCAATCGGCGACCTCGAGGGCGAGGTTGAAATAGTCGTCGAGAATTGCACAGCGCAGCCGCGTCATCAGCGTTCATCCATGGCGAGAGGCGAAGCGCCGGACGGGGGGCGCCATCGTCGGAACCGGGCCATGGTTGCGCGCAATCAGCCTTGCGCGCAAGCAGTCCGGGACCTCAAAAATCCGACAGGGACGGGGCGCTTCAGCGCGGCTTCAACCGGATCGGCGCATCCATGCCATGCTTTGCGCGCCAGGCGGGGCCGGGGCCGCGCATGTAGTGAAGTTCGGGCCGGTAGGGATTGAAGGCGGTGGCGAAGAAGCGCTTCCAAAAGCCCTTGACCTCGGACACGAGCGCGTTGGCGCGACCGGCTTCTGCCGGAACGGGAAGGGAATGGGTCTCGATCAGAGCCATGATGATGGGCCTCGCTGTGCTCCCCGTTCATTCTGAGCGGGTGGCGCTGTTGCCGCGCGAAACCGAGCTTTGGCCTGATTGATTAAAAGATGGTTTCAATTGTCCGGATCGGTGGCCGGATGGTGTCCGGCCAGTATTCATCCGTGGTGAACGGAGGGAAAACATTGCCCTTTGGGGGCGGGATCGCTACATCGGCGGCTAGCAAATCTCCTCAAATTGAAGGTTTCACGGGACCGATGGCGCGCCAGTTCATCTATTTCATGCAAGGCCTGACCAAGAGCTACCCGACCCGGAAGGTGCTCGACAACATCCATCTCAGCTTTTACCCGGACGCCAAGATCGGCGTTCTCGGCGTCAACGGCTCTGGTAAGTCGACCCTGCTCAAGATCATGGCGGGCCTCGACAAGGAATATACCGGCGAGGCCTGGGTCGCCGAGGGCGCCCGCGTCGGCTATCTCGAGCAGGAGCCGCAACTGGACCCTGCGCTTTCCGTCCGCGACAACGTCATGCAGGGCGTCGCCAAGCAGAAGGCGATCCTCGACCGCTACAACGAGCTCGCGGTCAACTATTCGGACGAGACCGCCGACGAGATGACCAAGCTGCAGGACGAGATCGAGGCCCAGGGCCTCTGGGATCTCGACAGCAAGGTCGACCAGGCCATGGACGCGCTGCGCTGCCCGCCTGATGATGCCGACGTGACGAAGCTCTCGGGCGGCGAGCGCCGCCGTGTCGCGCTGTGCCGTCTTCTGCTCGACCAGCCCGACCTCCTTCTGCTGGACGAACCGACCAACCATCTCGACGCCGAATCCGTGTCGTGGCTGGAAGGTCATCTTCGCAACTATCCCGGCGCCATCCTGATCGTCACCCACGATCGCTACTTCCTCGACAATGTCACGGGGTGGATCCTCGAGCTCGATCGCGGCCGCGGCATCCCCTACGAGGGCAATTATTCGTCCTGGCTGGTGCAGAAGCAGAAGCGCCTCGAGCAGGAAGGCCGCGAGGACGCCGCGCACCAGAAGACGCTCGCCCGCGAGCAGGAATGGGTCGCCTCGTCGCCCAAGGCGCGCCAGGCCAAGTCGAAGGCGCGCTACCAGCGCTATGAGGAACTGCTCAAGCAGGCGAGCGAGAAGCAGACCCAGACCGCGCAGATCATCATTCCCGTGGCCGAGCGGCTCGGCGCCAACGTGGTCGATTTCGAAGGCCTCAGCAAAGGCTTCGGCGATCGCCTGCTGATCGACGATCTCACCTTCAAGCTGCCGCCCGGCGGCATCGTCGGTGTCATCGGTCCCAACGGCGCCGGCAAGACCACGCTGTTCAGGATGATCACGGGGCAGGATAAGCCCGACAAGGGCACGATCACGATCGGTGAGACCGTGCATCTGGGCTATGTCGACCAGTCGCGCGATGCACTCGACGGCAAGAAGACCGTGTGGGAGGAAATCTCCGGCGGCAACGAGCTGATCCTGCTGGGCAAGAAGGAAGTGAACTCGCGCGGCTATTGCTCGTCGTTCAACTTCAAGGGCGCTGACCAGCAGAAAAAGGTCGGCGCACTCTCCGGCGGTGAACGCAACCGCGTGCATCTGGCAAAGATGCTGAAGTCCGGCGCCAACGTGCTGCTGCTCGACGAACCGACCAACGACCTCGACGTCGACACGCTCCGCGCGCTCGAAGAGGCGCTGGAGGATTTCGCCGGCTGCGCCGTCATCATCAGCCACGATCGCTGGTTCCTCGACCGCATCGCGACCCACATCCTGGCCTTCGAAGGCGACAGTCATGTCGAATGGTTTGAAGGCAACTTCCAGGATTACGAGAAGGACAAGATGCGCCGGCTCGGCCAGGACAGCATCATCCCGCACCGCGTGAAGTACAAGAAGCTGACGCGGTGATGGTGTGATGATGCGGCGGGCGCTCATCGCTGCGGTGATCATCATCGCCGGCGGATGGCCGTCCGCCCATGCTGCCGATGCTGCCTTTACGCAGTTCATCGCCTCGCTCTGGCCGCAAGCGCAAGAGGCCGGCGTCTCGCGCGCGACGTTCGACCGAGAGACGCGCGGGCTTGAGCCTGACTACAAGCTGCCCGATCTGATTCTGCCGGGGCGGCCCGCGACCGGTGCGCCGTCGCAGGCCGAGTTCGTGCAGGTGCCGGCCGATTACGTCCGGGAAGCCTCGATTGCGAATCTCGCGGGCGAGGGACAGCGGCTGCTGCAAAAATACAATGCCGCGCTGACGAAGATCGAGAAGAGCTCCGGCGTGCCTGCGACCGTCATGCTCGCGATCTGGGGACGTGAAACCGACTATGGTCGCTATAAACTGCCTTACGATCTCGTCCGCGTGCTGGCAACGCAGGCCTATGTCGGCCGGCGCAAGGACACCTATCGCAACGAGTTCATCCTCGCGCTGAAGATCCTCGGCGAGGGCGTGGTGACGCGCAAGGACATGACCTCATCATGGGCGGGTGCCACAGGGCTCACGCAATTCCTGCCGTCCGAATATTACAAGCATGGCGTCGATTTCGACGGCGATGGCCGCATCGACATCTGGCACTCGGTGCCGGATGCGCTCGCCTCGGCTGCGCAGCAGCTCGTCAACAAGGGCTGGCAGAGTGGCGTGCGCTGGGCCTATGAAGTGCAGGCACCTGCCAAGGTCGACTGCACCATTGGCGTGCCTGAGGTGACCAAGCCGATCGGTCAGTGGTTGCGTGAAGGCTTTGTGCCGGTGCGCGGGCAGAAGTTGAGTGCCGCAGAGCAGGCCCAGCCGGCCTCGCTGCTTCAGCCGGAGGGCATCTATGGTCCGGCATTCCTGACCACGAAGAATTACTACGTCATCAAGGAATACAATTTCTCCGACCTTTACGTGCTGTTCGTCGGTCATCTCAGCGACCGCATGACCAGCCCGCTGCCATTTGCGACGCCATGGTCGGCATCCAAGCAGCTGCGTACGAAGGATGTGGAGGCGATGCAGCGCGGGCTCACCCGCATCGGATTGTACAAGGACAAGATCGACGGCAAGGCCGGCATGCAGACGCGCGCCGCGCTCGGCGCTTATCAGAAATCGGCGGGGCTCAAGGTTGATTGCTGGCCGAGCGAAGAGGTGCTGCGCTCGATCGACGCCGCGCGCTAGCGGCCTTCCCAATGAAAAAGCCCGGCCGATGGTCTCGGCCGGGCTTCGATCGCAGCGCCTGGTCAGCGCCGTGCGATCGGATCAGTAGCAGACGCGAACCGGGCGAATGACCCAGCCGTAACCGTCCCAATAGCGCTGCCGCTGCCAGTAGCAGGGCGGCGGGGGCGGAGCGGGCTCGGCGACGTAAACCGGGCCACCATAGGCCGGACGGCTCGATGCGATCGCGCCGCCGACAATGGCGCCGCCGATCAGGCCGGCCGCGATGCCGGCGCCGATGTTGTCACCGGCTTTGGCGGACGGAGTGGCGGTCACCAGCGAACCGGCGATCGTCGCAACCGTGAGGGCGGCAACAATAGTCTTCTTCATGCTCTTGGCTCTCCTGGGAGAAGGACGTCCCTCGTTAGGAGCGTCCAGGGTTCAAAGGTTCACGCACACTCTAATGGAATTGGCCTTGCAGCTAGAAAGCGCGCAATTGGTCAATCCACGGTAAACGCACACGGAGCTGTGACGAGAAAAAGCGGTCTTTTTCAGGCTTTGAGATGAATGGCGCGTCCGTAGTGAACCGGCCCAACGGAACGGCCCGACCATCCGGCCTAACGCGCCTCAGCCACAGACTCGGACGCGACGAACGCGCCAGGCGTAGCCGTCCCAGAAGCGCTGCTTCTGCCAGACGCAGCCATCGCCGTAATAATCGTCGGCGACGTAGCCGGGACCCGGCGCGTAATAGCGGGGCGGATAGTAGCCGTAGCCTGGGCCATAGCCGTAGCCGGGTCCGTAATAATACGGAGACGCCAGCGCGCCACCTACGATGGCACCACCAATGATGCCGGCGGCGACGCCCGCCGCGACACCGCGCTGCGCATGAGCCGGCGTCCCAGCGGTCAGGACCAGGGTGGCAACGGCAGCGATTGCCAATAGCGTCTTCTTCATCGGCTCGACCTTTCACAGGAACGCATAACTCTTGCGGCCAAAGTTCCATATTTCGCTTGAATGATCAATGAACGGCGCAATGGGCGGGTGCGACCAATGGTTGAGACAGAGGCTTCCAGGAGACGACGATGAATGCCCTGACCAATGCCCTGATCGCCTTCGCCGCCGTTGGCGTGGTGGGTTATGCCCTGATGACCCACCTGCAGAACCGCGCCCCACGGACGCGCACCAGAGCGGGCGGCGTTGGCGCCGACAGCTATTCGGATACGACGAATGACGGCTTGGGAAGCTGGTTTTCCAGCGACAGTTCCGGAAGCTCGACCGACAGCGGCAGCTGCTCCGCCAGTGATAGCGGCGGTGGTGGAGATTGTGGTGGCGGTGGTGATGGTGGAGGTGGCGGGAGCAGCGATTAAGCCCGGTCCGGCATCATTTTGATCCAGCGCAACTCGCTAATTTAGAGCCGTTCTAGGCTTTATCCGGGCCAGTTTGGAATAACTTGAAATACCGGTTTTTCCTTTTGCATCCGGCCGGCCCCTTAAATATCGATGATGGTGCATCACCGACGGGGCCTACCGCTTCCATGATCGTTTGTTCCTGTAACGTGCTGAGCGATGACGATATCCGCGCCGCCGTCGCCGAGTCCGACGATGCTGTGCGTCATGCCAAGCAGGTCTATGGATGCCTCGGCTGTAGTGCCGAATGCGGTCGCTGCGCCCGAACGATCAAGACGATCATCGACGAAGCGCTCGGCCCGTGTGCGCAGTCCTGCTGCGCCGGTTGCCCGCACAGCCACACGGTGGCTGCGAACGACGAGTTCGCCGAACCCGCCCAGTTCGCCCTCGCGGCCTGCTGAAAATTTCCGCGACGACGGCTGAGCTTTTCCCCGCCTGCGTCCTGGCAGTCAGTTGCCCTTGTGTTTAATCTCATTTAGAAGCGTTCTAAATCGGATGGAACCGATTTGGACTGCAGGAGCTGGAGTGGACCATGCAAGGCGACGCAAAAGTTATCGACTATCTCAACAAGGCGCTGCGTCACGAACTGACTGCGATCAACCAGTACTGGCTGCACTACCGCTTCCTCGACAATTGGGGCCTCCTCGATATGGCCAAGGTCTGGCGCAAGGAGTCCATCGAGGAGATGGAGCACGCTGACAAGCTCACTGCGCGCATCCTGTTCTTCGACGGCTTCCCGAACATGCAGGTGCTGGATCCGCTCCGTATCGGACAGAACGTCAAGGAGATCATCGAGTGCGATCTTGCTGCCGAGATGAGCGCACGTGCGCTCTACCAGGAAGCGGCGACTTACTGCCACGGCGTCAAGGACTACGTCACGCGCGACCTGTTCGAGAAGCTGATGAGCGACGAGGAGCACCACATCGACTTCCTCGAAACCCAGCTCGACTTGATCGGCCGCATCGGCCTCGAGCTCTACACCCAGAAGCACGTCGGCGGGCTCGAGGGCGAGGGGCATTAGTCCGTTAGTCGCTAGCTTTACCACACACTCTTATGTCGTCCCGGCGAAGGCCGGGACCCATAACCCCAGAGAGAGGTTATGGGGTGAGCCGGCAGCCGCGAGTCTTCGTCAAAACCCCTTCCTGTGGTTTTGGATCCCGGATCTGCGCTGCGCTTGTCCGGGATGACACCCGGATTGTGATATCAATTAAAGCTGCACCTTGTAGCGCTCCTCCACGATCTCCTGGCTTTCGGGCTCGCCGAGGCTGGTCTGATCGTGGATGACCTGGCTGATACTGGGCATCACTGAGCGCGGCACCTTCTCCGTCGACCACAGCTTAGAGCGCATCAGAGCCTTGCCGCAGTGGAAGTAGACTTCGCTGACGGCGACGTTCAGAACCGCGCGCGGCGGCTTGCCGAACTCCACCATCGCGGCGAGCAGATCCGGATCGGCCGAGAGTGTTCCGCGCCCGCCAACGCGCAGCGTTTCGTCAATCCCAGGGACGAAGAACAGCAAATGCACGAACCCCGAGCCTTCGACGACATTGCGAAAACTGTCGATGCGGTTATTGCCGGCGCGGTCGGGCATCAGCAACTGGTTTGGGCCGGCGACATGGACAAAGCCGACGCCGCCACCGCGCGGTGAGGCATCGACGCTGCCATCGGTGCCCGATGTCGCGAGCACGCAGAACGGCGACATCTCGATGAACTTCCTCGCATGCGCATCGATCGCGGGACGCGCTTTGGCGATCACGCGCGGGGTTGGCTTCGCATAGATGGTGGCGAGGTCTTCGGCGCAAAGGTCAGTCAACGGCGTGCCTCCGGATGAGCTCGGCGTCAAACTACCGGATCGGGCTACGTCCGCCAATGAATTCCCGCTTGAGACGTCAGACGGCGTCGGCCGGCACGAAGCAGCTGATGATGATGGCGCCGCGGTGGTGGACGTACCACACCACGGCTTGACCGACCGGATTGCCGCGATCGCGGATGATGGCGCGCTCAGGGACCTCCATCCACTGTCCCTCGATCGGCACCCAGTACGCACCTTTGCGCACGTCGTAGTCCGTGCGGTGGCCATCGGAGATGTCGCAGCAGGGTACGCCGTTCGGCGCGATTACGCTCTTGAACCACGCACGGATGTCGGGTGGAACGCTATCGTACTGGCCATTGTCGAACGCGAGCGCGGTTCCCGTCGTCGCGGCGAGCCAAACGCACAGCGCAAGCCTGTGCATGCAAATCCTCCTCATCGCGTGGTCGATTCGTATCGTTGACGCGATTAAGCCCGAGCCGTCGGCTCATTGCATGCTCAAAAAATATGCGGCGCGGGGCGGCACACATGATGCGTTGCGATATTGAGGTCGCTGGAAGATGTCTACATCGTGCGCTGCGGTGCGGTTTGCAGCAGTTGCCGGACCTGTTCGTTGTAGAATTCTGCGTTGCTGGTGGTGCCGTGGCCACGCGTCTCGGTGCTCGCGGGGATGAGGTACAGCTTGCCGTTCTTGACCCGCTTCATCGCGGCATCCGTGATCCCGGTCTCGGGCGGGTTACGCTCGTCGTCGGCGGAATTGATCAGCAGCAGCGAGGCCTCGAGCGCCTCGGCGGCGTTGTAGTCATGCGAGGCCTCCCATTGATAGACGTATTCGTTCGCGTCAGTTGGCGTGGACCTTAGCAGAAGTTTCCGGATGGATGTAGGATTTCGGCTTCGCCGACCGTCTTATGAGGACATCACCGGGAGAGACTGCATGTGCCGCAACATCAAGACCCTGTTCAATTTTGAGCCGCCGGCGACGGAGGAGGAGATCCATGCCAGCGCGCTTCAGTTCGTGCGAAAGCTCTCCGGCTTCAACAAGCCCTCACAAGCCAATGAAGCGGCCTTCGACCGGGCGGTGGCGGAGGTTTCAGAGGCTGCGCGAAAACTACTGACCTCGCTGCACACCCACGCGCCGGCGCGCGACCGAGAGGTCGAGGCGGAGAAGGCGAAGGAGCGTTCGCGTCTGCGCTTCGGCTAGACGTTACACAAAGTCCCACCGTGACCTGCCTCACGGTGGCGTTGGCCGTGACGCGCGATGATGTCTGCCGGGGTTCTGACAACCCGGAGCAGGAACCATGAGCCGTCCCCTTCTTCCGCTGAAAGCAGGTGCAATCATATTCACGCTGTTGTGGACAGCGTGGATGATGTGGTGGAGCGGCTCGTTCTCGAGCGCGAACGTGGTGATCCTGGCGGTTTGCGGCGCGGCTGTCGGCTATCTCTGGTACCGCGCCATGCGCTGGCAGTTCGAGCGCATGGGCATGGTGCCGCGACGTGACAACCAGGCGAAGTAACGGCGCAAAGCGCGATGAGATTAGGATGAATCATCGCGCTTTAGCTCGTGGTTTGAGCATGATCTTTTTCGGAAAACCGCTTCGTATTTTCCGGATTATGCTTTAGCCCTTCTGGCCGTGCTTCTTCTTTTTCTTCTTTTTCTTGGGCTCGTCGCCTTCGTCCTCGTCGCTATCGTTATCCGAGGACCCATCTTCAACCTCTTGCACTGCAGCTTCGAGGGCGGTGCGTTCGGCGGCTTCCTGCTCGCGCTGGCGGCGGCGCTCGTCCCAGGCGCCGAACAGCTGATCGAGCCACGGCAGCACTTGCTCGATCGATGGCAACTGGCCGGGCGGGCCCGGCTCGCCGCGCGGGCCCTGCGGACCGACCGGGCCTTGAGGTCCTGCGGGGCCCTGAGATCCTGCGGGGCCCTGGGGTCCTGCGGCACCCCGCGGACCGGCCTCGCCTGGCTTGCCTGGCAAGCCAGGCTTGCCCTGCGGTCCGGCCTTTCCGGTCGGTCCAGGCTTGCCTTGTGGTCCCGGCTTGCCGCGTGCGCCGTCCGGGCCGCGCTTGCCTGGATGACCCTGCGGCCCCGGCCGTCCCGGTTCGCCCTGCCGTCCGCGCGGACCCTGCGGTCCCGGCCGTCCCTGATCGTCTGCCACGCCGCTGCTCCCTCTTGGCACGCTTGCTACTTAGCGGCGTTTGAGGGCAGCAGCAATTCCGCCCGCGCGTCGTGGCGGGCTAGATCAACATCAATCGGCGCCGCAAGACGGCATCCTGCCCCGAGGTCGTCCCGGTTGGCTACGCCAAGGAGCAGCAGCCGTCATGGGCGATACTGACGGCCTTCGCGTTGTGCGCAATCGTATTGACCGCGGCCTGGGACGCGATCATCACGACGTCACTGCTTGCCGGCGCGAAGCTGTACCGGATGCTCTTCGGCGCCGTCACGCGCTAGTCGTGATAGGCCGGCACCTCGATGCCGGAGGCCGCATAGATCCTGATCTTGTTGCGCAGCGTGCGTACCGACAGGCCGAGCACGCGCGAGGCACGCGTGCGGTTGCCGTCGCAGCGCGCGAGCGTCTGCAACACCAGCTCGCGTTCGACCTCACCGACGGTCGCGCCGATCAACAGTGGAACAATCTCATTAGGTGCAAGCAATTGCGTGCCCTGCTCGGGCGCCGCGACATGAACAGTGGTCATCAATACACTCCCCGATCAACGCCCGCTTCCGTCCTTGGAAGCGGATCGAGAACAAACGATCCGTAGATCTACGGTGGCCGGCTTTGGTTAATGAAAGGTTAATTCCAAGCGATCGCTACGAATTGACCTTGGGAATGCCGCCGCGTTGCCGCGATTGGCACGAGATGCATAGCGATGCGGACTGATCTCGCTCACACCGTGCGATATCCGCCGTCGACCATGACGATCGATCCTGTGACGAAGGACGACAGGTCTGACGCGAGGAAGATCGCGGGACCGACGATGTCCTCGGGTTTGCCGGTGCGCGCGAGCGGGGTGTGGTCGACGAAGGCCTGCACCAACGCCGGATTGGTGGCGCGCACATGGGCGTTGAGGTTGGTCTCGATGAAGCCCGGCCCGATCGCGTTGACGCGCACGCCCTCCTTGCCGAGCTCGACCGCGAGCGCCTTGGTGAAGCCTAGCACGCCATGCTTCGAAGTGGTGTAGGCCGCCGAACTCGGCGTGCGCAGATGCACGAAGGACTGGATCGAGGCGATATTGACGATACGCCCCTTGGTTGCGCGCAGGGGGCTGAGGAACGCCTGCGTCGTGTTGAAAACGCCGTTGAGGTTGAGCGAGATGATGTCGTTCCAGTCCTTCGCCACCGCTTCAGTCTCGGCGGTAAAGGCATTGCGTCGGGTGATGCCGGCATTGTTGACGAGGATCGAGACCTGCCCGACCTTATCGGCGACCTGCTTGGCCAGTGCGAAACAGTCGTCACGCCTGGTCACGTCGAGCGCGAAGCTCGTAGCCTTGCCGCCGGCCTTGCGGATCTCCTCGGCGGCCTCCGCGACCGTGGCGGCGTTGACGTCGAGCAGCACCACTTGCGCGCCCTCGCGGGCATAGCCGGCGCCAATCGCCCGGCCGATGCCGGATCCGGCGCCCGTGACGACAGCGATGTGGTTTGCGAGCAATGCCATGGCAATTTTCTCCCGGATTCGTTTCTAAGTTTCATGAAAGGCTAACCCGAAATTAAGGCGGCGGAAACGGCGGCCTTGGCATACTCGTCCGCGTTGCTAAACGTTGCGCGCATGATGGAACGACTTGAATCCTGGAAACTGGCGCTCGAGCGCCTGCGGGCGGCCGACGCGGCGGATTGGGCCGAGGCTGGCCGGCTGGTGGCCGAGATCATCAGGATGAGCACGGATGCCACGCTGCGCCAGGCGGCCGAGCAAGCGCTGCCCGTGCTGCGCCAGGCCGCGGACAATGACGATCACGGAGTGACGCTGGCCGCGCGTCGCCGCATCGGCGTGATCCTCGACGTCGTCCATGATCTGACTGCGCCGCGCTTTGGCCGTCGCAACGCGGCGCCAAAGAAACTGTCCAGCGAGGATCGGGCCCGCAAGATGCTTGGCCTGCCGCTCGCGGTGCAGCTCACTTGCGAGGATATCAACCAGGCCTATCGCCGCGCCGCCAAGGGCATGCATCCTGACCAGGGCGGCAGTGCGCAGGCCTTTATCGAACTCGCGGCCGCGCGCGATGTTTTGATTCATCCCGGCGCGCACAAGGACGCCTGAGAGCGCTCAGCTCTTGTTGACGCAGCTCGGATAGGGCGCGGCTTCGCCCGGCATGATCGGGCAGAGATCAATCGGACTGAGGTCGCGCAGGCGCGTTTGCCAGCTGATGTCGTTGACCGGCGGCTCGTCGCTTTCGGGGCCGCGCTCGGCCCATTGGATTGTGTAATAGTCGCTCGTGCCCTTCAGCGTGATCAGCAGCGTGGTCTCGCTGTGCCGCGTCGGGCCGCTGTCGATGCGGCCGCAGCCGATCACCGCGACAAAGCCCTCGAAGCGGCCGAACCTGGTCTCGCCCAGGGGTCGCGCCGCAAAGCTATCGGGGCAGGCCGATTTGAAGCCGCCGGCGATGCTGCCCGCGAACATCTCCGGCGAGCTCCCTGGCCTCAGCGTCATGCCCTTTTCGCCGGTGATCGTGATCATCTGCGTCCAGCGCTCGGGCGTCTCGCCCTTCAGCACGGCTTCGCGGATGTAGTGGCCGCCCTTGGTGTTCTCGAGCACCGCCGCGAAATTCGACGGCATCGCGAAGGCGACGAGCTGGCCGAAGATCGGCGAGATGACGCGGAAGGATTGCGGGGCTTGCGCCTGCGCCGCTGCGGCAAGCAGGAGCGAAGCGGCGAGGGCCGCCAGCGTCGTGGTCCGTGCGCGCATCGAGCTGCTCCTGTTCGGGAGGCAAAAAATCACCGGGCAAGGATGCTAGCGCCGCATCCTTGCCCGGCCCTGTCGTCCGCCGATCGAAGACTTACCAGCGGCAGTGACCGGCCTTGAGCGCGCTGTCCTTTATCGCCAGTGCGTCGACCAAGGTCGGAACGGTCGCGCTGGCGCGATGATAGCCGGCGGGCCACGGCGTGGTCGGAATGCTCTCGTCCCAGATCTGGCAGAAGCCGCTGTCCTGCCAGCGGATCAAATGATAGCCGGCTTCGGCGGGGCTCGCAGCGACGAAAGCGGCAGCGGCAAGACCGGCGACAGCGCAGAGCATGGAAATACGACGACGCATGGATCAGCTCCTCAATTGAAAGATGTGATGCGCCTCCCGACAATGACGGGGAGGAGTGCGGAGCGCTGCCTCAGCCTGCGCCCCGGACAAGAGGTGAGTAGTTCCGTGTGCTGATCAGGTTCAAAGCCGCCAAAAGGAAAGGGCGGGCTGCATGCGCAACCCGCCCTCGATATCAGGACCGGCCTGATGGCTCAGAGCGTACAGCGGCGCTCGCCACGCATCTTGATCTGGAGGTCGGAAGCCTGGGCGAAGGTCGGGAGCGGCTTGCTGACGACCTTGTAGGTCGAGACGCCCCACTGCAGCGGCTTGTAGTGCAGGTCCTCGTTCCAGACCTGGCAGATGCCCGTGTTGTCCCAGCGGATCACGTAATAGCCGACCTTTGCGGAGGCGGGCGCGGCAAAGACGGAGCTGGCGATGCCGGCAACGGCACAAAGGGCGAAAACGCGACGCATGGAAAATCTCCTTAGTCTGGACGGGTGAACCGAAAATTCGTGCGGTAAAAACAGCTGCTTTGCAAGCCGCCGAGCCGGCTTTCACGGACATGTCAGACCGGCGCGACCACTTGGTTTGGCTGCGTGCCCTGCAGGACACACACGCTCACTTCGCCAGCGACGCCACGGCCTCGATCTCGATCAGCATTTTGGGATCGGGCAGCGCCTGCACCACGCAGGTGGTGCGTGCAGGGAATGGCGGCGGGCCGAACGCGCCGGCATAGAGCGCATTCATCGCGGCAACATCAGTGGGGCGGGTCAAGAGCACGTTGACCTTGACGAGGTCGCGCGTCGTGGCACCGGCCTCGTCCAGCACGCGCTTGATGTTGACGACGACGTTGGCGAACTGCGCCTCGAAGCCGTCAGGCAGCGCGCCATGGGCATCGAAGCCGGGAATGCCTGACACGAACAAGAGGTCGCCGACACGGGTCGCGAAGGAGAGCGGCGGCGCCTTGACGTGCGGCGGGGGCGCAAAATGCTGGATCGGCATGGGGGCCTCGGAGGGTGCGGGTAATTTGGAAGAAGCGTAGCGGGATGCGCGGCCTGCTCCAACACAAAACGCGAAAACAACCCCATGCACAGTAGAATGATCGGCAAGACCGGAAATTCGGGAAGGAAGAAATGTGCGTTGACCCGTCGGGCAAAACAGTGGCAGAATGGCATGATGGGGATGGGTGTGGGCATGAGGGCCCCTGTAGCGCCAAGAACTCGGCTGTCATGCCCCGGCTCGTCCGAGGCATCCAGTACGCCGTGGCGGATGTGGTGAGAGCGAGCTTTTCAACGCTGGCCTCTGGAATTCTGGATCGCCCGGTCGAGCCGGGTGATGACAGTCGAATTCATCGTTGCATCTCGCGCCTCATGGGCCACGCCCCATCATGTTGCCGCCGCGATCGATCGGATAGATTGCGGCGTCTGATTCGCTTTTCCTTCCGAGAAAAATAGCCCCGGAGACGCCTCATGAAGATTGCTTCCACCTTGCGTGCCGCGCTCATCGCCATGGCCGCTTTTGCCGGCCTTTCCACCGCGGCGCAGGCCGACGGCGGCACCGTGGTGCTGACGATCTACAAGGCCGGCTGGTTCATCGGCGGCTCCGGCGGTTCGGGCGTTTTGAACTTCCACGGCCGCTCCTATGGGCTGTCGACCGGCGGGCTCGATTACGGCCTCGTCTTCGGCGGCTCCAAGACCGTGCTGCGCGGTCGCGTCTCCAACATCGTCAGGCCCTCCGACGTTGCCGGCGTCTACGGCGCTGCCGGGGCAGGTCTTGCCGTCGGCCGCGGCGCCCGCGCCATCGTGCTGACCAACCAGAAGGGCGCGGTGCTGGAGCTGTCGGGCACCCAGACCGGCCTGATGGCGAATGCCGATCTCTCCGGTCTTGCGATCACGATGCAGTAGGGCACGGTGCCGTAGGGTGGGTTAGCGTTGCGACGGCGCGAAGCGCGGTCGAAATGCGTAACCCACCGCTTTGGTTTCCGCGGTGACAGAAATGGTGGGTTACGCCCCGCGGTCCGCGCTTCGCGCAACCGCAGGGCTAACCCACCCTACGAGACCGCCGATTAGGCCGACACCATCGCATGCACCCGCTCGCAATGCGCGACGAGATTGCCATGCGCGTCGACGAACGCCTTCAGCGGCGTCGGGATCGGGAAATAGTAGATATTCGCGATGAAGCCGTAGATGCCGGCGTCGCAGCTGGTGGGCCGCTCGCCATCGACGAAACCGCTCGCCGGCACGATCTCGGCCAGCACCTGCAGATCCGCAAGCCCCCGCGCATAGGCCTGCTCCGGCGCGTAGCGGCCGATGCCCTGGTAGTGATAGCGCTGCGCATTGTAGGCCTTGGCCTTCTCGAAGCCGGCAGCGTCGACTTGCGGATGCTGCGCGATGAAGCCGTCGCGAAACGCGGGATAATAGCGCTCGTCCTTCCAGCGCGAATAGGACATCACCCAGTAGAGATCGTCCAGCATGCGCGTCACGAGATGATGGGTGCGGCGCTGCGTCGGCGACAGCGCAGCGTCGATGGTCAGATGATATTTTGCGATCGCATGCGCGATGATGGTCTCGCTATCGCCGATGGTCTCGCCGTCGTCGACGATATAAGGCAGCTGCCCGCGCGGTGCGGCGGAGGCATCGAAGATGTGCTCATGCACGAACGGGACGCCTGACAGTTTCAGGAAGGCGTAGACCTTGAGCCCATAGCCGTTGTTGTCGGCGACGCCGAACAGCTCCGGGTAGGAATAGAGGGTCAGCATGGTGGCTCCCTTATTTGCGGGCGGGCGTCGTGGCTCGCTTGTTGGTGGTGGCGGCTTGCGCGCGCTTGCCGGAGCGAATCATCAGGAACGATCCTGACGTGCCAGGCAGGCGCCAGCGCCCGTCGATCTCGGTCGCCTCTCCGTTCATGATGCCGTCATAGTTGACGATGTCGAAGCCATAGCCGGGCGGCTCGTAGCGCTTGACGAAGGATACCACGCTGCCGGCGCGATGGCCCGTGATCGAGGCGCTGTGGATCCGCACCGGGCAGCGCGGATTGGAGCATGGTTCGGTGACGCAGCCTGAGAGCGCGCCGCCGGCCTCGACCAGCGTCGCCGTGAACGTGACCATTCCCGTGCCGGGTTGGATGTAAGTGCCGTCCCAGACACCGGAGAGATCGTCGCTCATGCGGCGGCATCCTCGACATGCGCGCCGGTTGAGGCCCGGCTGTTCCAACGCGATTTTTCCACTCAAAGTCGTATCGCTGCTGTCACGTCCTGGCAAGTGTCCGCACGCGACGTCGATCGGGGGACACCCCGGCATCATCCGTTTGGCGGAGGCCGCTCTCCGGATCAAAAAATGCTATTCCGCCTGTCGGATTATCGCCCCCGCCTTCGTCCTTCGTGCGACGGCGTGCGTGTGCGCGCCTGGTCCAAGGCAAAGGATATCCTGACATGACCTCCATCACGCCGTTTCTCTGGTTCGACAACAATGTTCCTGATGCCGTCGCCTTCTACAAATCCGTATTCCCCAACGCTGAGGTCGAGACCGTCAGCGACTTCATGGCGGTGTTCGAGCTCGAAGGGCAGCGCTTCCACGCGCTCAATGGCGGGCCGCAATACCGCTTCAACGAGGCGGTGTCGTTCTTCATCAGCGTCGAGACGCAGGAGGAGGTGGATTACTTTTGGCAAGCGCTCACTGCCGACGGCGGCGAGGAATCCCGCTGCGGCTGGCTCAAGGACAAGTTCGGCCTGTCCTGGCAGGTGATCCCGTCCGCGCTCGGCCGCTATCTCAGCGATCCTGATCGCACCAAGGCGAACCGCGTCATGCAGGCGATGATGGGGATGCGGAAGCTCGTGATTGCGGAGTTGGATAAGGCGTATGCGGGGTGAGGATGATGGGATGTAGGGTGGGCAAAGGCGCGCTCTTCGCGGGCCGTGCCCACGTTCTGCCGGATTCGGAGAGAGACCGTGGGCACGGCGCTTTGCGCCTTTGCCCACCCTACGAGGCCGGCGATCTGCTTCGCGAGCGCGCCTCGCATCGCTATACTGCCGCTCCCAGCAAAATGGTGATCTCATGGCAAGAGCATTGGAAGGCAAGGTTGCGGCGGTGACGGGCGCGGCGTCGGGCATCGGGCTTGCGAGCTCTGAAGCGATGCTGGCCGCGGGCGCGCGCGTGGTGATGGTCGACCGCGACGAGGCCGCGCTCAACACGCTTCGCAACAAGCACGGCGACGCCGTGATCCCGCTGGTGGTGGACCTGCTCGACCCCAAAGACTGCGCGGCGCTGCTGCCGCGTGTGCTGGAGAAGGCGGGGCAGCTTGACATCTTCCACGCGAACGCAGGCAGCTATGTCGGCGGAGATCTCGTTGATGCGGACACCACCGCGATCGACCGGATGCTGAACCTGAACGTCAACGTGGTGATGAAGAACGTGCACGACGTGCTGCCGCACATGATCGCGCGCCGCAGCGGCGACATCATCGTCACCAGCTCGCTGGCGGCGCATTTTCCGACGCCATGGGAGCCGGTCTATGCCTCGTCGAAATGGGCGATCAACTGCTTCGTCCAGACCGTGCGGCGCCAGGTCTTCAAGCACGGCATTCGCGTCGGCTCGATCTCGCCCGGCCCTGTCGTCACCGCGCTGCTCGCGGACTGGCCGGCCGAGAAGCTGAGGGAAGCGAGGGATTCGGGCAGCCTGCTGGAGGCCAGCGAAGTCGCGGAAGTGGTGATGTTCATGCTGACTCGGCCACGCGGCATGACCATCCGTGACGTCGTGATGATGCCGACGAATTTCGACCTGTAGCCATGCTCTCGTAGGGTGGGCAAAGGCGCGCGTCGTCGCGCGACGTGCCCACGTTCTCTCGGACTCATGGAGACCTCGTGGGCACGGCGCAAGGGCGCCTTTGCCCACCCTACGAGAGCTGTGTCCTTGGAGAGCGTTGCGGATTGCCGCAATAGGATGGCCCCAAACACCACTCCGGGAAGATCACGGTGCGTAGGGTGGGTTAGCCGCTCACAAGCGTGGTCCATCAATCGGAACGGCGCAAGGCGTAACCCACCGCTTGCGCTTCCGCAGCGACCGAAGCGGTGGGCTACGCCGCGCGGCCGCGCTTCGCGCAGCCGCACAGCTAACCCACCCTTCTGTAACGGGCTTTCAAAGGTCAATCCCTTTTTGCGTCGTACCGTTCGCCGG
>NZ_JACOFQ010000055.1:0-23836 GCF_019455395.1 Bradyrhizobium sp. BR 10261
GTAGCTAGCGCGGCTGGCTTGGGAGGCCTCCGTGCCCGTTACCCCATCTACGAGAGCCGTGCATCTGGTTTATGGGAAAGGCACGCCATTGCCACACACTCCATCCTTGGTGCAGTTGCGCTTCGCAACAAAGGCAGTCTCGTAGGGTGGGCAAAGGCGCTTTTGCGCCGTGCCCACCACCTCTCGCCAGTCGCGACAGGTCGTGGGCACGCTTGCGCTTTCCCCACCCTATGAGAGTGTCATTCGACGGAATGACGAATGGCTCACGCCGCCGGGAGAGGCTCGGGGCAGTTGGTCAGTCGCGCCGGATTGCCGACCGCGGTGCAGCCGCCTGGCACATCCGATGTCACGACTGCGCCGGCGCCGATCCTGGCGAAATCGCCGATGCTGATGTCGCCGAGGATGCTCGCGCCGGCGCCGATATAGACAGCGCTGCCGATCCGCGGCGAGCGCGCCGGCAGCTCGCTGTCGCGGCCGATGCTGACGTTCTGGAGAATGGTGACCTCGTTGCCGATCACGACATTGGCGCCGACGACAATGCCGGTGGCATGGTCGAGGTACACCCCCGATCCGAGCGTGGCGGCCGGATGGATGCTGACCTGCAGGACGTTCGAGGCCTCGTTCTGGAACAGCAGCGCCGCATCGCGATGGTCATGACGCCAGAGCCAGTTCGAGACGCGCCAGGCCTGCAATGCGACGTAGCCCTTGTAATGCAGCAGCGGCGGCAACAACGAGGTGATGGCTGGATCGCGCAGCGCGATAGAGCGCAAGTCGAAAACGGCCGCTGTGCTCAGGTCCGGCTCGGCGCGAAAGGCATTGTGCGAAAGGGCGGTGAAGCGCGCGCGCTCGGCGTTGCCGCGGCCAAGCCGATGCCCGATCAGATCGGCCAGCGCGGCCGCAAAATCATCATGGACGAGAATGGCGCCGGCAACGGCCTTGGCGAACACGGGATCGGCATCGGCCGCGCGCTGCGCCTCGCCGCGGATCAGCCGCCAGAGGCTCTCGCTCGTCATGATCGCAGCCTGTGCCATCGTCGTCTCCGCGCCTTGCCCGCGACGACGAATATAGGCCGTCCCCATCAAGGTGCCAGGGATGCCGGCGGGATGGCACCCCGCTCGGGCGCGCAGCCCGGACGGACCCGTTTGCGCAGGTCGATCGCGTAGAGCCAGCCGCTCGCAGCGATCAGGGCAGGAAGGATGAAGAGCACGAAATCACGGAGCAGGATCATGGGTCGAGGCCCGCTTTCGCAAACATGATGGCGCGGTCGAGCGCGAGCCATGCGAACCAATAGAGATAGAGGCTCAGGAAGAACTTCCAGGACTCGCCGACCTGCCAGTGCGGATAGAGCTCGACCTCTGTCGGCCATTGATTGAGAAACGCGACCGCCATGGGAATCAAGCTGCCGAACCGCCCGAACAGCGCCGTTGCGCGCTCGAGCAGCGCGATGCGCCGGTCGATCTGCTTACGCTCTGCGTTGGTCATGGTCGAACCCGTTGGCCGCGCGGAACGCGCTGTCAGGGTTTAGTCGTACCTCGCGGCAAGCGGGTTCTATGGCGCCGGGCGGTCTTGCGCATGGTTGTGGACGACACCGCACAAGTGGCGGCCGCAGGTGCGGAAATGGCAGGCGGAATCGCCTGCGCAGCTGCCATAGACGAAGCTGACATAGCCCAGCACCGCGAGCGCGGTCGCGCCAAGCAACAGGCGAGTGGTGAGGTCCATGGGCTTTGGTCGGCGAACCGGACGCCGGTTCGGAGGTAAAGCTTCCCGAAAAACCAAACCGCCCGCCTGCGCGGTGCGCAAGCGGGCGGCTCGGGGCCATCAGGACTTTGGGGGCACGCGCCTGAAGGCTTTGAGAGGTTTGATCAACCCTGCGGCTGGTCGGTCGGCGGCGGGGTCGGGCGCGACTTGTGCTGGGCCATGAACTGGTCGAACTCTTCCTTGTCCTTGGCGTGGCGCAGACGGTCGAGGAAGTTCTTGAACTCGACCTGCTCTTCCTCGAGACGGCGCAGCGTTTCACTGCGGTACTCGTCGAAGGCGCGGTTGCCGGAGGACGGCGGGCCGAAGCCAAAGCCGAAGCCACGGCGCTCCATGCGGTCGCGCATGCGGTCCATCCTGTACTGCATCCGCTCCATCTTGTTCTGCCAGCGATCCTGATTGCTCCAGCACGACATTCTTCTGCTCCCGAGTGTAAAAAAGAGAAGGGCAAGTCCGATCGGCCACCAGATGATGAAGCCGAGAATGGTCACGGCAATCCAACCAGGGTGCCAGGGGGTATCGAGCATGTGGGGCCGCTCATACGATCGGTATTGGTCCGAGGGGCCGCGCCAGCGATTGACATCAGCGGTGTAGGCCATTTCCCTTCTCCATCACGGCATCAGCGCCGTTGTGAATGTAAATAACATTTACATAGCTAGACCATCCCGCGATTTTGTCAAGCTGGCCGCCTGACACGCCCGCGTGATTATTGGCGCAACTTTATTTCGGCTTGCCCCAGGGACCGCCCGGCGGCACGCCCGAACCGGAGGAAGCCTCCGGTGGCACCGGCGGCGGCTCGGCACTCTTCGCCTGCGGCCTGCGGTCGGTCGAAAAACCGAGGCCACGCAAGTAAATCAGCACCTCGGCCTCGAGCAGCTCGTCCGGCGACATCGGCAGTTTTCGGCGCGCGGCGTCACCGCGGGAAAACAGCGAGGCGACGCCATGCGCCATCGACCAGATGTGGAGCGCCATCATCATCGCCGGCGGCCGCGGCGTGCCTGGCGGGGCCAGCGCCGCGAGGCGCTCGGCGGCGGCGCGAATGACGTTAAAAGCGCGTTCGCTTGCGGCCTGCAGCGCCGGATTGGCATCGACCGGCAAGCCGGATTCGAACATCGCGTTGTAGAAGGCGGGCTCCTCGCGGGCGAAGGCGAGATAGGCCCGGCCGACGCGCTCGAACGCGGTGACGGTGTCGGGGCGGCCGTCGTCCCAGGCCTCGGTCAGCCGCTGCTCGAACTGCTCGAAACCGCGCTGGGCGATCGATGACAGCAGCTCATCGCGGTCGCGGAAATGCCGATACGGCGCCGCCGCGCTGACGCCGGCCATGCGCGCGGCATCGGCAAAGGTGAAGCCGGCCGCCCCCTTCTCCGCGATCAGCCCGAGGGCGGCCTGCAACAGTGCCTCCTTCAGATTGCCGTGGTGATAGCCGCGCTCGGCGCGGCGCTGCTCCTTGCGCCAGCTCATGTGAACGATCTTTACATGAGCTGCGCATGAAGGTCACTAGGCCCTTAGCCCGCGTCATTCCGGGGCGGCTCGAGGAGCCGAACCCGGAATCTCGCTCGGAAACCTCTGGATTCCGGGTTCGCCCTTTGGACCGCCCCGAATGACGACAGAGCCTAGCCGCCCGGGATCGGCAGCACCGGCATGATCTCGACGCGCTCGCCGGGGAAGATCGCGAAATGCGGGTGGTTCTCGAACATTTTTGCGGCGGCCTCGTGCGAGGCGGCGCGGACGACCGTGAAGGCGCCCATCTCGTTGGCGATGTCGGCAATGCCGCTACGGTCGACCTTCTTGGTCTTGCCAAGCGGGCCGCCCATCGCCTGGATCGCGCTTTGGTGCTTCTCGACCCAGCCCTTCCAGGCCGCCATGCCCTCCATCTCCTTCGCCTTGCGCTCGGCGTCGGACATCGCATTCCACGCAGCCATTTTCGGACTGCTCTTGCTGCCGAGGAAGACGGCGAGATAGGTGTCGTTGCTCATTGGCTTCTCCCTTCAACCTAACGATGCACTTGGTGGCGGTGTGCGGCTGTAACGTGTGGCAAGTCCTCGAATCCCGAGACCGCCTCTCGTACCTCGTCAGAGAAATCCGACATCTCCTGCACCTGCCGAACCTCGATGATCTCGTTGCCGGAGGCCGGACATTTCTTGGCCCATGCGATCGCCTCGTCGCGCGAGGCCACATCGATCATCCAGTAACCGCCCAGGACTTCCTTGGCTTCGGCAAACGGCCCATCGGTCACGACAGGCTCACCGGAGCCGAAAGACACCCGCGCGCCGGCAGACGGTGGGTGCAGGCCGTCGAGCGTGATCAGCACGCCGGCGTTCTTCAGTTCCTCATTGTAGCGCATCATCGCGGCGACGCGCTCGGGATCAGGCTGGGCACCCGGCTCCGCAGTGCAGTAGCCAATCGGAATCATCAACATCATGAAACGCATGGAAGGTCCTTGGCTTTCGGTGGCATCCCGGCATGCGCCGCGAGGCCGGATGGAGACATTCACTCCATGCGAGCCGATTTGGCCCGCACTCACCTGCAAGACGAACGAGCCTTGCCGGAACCGACACGTGAACGCGAATTATTTGAAGCGCCGGAACGAAAGCACAGTAAAAGGACGGTGCGCCCCGTGTTCGAGACAGGACAGATCAGCCCATGCCGTCAGCCTCGCCAAAAGTTGCCCTTGTGACCGGCGCCGCGCGCGGAATCGGGCTGGCCACGGCAAAGCGCTTCCTGGCCGACGGGTGGCGCGTGGCACTGCTCGACATCGAGGGCGAGTTGCAGGCGAACGCGGCTGCGACGCTGGACAACCCTGACGATACGCTGGCCATCACTTGTGACGTCTCCGACGCAGCCGCTGTAAGAGCTGCCATGGCGGCGGTCATGAGCCGCTTCGGCCGGCTCGACGCGCTCGTCAACAATGCCGGCGTCGCAGTGTTCGCGCCGGTGCTGGAGACCAGCGATGCGGACTGGAACAGGATCATGGCCGTCAATCTCACCGGCTCGTTCCTCTGCACCAAGGCGGCGGTGCCGCTGATGCGCGAGCAGGGTGGCGGCGCCATCGTCAACATCACCTCGATTTCGGCCGTGCGTGCCTCGACCTTGCGCTCGGCCTACGGCACCAGCAAGGGGGGGCTCGCGCACCTGACAAAACAGCTCGCGGTCGAGCTCGCCTCGCTCAACATCCGCGTCAACGCGGTCGCGCCCGGGCCGGTCGACACGCCAATGGCAAAGCAGGTGCACACCAAGGAGATCCGCGCGGACTATCACGACGCCATCCCGCTCAACCGCTATGGGCTCGAGGAGGAGCTGGCGGAAGCGATCTACTTTCTGTGCTCGGAGCGCGCGAGCTACATCACCGGCCAAATTTTGGCCGTCGATGGCGGCTTTGATGCCGCGGGTATCGGCCTGCCGACGTTGCGGGGACAACGACGGAACGGATAGGCGCGGATTGCAGGGTGGGCAAAGGCGCTCTTGCGCCGTGCCCACCATCTCTTTCGGATTTGCTGTGGCAATGGTGGGCACGCTACGCTTTGCCCACCCTACGAAATCGAGTTGGTGGAGAGCTCATGCGACGCGTCACTTTCTACAGTGCCCTGCTGCTCGCATCAGCACTGTTCGCATCCGCACCCGCCAAGGCGGAGATCCGTATCATCCAGAGCCCCGGCGGGCAGGTCGGGCCGTTCCTCGATCTGTTCGAGAAGGTGCGCGCGAGCGGCGAGCGTGTCGTGATCGACGGCCCCTGCCTGTCCGCCTGCACGCTGGTGCTCAGCATCGTGCCGGGCGAGCGCATTTGCGTGACCAGGCGCGCCGTGCTCGGTTTCCATGCTGCGCGTTCGGTCGACCGGCACGGACGCTTCTATGCCGAACCGGAAGCATCCGAAGCCGTGCTCGAAGCCTATCCCGGCCCGGTGCGTGACTGGATCGCCCGCCGCGGCGGCCTCACCTCTCGTTTGCTCTTGCTGAGGGGACGCGACCTCGCCGCAATCTATCCTCGCTGCCGGTGAGGATCAGCGCGACTATGGCGCGCGGATCGTCGCTACCGCGAGATCGTCGTCGCACCGATCATTGTCGTTCGCAGCTCCGCGCGAACCAAGTGATGTGTTGCCTAGAAGAATCTCTCGATCGTCTGCGCCAGCTCCAGGCTCGCGCAAATGAGCATTCCCCACAGTGCAAAGTTGATTTGTAGCGCCGCCGCCATCGGTCGCACCCCTTCCAAGTGACGTCCACCCCAGATTTTAAATTTTATGAAGGAATTATTAGCGGATTCTCGTGCGACGTGCACAGCCTAATATTGCGCCAGTTGTTGTGCATTGCGATCCGCTTCAATTCACGAAGCGGCCTCACTGCTCTCGCAATGTTGTGCGAATCAAGATTTCAAATTCAGCCTCGCCGGCGGTGTGATTTTCTTGGGTTCCATTTGATTGGCGCGAAGCAGAACGTCCTGCGCAGCTTTTGCCTGACGTGGAGCATCGAAGTACGGCATGATGCGAGACATCTTGGTCTTGCTTAGTTTTTGCGCAGTGCTCGCGGGATGCGCGGTCGCGCCGGCGGCGGAGCGGCGATCAATCGCATGGGACGGACTCGGCCGCGATCCAAATCGCCCTGACGTCACGAAGCGTCGCGTTGCCGGTCGCACAGCGCCAGAGAGCGATCCTAATCTTGAGCGGCAAAGAGTGCTGGCGACGTTGCGTCCTTATTCCGACGCATGGTGGGCTGTTCAAGACGAGATCGAAGCCGAGAACGACAGGCAGCTCGGCTCGAAGCTCGTGATCTACCGCAGCTGCGTGGCACAGCCGCCACGCGAAGAGACGACCGGATCGATCCGCTGAGGTGCGCCCTCCTCGCTCGCGGCAGAGCAGGGAGGAAGGCGCAGCGCGGTGTATCAGCGGAGCAACACGATCACATTCCCTCGGCGGGGCAATTCACCATCCAGGGGATGCCGAACTTGTCGACGCACATGCCGAAGCCCTTGGCCCAGAAGGTCTTGCTGAAGGGCATCGTGACGGTGCCGCCGTCGGCGAGCGCGTTGAACTTGCGTTCGGCGTCCGCAACGTCCGTGATCGTCAGCGAGATCGAAAAGCCCTGGGGTTTTTGAACATGCTCCGGCGGTGCGTCGGAGGCCATCAGCACGCTGCCGCCGGGCAGCGACATCCGCGCATGCATGATCGTCTTCTCGCGGCCGGGCGCGGCGGGCATGTCCGGCGGCGCCTCGGAGGAACGCATCATCATCTCGATCTTGCCGCCGAGAACCTTGGCGTAGAAATTGAACGCCGCTTCGCAGGTGTCCTGATAGAACAGATAGGGATTGAGCATCGTTCTCTCCTATTTCCTTGGTCTTTCCTCGTTGCTTCCTTGGGCCAGTGAGACTTGTTACTTCTCGGTGAGCTTCTTCAGGCTGGCGAGGCCGACTTCAAAGTCCTTGCCGATCATCGTGTCCATGTTGATGAAGACCTGCATCAGCTTGGACATGAAGGGCGCCGGGCCGTACATCGCCCATGTAACCAGCGTAGCATCGCCTTGCGGCACAAAAGTGAATTCGGCGGTATTGTGCCCCTCGAAGGGACGCTCGAAGTCGAGCTTGATGCGGAGCTTCGACGGCGTGCTTGCCTCAAGAATTTCCATATGTCCGGCGCCGACATTGTTGTTGCCGTCCCAGGCATAGGTTGCGCCCTTCCCTGACGCGGTTCCACCGTAGATGCGCTTCATCGCGGGGTCCCGGTTTTCATAAGGTGACCAGTTGGTCCAGAAGCGGAAATCGGCGACCAGCGGATAGATCGCATCGGCCGGCGCCTTCAGCGCGAGCGAACGCTCGACACGAAACGTGTCGGGCTTGGTGAGGGCGAAGACGAGGACGCCCGCGATCCCGATCGCGAGCACGATGGCGATGATGGCAACGGCTTTCAGCATGAATGGCTCCCTTGATACGGGATTAAGACGAAGGGCAGCGGTGGGGGCCGACAATTTTGGGATGGATTTTTTGCGAGGTCTCTCATCCGTCATGGCCGGGCGTAGCCGTCCGTCCGAAGGACGGCGTCGCTTCCGCTCGCCTACCTCCCGGCCATCCACGTTCTTGTCGCAAAGAAGAAAGAGGTCATGCCCGGGTCAAGCCCGGGCATGACGGCGAGGATAGAGTTGGGGCTACTTCGCCCTCGCCCCCTGCCTGGCACCGCCGCCCTTCGGCTGGCTATCCCGGATCAGGCGATCGATGTGCATGCGGATGTGGGCAGCTTCAGCGGAGGTGTTGGCGAGGGCGATGGCGCGGTCGAAGGCGATTCGCGCTTCGTCGTTGCGGCCGAGCTGCATCAGGAAGGCACCGCGCACGCCGTAGAAATGGAAGTAATTGGCAAGCTTCGGCGCCAGCGGCTCGATCAGGTCGAGCGCGGCCTGGGGCCCGCGCACCTTGGCGACGGCAACCGCGCGATTGAGCGTCACGACCGGCGAAGGCTGCACCACTTCGAGCGCACCGTAGAGCAGGTCGATTTGGGGCCAGTCGGTCTCATCGGGCGTCGCCGCGCGCGCGTGCAGCGCGGCGATCGCAGCCTGGATCTGGTAGGGCCCGCTGCGGCGGTGGCGCATGGCCTTGTCGATCAAAGCGAGGCCTTCCGCGATCATGGTGCCGTTCCACAAGGCGCGGTTCTGGTCCTCCAGCAGGATCAGCGATCCATCTTCGGCAAAGCGCGCGGCGCTGCGGGCGTGCTGCAACAGGATCAGCGCCGTCAGCCCCATGATCTCCGGCTCGCTCGGGAACAGGCGCAACAACAGTCGCGCCAGACGGATCGCCTCCTCGCACAGCGGCTTGCGGATTTCCGCGGTATCGCCGCTCGCCGAATAGCCCTCGTTGAAGATCAGATAGATCATCGCGGCGACGCCGGCGAGCCGCTCCGAGCGTTCCACCGCGCCGGGCGTCTCGAACGGCGTCCCGGCTTCCGCAACCCTGGCCTTGGCGCGGGTGATGCGCTGCTCCATCGCGGCTTCCGAAACCAGGAAGGCGCGCGCGATCTGCTTCACGGTGAGGCCGGAGACGATACGCAGCGCCAGTGCGATCTGCTGCGTCGCCGGCAGTTGCGGATGACAGCAGATGAACATCAGCCGCAAGATGTCGTCGCGATAGTGCGAGCCGTCGAGACGCTCGGCAATCGCGCCTTCGGCGTCGTCGAGATCGGAGATCGCCTGGTCGTCCTCCGGCAGCGGCTGCTGCTTGCGGGTGCGGCGAACCTCGTCGATGGCGACGTTGCGGCCGACCATGATCAGCCAGGCAGCCGGATCCCGCGGCGGCCCATTCTCCCGCCAGTTCTTGAGCGCGCGCAAGCAGGCGTTCTGGAAGGCTTCTTCAGCCGTATCGAGATCGCGGAAATAGCGCAGCAGCGCGCCGACCGCCTGAGGTCGCGCCGAGGTCAGCGCCGTCTCGATCCAGCCAGTGTCGGCCTCGCTCACGCCGAAATTCCTCCCGGCCTGAACACGCCGACGGGGCGCACCTCATAGGCGCCGCCGGGATTGGCAGCGCCCAGGTCGCGCGCGACGTCGAGCGCATCGTCGAGGTTCTTGCAATCGACGATGTAGAAGCCCAGCAGCTGCTCCTTGGTCTCGGCATAGGGGCCGTCGAGCACCAGCGGTGGATCTTCCTTGCGCAAGGTCGCCGCCGCGGTGGTCGGCAGCAACCGCGCCACCGGGCCGAGCCGGCCTTGGCTGGTGAGCTTGTCCTGCACCACGGCGAGCTTTTTCATCACGGCCTCGTCCTGGTCCTTGCTCCAGGAGCCGACGAAGTCTTCGTCATGATAGCAAAGGATCGCATAAAGCATGGGCAGTACCTTACCTGAACGCTTGTTTTGAAGACGATCCAATATGCCTCGCCCCGACAGGGCTGCGGAAAAAATTTGCGAGAAAAATCCGCCGGATCGTGCCAAGGAGGGCCACGAAAAGCGGAACCTTATGAGGCACTTCGAATGACCATGGGCACACTGGCCGTCCTGATCAACAGCACGCAGCAGAATTGGCTGCCGGAGCGCTGGAAGGCCCGGTTCGATGCGGTCTGCGACGGCCGCCGCGTGGTGCTGCTACCGGATGCCTCCCTCGATCCCGCCGAGGTGCACTATGCCGCGGTCTGGAAACCCGTGCCGGGCGACCTCGGCGCCTTCCCCAATCTGCGGGCGATCTTCAATCTCGGCGCCGGCGTCGACGCGCTGATGGCCGACAAGAGCCTGCCCGACGTGCCGCTGGTGCGCGTCGCCGTGCCTGACCTCACCAACCGCATGACCGAATATGTCGTGCTGCACGTGCTGATGCACCACCGCCAGGAGCTCTATTTGCGCGACTCGCAGCGCGCCAGGCGCTGGGAGCCTAGATATCAATGGCCGGCGAGCGCGATCACGGTCGGCGTGATGGGGCTCGGCACGCTCGGTGCCGATGCCGCCGACGTGCTGCGCCGGCTCGGCTTCCGCGTCGCCGGCTGGAGCCGCAGCCCGCGCATCATCGCGGGCGTCGAGTGCTTCCACGGCAACGCCGGAATGGATGCGTTCCTGCGCAAGACCGACATTTTGGTGTCGCTGCTGCCGCTGACGCCTGACACAAACGGCATTCTCAACCGCGAGGTCTTCACCAAGCTCAACCGCACGAGCCCGCTCGGCGCGCCGGTGCTGATCAACGCCGGCCGCGGCGGCCTGCAGAACGAAGCGGACATTCTCGCCTGTCTCGACGACGGCACGCTGGGCGCCGCCTCGCTCGACGTTTTCGTGCAGGAACCGCAGCCCGCGGACAGCCGGTTCTGGACCCATCCCAAGGTGGTGCTGACCCCGCACAACGCCGCCGACACCGATGCGGACGCGATCTCGGCCTATGTCGCCGAGCAGATCGCAAGATTCGAGGCGGGCGGCGCGCTGGAGAACGTGGTGGATCGGGTGCGTGGATATTGATGCACCGGGCGATTCACATTCTCAGAGGTCGACCACGATATAGGCGTCCTCGACCGTGACCTGATATCGCTCCGCCACATAGGGTCCCATCACGAGATCGGAGCCGGCTTCAAGCTTGACCTCGAAGCTCCGCACCCTGGTGCGGCGCGGATCGCACCAGGATTGTCCGGTCGCCATGTCGAATTCCCAGCCATGCCAGGGGCAGCGCAAGAATTCACCGCGCCGTTCCAGGCGGTAGTCGCCCGGGCCCGATGACTGGCTGAGCCCGGTGACGACGCCAGAGCAGATCGCAGCTCCGCCGTGCGGACAGCGATTGAGCAGCGCATGAAGGCGCCCCTCGACATTGAACACGCCGATCTCGCGCCCGTCGACCACGACGACCTTGCGCGCGCCGGGCGGCAGCTCGGCTGCCGGGCAGACCACATGGCGGCTCATGCGAGGCGATACAATGCCATTGCATTGTCTCTGAAGATCATGCGGCGCTGCGCCTCGGTCATCGGAAATTTGAAGGCAAAGGACGGATTGTCATAGTCCCAGTGCGGATAGTCGGATGAATAGAGCAGCCGGTCCCAACCGATCCAATCGATGATCTCGACGATGTGGCGCGACTGCGCCGGCTCCTCGATCGGCTGCGTCGTCCACCAGATGTGCTCGCGCAGATATTCGGAGGGACGCCGCTTGAGATGTGCGACCTCCTTGCGGAATTTCTCGAAATGCTTGTCCATGCGCCAGGCGAGCGCCGGGGCCCAGCCGAAGCCGCCCTCGACCAGCACGACCTTCAGCTTCGGAAAACGCTCGAATACGCCCTCGATGATCAGGCTCGAGGCAAGCGCTTCCATGCACGCGACGAAGACATAGTGCTCCTGCAAATAGAAGGTCGGCCAGCCCGAGCCCGTGGAGGGATGGCCGCCATTGTAGCCGACCGGATGCAGACCGATCGGCAGGCCGGCGCGCTCCGCCGCCTCATAGATCGGCCAATAGCGCCGGTGGCCCAGCGGGTCCGAGGGCCTCGATGACAGCATGATCTGCACATAGCGGCGATCGCCGGCGCAGCGTTCGATCTCGGCCACGGCCGCCTCGGGAAACTCCTGCGGCACGACGATGCCGGCGCGAAGGCGCGGCTCCTCGCGTACCCAGCGATCGATCTGCCAGTCGTTGGTGGCGCGCGACAACGCTGCCGCAAGTCCGGGATTGCGCTCCTCCATGCCGCCCTTGCTGAGCGCCATCAGCAGGCCGAACTCGACATTGACGGGATCAAGATGCTGCCTCCGCAGAAGATCGAGATCCGATCCCGCAGGACCGCCCTTCTCGGGAAGCGAATCGGCGCGCATGCCGGCGGCCATCATGCGCGGATACATCAGCGCGCTTGGCAGCGCCTGTCGCACATGGACGCCATGGGTCTCGTAGTGCTCGCGCCAGCGCGGCTCGAGGTAGGGCAAGAGCTCGCCGGGCGTGCGGTGCGCCGGATGGATGTCGCAATCGACGACCGCCAGCGTCTGCCGGGCCTTCTGCTCGACAAAGGGTGCGTTCATCTCACGTCCTCCTTCGCAAGCTCGACGGCGCCGGCGGCCGCGCCCTGTGCCAGGCGGGGATAGGTTGCGAGCGCATTGTCGATTAGGATCTTCTGCAACGAGTCCGGCGGCAGCCCATCCGGCAGCACGTCGTCGCCGTCGAACTGCCAGTGCGGATAGTCGGTGGAGAACAGCAACATCTCATCCGACCCGATTCGATCGAGCGTCTGCGCGACCGCCGTCGCATCGGCCGCATCGAACGGCTGGACCGATAGGCGCAGATGCTCGCGAATGATCTCTGACGGCCAGCGGTCCACCCAGGGCACTTCCGGCCGCGCGCCACGCCAGGTCTTGTCGGTGCGCCACACGGTCATCGGCAGCCAGCTTACGCCGGACTCCAGCATCACCACCTTGAGCCGCGGGAAGCGGCGGAATACGCCCTCGGCAACGAGGCTGATGGTCTGGTTGGCGAAAGCCTGCGCCTGCGCGACATAGTCCTCGAACTGATAGGACGGCCAGCCCACGATCGTCGGCGCGTACCGATAGGTGCTGCCGGCGTGAACGGCAATGACGAGGCCATGCCGTTCCGCCGCCTCATAGAGTGGAAAGAATTCGCGCCGGCCGAGCAGCTTTTCGCCCATCACCGGCAGCAGGACCTGCACGAATCGCGGGTCCGAGGCGAGACGCTCGATCTCGGCAACGGCCTGCGCCGGATCCTGCGGTGACACCAGAATCGAGCCGCGCAGCCGCGGTTCGCGGTCCAGCCACTCTGCCCGCAGCCAGTCGTTCAGGGCGCGGCAGATCGCCGCCGCCATGTCGTCGTTGTGGAGCGCGATCGCACCATGCATCACGTTGGCGATGCCGAACCGGAGGTCGAAGGCATCGAGGAGATGGGCGCGCAGCGTATCGAGATCGCTCCGCGCGGTGTTCGGCGCCCGCCAGTCCGCGCGCGCGCTGATTGGCGCATTCGGCGGATAGCTCATCATGGCGAACGACATGCGGTCGATCGCGCGGTTCGTGACCTGGTCGCGCCAGTACTCGTCGAGATATGGCAGGAGCTGCGCCATGCTCGGCATCGGCGGATGCAGGTCGCAATCGATAGCGCCTGCGAATGGCATTTTCATCTCTCAAGCTCCATGACTTCGTCCGGACGCGGCTAGGCCGCGGCCGTCTGATCGATCTTCCGCGCCGCCATGTGCTTGCGCTGCGAGATTCCCAGCACCAGGACGCAGGCCGCCACCACCAGCGGCGGCAGAGCGGCCAGCAGGAACAGGTTCGAGAACGGCAGATGCTGTGCGATCAGGATGCCGGCAACCAGAGGTCCGCTGATCGAGCCGATCTTGGCGACCGACAGCGCCCAGCCGACGGCCGTCGTGCGGTTGGTGCTGGAATAGAACTGGCCGACCGAGCTGTTCAGGCCCTGATGGCCGCCCACGACGAAGAAGCCGACACACGCCATCGTCCCAAGGTAGGTGCTGTCACCAAGACCGGCCCAGCCAAGCGAAGCAACCAGCGGGCAGGCAATCAGCGGCACGATCGCAATGGCGATGACGCCGAAACGATCGAGCACCCGGCCGATGGTGAGGCCGCCGACGGCGCCTCCCAGGCTGAACACGGTCAGGCCCATGGCCGCCTGCGCGGGCGTGTGCCCGGATGCCTCGGCCAGGATCGGCGTCCAGCTGTTGAGGAAGAACATCGTGATCGAGCTTGCGATATAGGCCACCCAAAGGAACGGCGTGATGATCGCCAGCCGCCCATCGAACAGCGAGGCGAGTTGCGACAGGGGTCCCGTGCCGGCGCTGCCGGCGGACGCTTCATCGCGCAGCACGAAGCGCGTCGTCGCCTGCGCCTGAAGCCCTGGTTCGATCCGGTTGAGGATGCGCGCGATCTCTGCGGGCTCGCGATTGCGCACCACGAGGAACTTGATCGATTCCGGAAGCGCAAAGTAGCACAGCGCGGCGCCCAGGAGCGGCAGCACGCCGCCGATCCAGAACACGATGGTCCAGCCGAACTGCGGCACGAGACCGGCAGCGATGAAGCCGCCGATGCTGCTGCCCGCGACATAACCGACCATGATGATCGCGACCGCCGTGCCGCGATATCGGCTCGGCGCATATTCGAGATTGAGCGCGTAGCATAGCGGCGACAATCCGCCGATGCCGATGCCGGCGAGGAAGCGAAGCACGATCAGGCTCGTGATGTCGCTCGCCCACACCGTCGCCAGCGTGAAGCCGCCGAACACCAGCATCGAGGCCACAATCGACAGGCGACGGCCGATGCGGTCGCCGAGCGATCCGAATACGAGGCCGCCGACCAGGATGCCGAAAATGCCGGCGCTGAACACTATTCCGAGCGCGGCCCGCTCGACGCCCCAGGCGCGGATGATGGATGGTGCGGCGAAGGCCATGGCCTGGAGGTCGTAACCGTCCAGGAACATCATCGTCGTCGACAGGATCAGGACTGTCAGGACCAGGCCATTGCGGCGCTGGCGCTCGATGACATCGGTGACATCGATGATGTCAGATGCACTCATGCTCATTCCTCCCAGTTGCCGTTCGTTTTTGGGTGACGGCTTGTGGTAGCGGAGGAAGCCTATTTCCTTCAGGAATGGGGGAGAATAAGCTATTTCGCGCGATCATCTTTTCCGGATTGGATTAAATGGCCGATAGCCTTTTGAATATGAAGGCGTTTTTGGCAACGGCCCGAACCGGAAGTTTCTCCGAGGCGGGCCGGCAGCTGGGGGTGGCGCCCTCCGTCATCACCAAACGGGTCGGCCAATTGGAATGGTCGCTGAAGGCCACCTTGCTGCGGCGGAGCACGCGGCGCCTCGCGCTCACCGAGATCGGCGAGCGCTATCTCGACGTCATCAGGCAGATCGTGCGCGATTACGACGAGATGGCGAAGGGCATCATGCGATCGCCAAACGAGCTCGAGGGCCAGTTGCGCATCAAGGCGCCGGCCTCGCCGATGGTGATCAACCTCGCGCAATTGCTGTCGTCGTTTCAGATCAGATATCCGCGGGTGACGCTCGACGCTGTGCTGGTGGACCGCACAGTGAACCCGGTCGAGGAAGGCTTCGACATCGTTCTCACCATGATGCCGTCATCCTTCGACGGGGTGCTCGAGGAGCCCTTGCATGTGTTCGAACGCGTGCTGTGCGCCGCGCCCTCTTATCTGGCACGGCGCGGCCAGCCCCGGCACGCGCGCGATCTCGTCAATCACGATTGCATCGTGTTTTCGCCGATCGGGCCGTCCTGGACTTTCGAGGGGCGCAACGGCGTGACGACGGTGACGGTCCGGCCGCATCTCGTGACCAATAATGGCGCGCTCGTCATCGACAGCCTGTGCGCGGGCAGCGGCATCGCGATCGCCTCGCGCACCGCTGTGGCAGATCGGCTCAAGTCCGGCGCGTTGGTCGAGCTGCTCCCGGAGCTGCAGGTCCCCGATCTCTGGGTCAAGGCACTTGTCCCGGCGACGCGCTCCAACCTCGCACGCGTGCAGACGCTGCTGGGCTCCCTGCGCGACGCCTTCCGGGACGCCGCGGCATCGGCGCCGGCGCTCGCACGAGAGACGTAACCCGCCGGGACGACGCCGCTATGTTGGCCATGGCCCTGGCGGTTCCCCAACGCCCACCACGGCATCGCCGGTATCCCGTTCACCCTCTTTTAGCGAGAAGTTGATAGGCGTCGTTAATCAACGCTCAACAGACGAGTCGGACATGCGGATGAGCCTCGGCCTCAGGATGCGGATCACGGTTGCGCTGGCGGTGACGGCGGCGGCGACGGCGCTGATTGCCGTGCTCGGCGCCATGTGGATCATCGCTGGGATCATCGACCGCGCCGACCAGCGCGAGTTGCGCAGCCATTATGATGCGCTGCTGTCGCGGATCGCCGAAGAGTCCCACCGTGCGGCCGCCATGAGCGCCGTCGTGGCGGCGATGCCGGCGACGCAGGAGGCGATGGCCAAGCAGGATCGCGACGCCCTGGTGCGCCTGTTCGGGCCGGTGTTCGCAGCGACCAAGTCGGAGTACGGCGTCGAGCAGTTCCAGTTCCATACGCCGCCCGCGACCTCCTTCCTGCGCGTGCACCAGCCGGCGAAGTTCGGCGACGACCTCTCGGGCTTTCGCAAGACCGTCGTCGACGCCAATCAGGAGCGGAAGGTCATCGTCGGACTCGAAGGCGGCGTCGCCGGGCTCGGCATCCGCGGCGTGGTGCCGATTGCGCAAGCGGGCAAGCATCTCGGCTCGGTGGAATTCGGCCTGAGCTTCGGCCAGTCCTTTCTCGACGATTTCAAGGCCAACCGCCATGTCGACATTGCTTTCCACCTTGCCGATGGCGCGGGCTTCAAGCTGTTCGGCGGAACGCTGAAGCGCCAGAGCTTCTTCGACGCCGCCGATTACGGCCGTGCCACCGGGGGCGATTTTACGGTACGGCAGTCGAAGCTCGACACCAGCCCGGTCGCCGCGCTGCTCGGGCCGATCAAGGACTTCTCCGGAAAACCGCTCGGCGCCGTCGAGCTGGTGATGGACAACGCCGATTACGTGGCTTCCGCCGACCGCGCCTGGATGCTCGCGATCGGCATCGCCGCGCTCGGACTCGTGCTCGCTGCCATCGTCGGCTACCTGATCGCCCGCGGGATCTCGCGCCCGATCCTGTCGATCACATCAGTGATGCGCGAGCTCGCCGACGGCCATCTCGACGTCGCCATCCCCGAGAGCAGGGCCAATGATGAGGTCGGCGCGATGGTGAAGGCGGTGGCGGTGTTCCGCGACAATGCCATCAACTTCAGCAGGCTCCAGGCCGGCCAGCTCGAGGCCAAAGCACAATCCGAGGCGGAGAAACGGCGCGCCTTCGCCGCGCTCGCCGACAATTTCGAGGCCAGCATCCGCGACGTCGTCACCACAGTCTCCTCGGCCGCCGTCGAGATGGAACACACCGCGCGCTCGATGTCCGCCATTGTCGAGCAATCGCGCAATCGGACCCGCGCGGTGTCGTCGGCTTCGGCGCTCGCCTCCGAGAACGTGCAGACGGTTGCGGCTGCCGCGGAAGAATTGTCCTCGTCGATGACCGAGATCAGCCGGCGGCTCGCGCATGCGACCGAGGTGGTGGGCAAGGCTGCCAGCGACGGCCAAGCGTCGAATGCGCGCGTCCAGAGCCTCGCCGATGCCGCGCAGAAAATCGGCGACGTCGTTTCTTTCATCAACGGCATCGCCGGGCAGACCAATCTCCTGGCGCTGAATGCGACGATCGAGGCGGCGCGCGCGGGCGAAGCCGGCCGCGGCTTTGCCGTGGTCGCCTCCGAGGTCAAGGCGCTGGCGACCCAGACCGCGAAAGCAACGGAAGAGATCGGCGCACAGGTGACAGCCGTCCAGGGCGAGACGTCAGGTGCGGTCGAAGGCATCCAGTCGATCTGCGCCACGATTCAGCAAGTGGATGAAATCTCCGCGGCAATTGCGGCCGCCGTCGGCCAGCAGGGCACGGCGACGCAGGAGATCGCGCAGAACGTTCAGCAGGCCGCCGCCCGCACCGGCGAGGTCTCGCAGAACATCGCCGGCGTCACCGACGGCATCGCGGCGACGGGCACAGCCGCGGAAGAGGTACTCGCCTCTGCCGTCGAGCTGTCGAAACAGTCGCAGCGGCTGCGCGATGAGGTGGATCGCTTCCTCGCCCAGATTCGCGCGGCGTAGGTCGGACGCGAGATTGCGCGGCATCGTCGTCCTGGCGAAAGCCAGGACCCATTACCCCGAGTGGAAGTTGCGGCGCGCGGCTGGTCACTCCGAGTCTTCGTCAAACGAGATTCGGTGGTTATGGGTCCTGGCTTTCGCCAGGACGACGTTGGGGAAATAGATTGCGCCACACGCTCCCTGGTGTCGCGACGACTGCTTACCCCTTAGCCCCCACCATCACATCAATCGCGCCCTTGACGATTTCCTCCAGCTCCTTGCGCGGCACGCGCGCGCGGGAGCGGATCGCGATGGTGTGGATGGTGGCGGAGGCGAGTTGCGCCAGCACAGCCGGATCGGCACTGTCAGGCAGCTCGCCCTTCTCCTTGGCGCGGCGGAAGCAGCTTGCAAAAGCCTTGTCGAGATCGGCAAGGCCCTCCAGCACCATGGCGCGAATTTCGGGATCACTGACCGCTTCGGAGGCTGCCGTCACCACCGTGAAGCAGCCGCGCGGCCCGGTCTCGCCGGAGAGATAGATGTTCAACGCGGCGGCATAGATCCGCTCCAGCCGCTGGCGCACCGGCATCTCCTGGCGAAAGATCTCGACCATCGAGGCACGGGCGTCCTCGCGGTAGCGCTGATAGCTCTTGATGTAGAGCTCGCGCTTGTCGCCGAATGCGCCGTAAAGGCTCGGCCGGTTCATGCCGGTGGCTGCGCTGAGGTCGTCGAGCGAGGTCGCGGCAAAGCCTTGCTTGCGAAACAGATCGAGCGCCTTGCCGAGGGCGATTTCGGGTTCATAGGCGCGCGGCCGGCCGCGGCGCTTTGGTTCGCCGCGGCGCTCGGGTTCGCCGCGGCGCTCGGGGCGCTCAGGTTCTTTGGCAGCAGCTGGCGGCTTCGATTTTTGTACCATTTCGCAAATTAATCCTTGACCTGCCTCATATTATGCAAGATGGTACAAAAATCAATCTGGCCAGGTTGAGCGACATCCACAAGAGGACTTGCCCAAGGAGGCCCATCATGGATCTTTATTTCTCGCCGCTCGCCTGCTCCATGGCGACGCGCGTCGCGCTCTATGAAGCCGGCGCTGATGCGAATTATCTCGAAGTCGATCCCCCGACCAAGAAAGTTCTGAACGACGGCTCCGACTTCCGAGCGGTCAATCCGATCGGCCTGGTGCCGACGCTGCGTACCGACGAGGGCGTGGTGCTGACCGAGAACGCGGCGATCCTGCAATATGTCGCCGACCGCTTTCCGCAATCCGGTCTTGGCGCCACGGCAGGTATCGAGCGCACCCGGCTGCATCAATGGCTCTGCTTCATCGGCACCGAGCTGCACAAGGGTCTGTTCATCCCCGTGCTCGACCGCAAGGCGCCGCAGGAGGCCAAGGCCTATGTGCTGGAGAAGAACCTGTCGCGGCTCGACTATCTCAACAACTACCTGAAGGGTCGGGATTACCTGCTCGACCATTTCAGCGTGGCCGATGCCTACCTGGTCACGGTCATCAACTGGACCATGGCGACGCCGCCGATCGAGCTCGCGAAATGGCCGAACGTGAAGGCCTATTACGAACGCTTACGCCAACGGCCGTCGATCGCGAAAGCGATCGCGGAGGAATTCGAGCTGTACAAAGCCGAGCTAGCCCGGAAGAAGGCGGCTGCGTAGGTCAGGCCAAAGGCATCGTCCCGGCCGGCGAGGCCGGGACGGACTCTTTCAGCGGCTCACTCCGCGTAGCCATACACTGCGATCGCATTATCTGACGACACGAGACCGCTCTCGACGTCGTCTTTCACCGCCGCGCGATCGCGCATCGTGGGCGCGCCGATGCCGGCGCCGCCGGGCGTGTGCACCACCAGGCGGTCGTCCGGCGGCACCTGCTGAAAGCCTTTTCCGCGCAGCTTCTTGCCGGACTTGAGACCGACATAGCCGGCCTCGCCGTTCTTGCCGCCATCGCGGCCGCGCGGCGGATGATCGATGCGGTCGAACGCCGCCAGGATATCGAACGGCGCATCGACGCCGCTGCCGACCTCGATGATCTGGCCGAGACCGCCGCGGGTGCGCCCCGCCCCGCCGGAGTCAGGCCGCAGCTCCTTGCGCCAGAAGATCAGCGGCGTCTGCGTCTCCGCGATCTCGACCGGCGTGCCGCGTACGCCGCTGGGATAGGCGGTCGCCGACAGCCCATCCTTCGCAAAGCGCGCACCGGTGCCGCCGTTTGAGGTCACCGCCATCGAGAATCCGTAATTGCCGCCGACGCCGCTGCGCGTCTGGCCGCGGACGTTGAGATTCCACAGGCACGAGGTGCCTTCGGCGGGCACGCGCTCGGGAATGATCTGGCGCAGGCAGCCGAACACGACGTCGGGCAGCATCTGGCCGATGATGTGGCGCGAAGCGACCGGCGCGGGCTTGGGCGCATTGAGGATCGCCCCCGCGGGCGCCGACACCGTCAGCGGCGAGAGCGAGCCGGCATTGTTCGGGATCTGCGAGGCGACGACGCAGCCGAGGCCGAACACGGTGTAGGCCGTGGTGTAGGACAGTGGCACGTTGATGCCGAATTTCGACGCGGCCGAGGTGCCGTCAAAATCGACGTGGATGCCTTGATCGGAGATCGTCAGCGTCGCCGCGAGTGTCACCGGAGCATCATAGCCGTCGACCACCATGCTGTTGCGCCAGCTGCCCTTGGGCAGTTTGGCGATCTCGGCGAGCACGGCCTCGCGCGAGCGGTCGCAGATATAGTCGCCGAGCGCGTCGAGCGTATCGATGCCGAATTCGGTCATCATCTCGACCAGGCGTTCGCAGCCGACATCGTTGCAGCCGGCGAGCGAATAGGTGTCGCCTTCGGTATCGATGGGCAGGCGCGTGTTGGTGCGGATCATCGCCATCAGCGTCTCGTTGACGACGCCCTGGTCGATGAGTTTCAGCATGGGGATGTAGAGCCCTTCCATGAACACGTCGGTGGCATCAGGGCCGAAGCCGATGCCGCCGATGTCCATGAGATGACTGGTGCAGGAGAACAGCGCGACGATCTTGCCGTCCTTGAAGCAGGGCGTGGTGACGACGAAATCGTTGAGGTGGCCAGTACCCATCCAGGGGTCGTTGGTGATGTAGGCATCGCCCTGCTTCATCGTCTCGAGCGGGAAATGACTGATGAAGTGCTTGACCGATTCCGCCATCGAGTTGACGTGGCCCGGCGTGCCGGTCACCGCCTGCGCCAGCATCCGTCCCTTCAGATCGAACACGCCGGCGGAGAGATCGCCGCATTCGCGCACGATCGGGCTGAACGCGGTGCGCAGCAGCACCTGCGCCTGCTCCTCGACCACGGCGATCAGCCGGTGCCACATGATCTGAAGGTCGATCAGGCTCGCGCCGTTTGCCTTGCTCATGATCAGGCCGCCTTCCGTTCCATGACGATGCTGCCGGCACCGTCGATATGGGCATCAAAACTGGTCGACACAAAAGTAGAGGTCTCATCCTCCGCGATCACGGCGGGGCCGGCAATGGTCGCGCCGGGCGCCATGTCCTCGCGGCGATAGAGCGGGATCTCGACCACCTCGCCCGCCCTTCCGTCAAAGAATTTTCGGCTGCCGGAGGCTTTGCCCGCGGGCTTGCGCGTCACGGCCGCGACGGTGGGCGGATTGCGCGCCTCCGTCGTGGCGAGCACCGACCAGCTCAGCACCTCGATCGCCGCGCCCGGGATCGGGCGCTCGAACATCGCGGAATAGTCCGCCTCGAATTTCTGGCGCAGGCCTGCAAGATCGGCCGACGTCAACGGCCGGTTCGGCAGCTCGACGGTGATCTCGTGGCCCTGGCCGACATAACGCATGAAGGCGGCGCGGCGCTCACGCACCGGCGCGCCGGCCGCACCGGGCTCGACCAGTGCGCGCGCTTCGGTCACCATCTCCTGCAAGAGATCGGAGACGGCCTTGGTGTCGAAATCATCGAGGCGGACGTGACGGCTGCGCACAAGCTCATAGGCGATGGGCGCGGCGAGAAAGCCAACGGCAGAGCCGACGCCGGCATTCGACGGCACGATCACGCGGGAAACACCGATCTTCTCGGCAACGCGCGCCGCATGCAGCGGAGCAGCGCCGCCGAAAGCAATCAGCGTGTGCTGGCCGACGATCTCGCCGCGCTCGACCGCATGCACGCGCGCCGCGCTGGCCATGTTCTCGCAGACCACCTCGTGCACCGCATAGGCTGCGGTCTCCGCCGACAGGCCCAGCGCTTCGCCGACGCTGCTCAGCAGGGCCTTCTTTGAAAGCTCCGGGTCAAGCTTGATCGTGCCGCCGGCAAACGCATCAGGATCGATCATGCCGAGCGCAACGTCCGCATCGGTCACGGCCGGCCGCTGACCGCCACGGCCGTAGCAGGCGGGGCCCGGTTCGGAAGACGCACTCTCCGGGCCGACAGTGACGCGCTTCATCGCGTCGACATGCGCGATCGAGCCACCGCCGGCGCCGATCTCGACCATCTCGATCACGGGAATGCGCACCGGCAGGCCCGAGCCTTTCAGGAACCGCGCGGCGCGATCGACCTCGAACACGCGCGAAGTCTCGGGCTGGTACTTTTCGATCAGACAGATCTTTGCCGTGGTGCCGCCCATGTCGAAGGACAGCACCTTGCTCTCGCCGAGCCTTGCCGCGATCTGCGCCGCGAAGATCGCGCCGCCGGCGGGACCGGATTCGACGAGCCGTACCGGAAAGCGCCGCGCCGTCTCGATCGAGGTGACCCCGCCACCTGACGTGACGAGATAGATGGCGCCGCGGAATTGCTCGACCTGCAACGCATCGGCCATGCGGGCGAGATAGCCGTCGATCAACGGCTGCACATAGGCATTCGCAACGGCGGTTGAGGTTCGCTCATATTCGCGGATCTCCGGACACACGGCCGATGACACCGTCACCGAAATGCCCGGCATCTCCTCACCGATGATCGCGGCTGCGCGGCGCTCATGGTCGGGATTGGCATAGGAGTGCAGGAACGCGATCGCGACACTCTCGACGCCTCGCTCGCGCAATTTCGGCGCCAGTGCGCGGACCGCCGCTTCGTCCAGTGCGAGACGGACGGCACCGTGCGCATCGATGCGCTCGGGCACGGTGAAGCGCAGGGAACGCGGCGCCAGCGGCTTCGGCTTGTCGATGCTGAGATCGTACTGGTCGTAACGGCTCTCGGTGCCGATATCCAGCACGTCGCGAAAACCTTCGGTGGCGATCAGGGCCGTTTTGGCGCCACGCCGCTCGATGATGGCGTTGGTCGCCAGCGTCGTGCCGTGGATGAAGACGTCGATGTCGCTGATGTGCGCACGCGCGTCGGCGAGAATGAGGCGCATGCCGTCCAGCACCGCCTGCTCTGGACGCTGCGGCGTGGTCAGCACCTTGCGGGTCTTGCGCACCTCGCCCACATCAAGCACGATGTCGGTGAACGTGCCGCCAATATCCACGGCAAGCCGCACCTCGGCTCCTTCATGCATTCCAAAATTCTCCGGCTGATCGTCACGAACTGAGGCGTAAAAGCAGCAATTTCCGTGCCATCGAGCACAACGAAAACGCTGTACCTGGCTATTCTGCTTGGCACCTATGCAATAGGCAAGACGCGTTCACCCGGCATCACATCAGAGCAGGAATGCAAGCGCCGCTTCGCAACGCTCCTCGACCTTGAGCGTCAGGAGATCATCGGCACGGGTGCGCCCGAGATTGACCGCAGCGATCGGGATCTGTCGCTCTGCGGCAGCCTTCACAAAGCGAAAGCCGGAATAGACCATCAGCGACGAGCCGACGACCAGCATGGCATCCGCCTGCGCCAGATGATCCTGCGCGGTGGCGACAACGTCGCGGGGGACGTTCTCGCCGAAGAACACCACGTCGGGCTTGAGGATGCCGCCGCAGGCCTCGCAAGCCGGCACCTTGAATGATGAGAAATCCGCGTGCTCCAGATCGGCGTCGCCGTCGGGCGCGTCCGCGGCATCGAGCGTCAGCCATTCCGCATTGGCGCGGCCAAGCGCCTCCTGGAATTCG
>NZ_JACOFQ010000056.1:0-22176 GCF_019455395.1 Bradyrhizobium sp. BR 10261
CCTCAAGGACGTCCGCATCCTGCACACCGGCGGCGCGTTCGGTGGCAATGGCAACGGGGCTGTGGGCGGCGGCGTCGGCTTCGGCGAGGGGCTCGCCGGCGAGCTGCTCAAGGTGCACGCGCTGCGACCGATGATCGACGAGATCCTGCGCCAGAGCGGCTTTGCGCCCGGCGATGATCCCGTGAAGGCGCTGGTCGGCGCCGTGACCGGCAAGGCCAATGGTGCGGCCGGTACGCCGGCGGCGGTGCCTGCGCCGGAGAAAACAAACTCCGCCGATCTATGAATGCCGGTTCATTGCTGCTGACAAATCGGAACGATAAGAACTCCCCGTGCGCGTCTCGCGTCGCGCACGGCTCCGGAGCGCGGTTCGATTGCGTGTTGAACCCTTCGACTGCGCTCCGGACGAGCTTCTCGAGGCAACGCCATTTGTTGCCGCGGCGCCTGCGCCGATCGACGTCAGACGCTGAGGCCTGTTTCGATCGGGGATTTCATATGAAGTATTTTCTCTCCGGGCTGATCGCCGTTGGCCTGTCTGTCGCTGCCACGGCAGCCCTTGCCGCCGATGCCCGCAACGTCACTGTCGTCAACGAGACCGGCTACGCCATCAAATTCCTCGGCTTCAATGCCCCTGACGATGGCCTGGACGAGTGGGACAACGAACTTGACAAGGTTTTGCAGAACCAGGCGAGCACCTATGTCGAGTTCGACGATGACGATGAGGGGTGCGTCTGGAACATCCGCGTCGACTGGCAGAACTATGACGAGTCGGTCCTGTGGAAGAACGTCAACCTCTGCAAGTTTACGGCGCTGCGGCTGCGCTATGACCCCGGCACCAAGACCACCTCGTTCGTCGCCGAGTAATTCGGCCTGACCCAAGGCCTAACAGCCCCGGGGAGGGGCTCGATCGGCCCTACCTCGATGCTTTGCGGATGATGACGAATTCGTCCTTTGCAAGCGCAATCGGCTTTGTTATACGCAGCCCGCGCGAACGAACGGTTCGCCGTTTTCCTCGGTAGCTCAGCGGTAGAGCATCCGACTGTTAATCGGATGGTCGCTGGTTCGAATCCAGCCCGGGGAGCCAAATTCCGCTTTACTCTCAATAATTTGCAGGCGCGTATTGATGTGGCGCGCGATCTTGCTCGATTGGTCTCTCAACCCCGTCACACGGCCATGCCCCGCAGAATCGTGTTCAAGCGGATGTGTACGTCGAGACGCACACCGTAACGCAGACGGCACCAAATCGACTTAATTCACATTGAGCTTGGTTGGGCCGGACTCTTACGGAGCTGATTCCCATGCCCGACATCCAGATCGGCCGTGCCGACCAGGCCCCCTCGATTCTCCCGGCTGATATCCCTGAATTGAGCGACGATCAGTGCCTTGCCTGTCTCGCTCGCGCGGTCGAGGCCCCCAATTCGGCGCGGCTGGACGAAGTGGCGGCCCTGATTGGCCGTCTGGCGGTCGCGATCGAATAAGCCTTCGCACCTCTATGCGCCGACATTGCGCAGCCGTTGGCTGACCGGCCAACGGACGTGTTGCGTTTTCGCGGAGCCTGTTCCAAAGATGCCGCCAATTCATCTTTCGCGGCATCGTCCGCCTTGCAGGGTCCGCAAATGTCCGGTTTCTCGACCGCGCGCCAAAAAATGGTCGATGGCCAGGTGCGCACCAATGACGTCACCGATCGCCGCATTCTCGATGCCATGCTCACGGTTCCCCGCGAGGCCTTCGTGCCGGCGGGCCGGCAGGCTCTGGCCTATCTCGACCTCGACCTCGATGTCAGCGAGAGCGGCGCCAAGCGCTTCCTGATCAAGCCGCAGCTCACCGGCAAGCTGCTCCAGGCCGCCGAGATCGGCGAGGGCGACAGCGTACTGGTGGTCGGCTGCGCGACCGGCTATCTCGCGGCGCTGACCGCGAAGCTCGCGCGTCAGGTTACGGCCACGGAAAGCGATTCGGCTCTGGTGGCCAAAGCCAAGGACGCCTTCGCCGGGCTCGGGCTCACCAATGTGGTCTGCAAGGCTGCCGCCTGCGCCGAGGGCGACCCGGCCGGCGCGCCCTATGACGTGATCGTCCTCAACGGCGCCACCGAGGTGACGCCGGACGGCCTGTTCGGCCAGCTCAAGGAAGGCGGACGCCTGGTGGGGGTCTCGGCCGAATCCAGGCCCTCTCGGGCCATGATCGTGACCCGCTCGCACGGCGAGTTCGGCTACCGGCCGCTGTTCGACGCGGCTGCCCCGGTGCTGCCCGGCCTGGAACGGGCCCCTGCCTTCGTCTTCTGACGACCGAAACCCCGTTAAAATCCCGTTCTGAATCAGAAGTGTGGCCGGGATGCTGCACGTGAAGAGTTTCCACTGAGAACCACCGGGAGGTAGTTCCGTCGCGCTTGACCGCGTCTTATGTTGCGGCGGGGCAACGACTCCACTTGGATACGGTAACCAGGCTCGCGGGCACGAGCCTGGCGTGAGAATGAACGGAATTTCAGGGATGCATGGGGTGAAGCTTTTCACCGGAGCAGCGGTTTCGGTCCTGCTGATGGCGCTTGCCGGGCCGGTGCCTGCATTGGCGGATACGATCGAGGCTGCGCTCGTGCGCGCCTATCAGAACAATCCGCAGCTCAACGCACAGCGTGCGCAGGTGCGCTCGACCGACGAAGGCGTGCCTCAGGCCCTGTCCGGCTATCGCCCCAAGGTCAATTTGAGCCTCAGCAGCGGTTATCAATACCAGGACGTCCAGCCGACGCAGAAAGGCCTCGCGATCCATAGCGACCCGCCGCTTCAGCCCAACGCCGCCAGCGTGAGCGTCAGCCAGACGCTCTACAATGGCAACCAGACCGCCAACAGGACGCGCGCGGCGGAGAGCCAGGTCTCCGGTACGCGCGAAGCACTGCGCAGCATGGACCAATCCGTGCTTCTGAGTGCAGCTACGATCTATATGGACTATCTGCGCGACTCCGCGACATTGGAAGTCCAGCGCAGCAACGTGCGCGTACTCGAACAGACGCTGAAGCAGACGCGTGATCGCTTCAACGTGGGCGAAGTCACACGCACCGACGTCGCGCAGTCCGAAGCGCAGCTGGCTGCCGGCAAGACTCAAGCGCTGACCGCGGAATCGACGCTCACGACGACGCGCGCGAATTTCCGCCGGATCATCGGCAACGAGCCGACGAATCTGGCGCCGGGCTCGCCGGTCGACCGGTTCCTGCCGCCATCGCTCGCCTCGGCCGTCGAGCTCAGCCTGATCCAACATCCCGACGTCACGGCTGCGATGTACGGCATCGACGTCAACTATCTCCAGGTCAAGATCAACGAAGGCGCATTGCTGCCGACGGTCACGGTCGCGGCGACTGCCAGCACGGCCTACCAGCAGCAGCTGACGGTCTTCCGAACGAGTACCGCGTCAGCCATCGCGACGGCCTCCGTGCCGATCTTTCAGGGCGGCGCAGAATATTCGCTGATCCGCCAATCGAAGGAAAACCTGGCGCAGCAACGCCTGAACCTCGAAAAGACTCGCGACACTGTTCGCGCCAACGTGGTGCAGTTCTGGGGGGCTTTGCAGGCCGGCAAGGCGCAGGTGCAGTCCGCGCAGGCGCAGGTCACCGCGTCGGAGATCGCGCTGAACGGTGTGCGCGAGGAAGCCAAGGCCGGTCAGCGCACCACCCTCGACGTCCTCAACGCCCAGCAGGCGCTGGTCAATGCGCGCGTCGCGCTGGTCACCGCACAGCACGATCGGGTCGTCGCATCCTACAACGTGCTCGCCGCCGTTGGCCGCCTTGCACCGCAGGTGCTCGGCCTCAACACCACCGTCTACGATCCGAGCGTGCACTACCAGCAGGTCCGCGACAGCTGGGTCGGCGTGCGCACGCCTGACGGACGCTGATTGCCGTAGTTCTCCGGTCGGCCTCGCAAACTGCCGGGACCGACCGGTGCCTTGCTTGCAATCGTCAAAATCCCTGACATAGCCTTGCCAAGATGCTGCGGGTCGATTCGGCCCGCATCCGATGTTGCGTGCGTGGTGCTTGAGTGACGGGGCAGGGGCGCGCCGCCTCATGTTGAGTCGTGATCTGGGGACAAGTCTGGCTGTCGCGACGAAAATGCCGGACGACGCATCCGGAACCGGCCAATGCCGTCGTGCTTGGTGTAAAACAACGCATGCGAGGGCGTTGATGATGTGGAGTCGGAGATGACGCAGCCTGCAAAGGTCACAGAACCCTCCATGGAGGAGATTCTGGCCTCGATCCGGCGCATCATTGCCGATGACGAGGCGAAGCCGCCGCCCGCAGAGGCTGCAAAGCCTGCACCTGCGCCTGCAGCAAAGCCGATGGCTGACATTCCTCCATCCAAGATCGCTCCTGCAAAGCCTGCTGCCGAAAAGCCCGCGCCGCCGCCGGCTGCCAAGCCCGCGCCACCTCCGCCGCCCGCGCCCGCCGCCGATGCCGGCCCCAACAGCCAGGACGATATCGACGCACTGCTGGCAGGGCTCGACGAGGCCACGCCTGCGCCCGAAGTGCGGGCTCCTGAACCCGAGCCCGAACCGGAGCCCGAGCCCGACGTGCTCGAGCTGACCGACGAGATGGCGATGGATCCCGCGCCGACACCGGCGCCGTCGCCGCCAAGCTTCCGCAAGGTCGATCCGCGCGACGATCTCGAATTCGCCGAGGCGCCGCCGCCGCGTCCGACTCCTCCGCCGTCCTACGCGCCGGTCGATTTCGACGCGCCGCCGTTGCCGCCGCAGCAGCCGATTCTGGCCCAGTCGACCGTCTCGGCGGTCGAATCCGCCTTCAACTCCCTGGCCCACACGGTGCTCAGCAGCAATGCGCGGACGCTGGAGGATCTGGTCAAGGAGATGCTGCGTCCGATGCTGAAATCCTGGCTCGACGACAATCTGCCGGGCCTGGTCGAACGCATCGTCAAGGCTGAAATCGAGCGGGTCTCGCGCGGCGGCCGCTGAGGGCCCAAGCCAGGCTCATCCAAGCCAAGCCCTGATTAAGCCCCGCTTGAGCGCTATATTCGGGCTTCCGAACGGGCCGGAAAGCCCTTTTGCCGCTGAGCTTTCCGTTGACTTGAGCCCCGCGCGCGGCTTTCTAGCAGCCCCATGATCGAGAAAAATTACCAGCCCGCCGATATCGAAGCCCGCATGTCCGTGGTGTGGGAGGACAGCCTTGCCTTCAAGGCCGGCCGTCCCGACCGCCGCGACGCGGTGCCCTTTACCATCGTGATCCCGCCGCCGAACGTGACGGGCTCGCTGCACATGGGCCACGCCCTCAACAACACGCTCCAGGACATTCTGTGCCGCTTCGAGCGCATGCGCGGCCGCGACGTGCTGTGGCAGCCCGGCACCGACCATGCCGGCATCGCCACCCAGATGGTGGTCGAGCGCCAGCTGATGGAGCGCCAGCAGCCCGGTCGCCGCGAGATGGGTCGCGAGAAGTTTCTGGAGCGGGTCTGGCAGTGGAAGGCCGAGAGCGGCGACACCATCATCAACCAGCTCAAGCGCCTCGGCGCCTCCTGCGACTGGTCGCGTGAGCGCTTCACCATGGACGAGGGCCTGTCCAAGGCCGTCATCAAGGTGTTCGTGGAGCTGCACCGCGAAGGCCTGATCTACAAGGACAAGCGGCTGGTGAACTGGGACACCAAACTGCTCACGGCGATCTCCGATCTCGAAGTGCAGCAGACCGAGGTGAAGGGTCACCTCTGGTATCTGCGCTATCCGATCGAGGGCAAGACCTTCGACCCGGAGGATCGCTCGACCTTCATCGTGGTTGCCACGACGCGGCCTGAGACCATGCTCGGCGACACCGGCGTGGCCGTGCATCCCGAGGACGAGCGCTATCAGAAGCTGATCGGCAGGAACGTGGTCCTGCCGCTGGTCGGTCGCAAGATCAAGATCGTCGCCGACGAATATTCCGCTCCGGAAAAGGGCTCGGGCGCCGTGAAGGTGACGCCGGCGCACGACTTCAACGATTTCGAGGTCGGCAATCGCCACGGCCTGCGCCGCATCAGCGTGCTGGACAAGGAAGGCTGCCTCGACCTCGTCGACAACGAGGACTATCTGAAGGGCCTGCCGGAAGGCGCCACGCAATTCGCCGAGGAGTTCAACAAGGTCGACCGCTTCGTGGCGCGCAAGCGCATTGTCGAGCGGCTGGAATCGTTCGGCTTTGTCGAACGCATCGAGCCTCACACCCACATGGTCCCGCACGGCGATCGGTCGGGCAGCGTGATCGAGCCTTATCTCACCGACCAGTGGTATGTCGACGCCAAGACGCTGGCAAAACCCGCAATCGCGGCGGTGCGGTCGGGCGAGACGACCTTCGTGCCGAAGAACTGGGAAAAGACCTATTACGAGTGGATGGAGAACATCCAGCCCTGGTGCATCTCGCGCCAGCTCTGGTGGGGCCATCAGATCCCGGCCTGGTACGGCCCCGACGGCAAGGTGTTCGTCGCGGAGACCGAGGAGGAGGCGGTCAGCCACGCGCTCGGCTATTACGTCGAGCAGGAGGTGATCACGGCCGAGCAGGGCCGCGAGATGGCGCTCGACCGCAACAAGCGCGAGGGCTTCATCACGCGCGATGAGGACGTGCTCGATACCTGGTTCTCCTCGGCGCTGTGGCCGTTCTCGACGCTCGGCTGGCCCGAGGACGCACCCGAGGTGCAGCGCTACTACCCGACCAACGCGCTGGTGACCGGCTTCGACATCATCTTCTTCTGGGTCGCCCGGATGATGATGATGGGCCTTCACTTCATGAAGGAGATCCCGTTCTCGACGATCTACATCCACGCGCTCGTCCGCGACGAGAAGGGCGCCAAGATGTCGAAGTCGAAGGGCAATGTCATCGATCCGCTCAACCTGATCGACGAATATGGTGCGGACGCGCTGCGCTTCACGCTGGCTGCGATGGCGGCGCAGGGGCGCGACATCAAGCTCGCCACCAGCCGCGTGGAGGGCTATCGCAATTTCGCGACCAAGCTCTGGAACGCTTCGCGCTTCGCCGAGATGAACCATTGCGCCGTGCCTGAAGGGTTCGAGCCGGCCAAGGCCAAGGAAACGCTGAATCGCTGGATCGCGCATGAGACCGCGCACACCACACGCGAGGTGACCGAGGCCATTGAAGCCTATCGCTTCAACGACGCCGCAGGCAGCATCTACCGCTTCGTCTGGAACGTCTATTGCGACTGGTATGTCGAGCTCGCAAAACCCGTGCTGCTCGGTCCCGATAGCCCGGCCAGGAATGAGACCCGCGCCATGGTCGCCTGGGCGCGCGACGAGATTCTGAAGCTGCTGCACCCTTTCATGCCCTTCATCACCGAAGAACTTTGGGAGGTGACGGCCAAGCGCGAGGGCCTGCTGGCGCTTGCGGAGTGGCCGCTGGAGCCAGCCGCTCCCTCGCCGGAGCAATTGGCGATTCTGGCAGCGGCGGCCGGGTCGACCGATCCGCTGGTCTCGCCGGCATTCGTGATGCCGATCTTCGACCATGCCGACTTCACCGATCCCAAGGCGGAAGCGGAGATCGGCTGGGTCATCGACCTGATCACGCAGATCCGCTCGGTCCGCGCCGAGATGAACATCGCACCGGCGACGCTCACTGCTCTGGTGCTCGCGGGCGCCTCGGCCGAGACCAGGGAACGCGCGCCGCGCTGGACCGATGTCATCAAGCGTATGGCACGGCTGTCTGACATTTCCTTCGCCGATCGCGCGCCGGACGGCGCGGTTCAGCTCCTCGTGCGCGGCGAGGTGGCGGCGCTGCCGCTGAAGGGCGTGGTCGATTTCGCCGCCGAACGGACCCGTCTCGACAAGGAAATCGGCAAGGCGGACGCCGACATCAAGCGTGCCGAGTCCAAGCTCGCCAACGAAAAATTCGTTGCCAACGCGGCCGAGGAGGTCGTCGAGGAAGAGCGCGAAAAGCGCGAGGCGGCGCTGGCCCGCAAGGCCAAGCTGCTCGAGGCGCTGGAGCGGCTGAAGCAGGCCTCGTGACTTCGTTGTCATTCCGGAGCGATGCGCAGCATCGAACTCTGGTGCGCAATTGCGCACCGTAGTTCGGCTCTGCGAGCCGCCCCGGAATGACAGTTACTTCGGGAACGGCTTGCTGAGGAATTTCGAGCCCCTGACGCCATAGCGCCAGGGCAGCTCGACAGCCTTGGTGATGCCGATCCGGATGCCGGTTGCGACCTCGACATCCTCCGTCCGTGCATGCAGCGCGATCGGCGGCCGGTCCAGGGGCAGGGCGTTGTGCGCGATGGTGATGCCGAGGGCCTCGGTCAGTTTGCCTGGGCCCGAGCACAGCGCGTGCACCTCCTGGAGATGGCGGCGGCGACGCATCGCAGCCAAACCATGCGTCGGCTCCAGCGCGCGGATCAGCACGGCGGAAGCCGAGCCTTCCGCCTCGCAGACGAAGTTGACGCACCAGTGGATGCCGTAGGAGCGATAGACATAGGCAAAGCCGGGCGGACCGAACATGATCTGGTTCCGCGGGGTCGGGCCATTGTAGGAATGTGCCGCCGGCTCGGTATGATGATAGGCCTCGACCTCGACGATGATCCCGCCGACGCCGTCGACCAGCATGGTCGCCCCGATCAGGTCGGACGCGACCTCGCGGACGTCGCGGTCGAAAAAGCTGCGCTTCAGGGCCTTGCCGAGCCGGGGTGTGGAGGACTTCGAGACTGGAGCCATTCGAGGTGAGAATCGCATGAGAACAGAGCAGGATATTGCCCATATCTGCCATGTTCCCTGAAGCGGCGCGAGCCGGGTTGCGGCAGGCAGCCAGACCGACTAGGTAGGACCTGAACAGACCGGACAGATCATGGTCGTTATTGTCGATACCATCACGAACCCGCTGCGCCCGCGCCACCCCGAAAAGGTGAATCGTCCCGATTCCGCTTCGCCGCCGAAGCCGGACTGGATCCGCGTGCGCGCGCCCAACACCCGGGGCTATGCCGACACCCGCAATATCGTGCGCGCCAACGGTCTGCACACGGTGTGCGAGGAGGCGGGCTGCCCGAACATCGGCGAGTGCTGGGACAAGAAGCACGCGACCTTCATGATCATGGGTGACACCTGCACCCGGGCCTGCGCCTTCTGCAACGTCAAGACCGGCCTGCCCAATGCGCTGGATGCGGCCGAGCCGCAGAACGTCGCCGAGGCCGTCGCCAAGCTGGGTCTCGCCCACGTGGTCATCACCTCCGTCGACCGCGACGATCTCGCCGACGGCGGCGCCGAGCACTTTGCCCAGACTATCCGCGCAATCCGTGCTGCCTGTCCCTCGACGACGATCGAGATCCTGACGCCGGACTTCCTGCGCAAGGAGGGGGCGCTCGAAGTCGTCGTTGCCGCGCGGCCCGACGTCTTCAACCACAATCTCGAGACCGTGCCGTCGCGCTATCTCACGGTGCGGCCGGGTGCGCGCTATTTCCACTCGATCCGGCTGCTGCAGCGGGTCAAGGAGCTCGATCCCGCCATCTTCACCAAGTCCGGCATCATGGTCGGCCTCGGCGAGGAGCGCCACGAGGTGCAGCAGGTGATGGACGATCTGCGCTCGGCCGACGTCGATTTCCTGACCATCGGGCAATATCTCCAGCCGACCCGCAAGCATCACGCCGTGATGCGCTACGTGCCGCCCGACGAGTTCAGCTCTTACGAAAAGGTCGCCTATACCAAGGGCTTCCTGATGGTGTCGGCGAGCCCGCTGACCCGCTCGTCGCATCACGCCGGCGAGGACTTTGCGAGACTGAAGGCCGCGCGGGCTGCGACCGCGCGCTGAACCGATATGCCCCGATTTTCGAGCAAGCGCCGTGTCAATCACAGCGCATCCGAGATGTTTGATCTGGTCGCCGACGTCGAGCGTTACCCGGAATTCGTGCCCCTGTGCAGCGCACTGAAGATCCGCCAGCGCATGGCCAAGCCTGACGGCACCGAGGTGCTGGTCGCCGACATGACGGTGTCGTTCAAGCTGGTCAAGGAATCCTTCACCAGCCGCGTGACGCTCGACCGCGCCAATCTGAAAATCCTGGTCGAATATCTGCAAGGGCCGTTCAGTAATCTGGAAAACCGCTGGACCTTCGAGCCGAAGGGCCAGCAGGACGGCAATGAATTCTGCGACGTCGGCTTCTTCCTCGCCTATGAATTCAAGAGCCGCATGCTGGCGATGCTGATGGGCTCGATGTTCGACGCCGCGTTTGCGCGGTTTTCAACCGCATTCGAAAAAAGGGCGGATGCGATCTACGGCCGGCCGAAGCTGGCGTCGTCGTAGAACGCCCGCTCTCTCCGTCCTCATTGCAATGATGGGCTCCCTCTCCAAATAGCGTCAGCGTAACCCACCTCTTTGACATCCGCGGAGACAGAAGTGGTGGGTTACGCCTCACGGTCCGCGCTTCGCGCAGCCGCGAGGCTAACCTACCTTACGAAACGTCGAGAACGTTCAGCCCCGCGGTGATCGTGGCGGCCTGCGCTTTGCCGCATGCCGGCGCGGCGTGCGCGTCACGCGGGGACGCAGGCGGCTCGCGGCGGCGCGTTGCGGCTTGGCCGTGGCTTGCGGGCCGCGGGCGAGCTCCATCAGCATGCGCAGGGCCTCGACCACTGAACGCTGGCGCACCGCGGTGCGGCCGATCGCGCCGAAGCGCTGCTCGCGATGGATGATGCGGCCGTCGCGCGCGGCAGCGGCGAAATGCACGAGGCCGACCGGCTTGCCCGGCGTGGCGCCGCCGGGACCCGCGATTCCGGTGATCGCAACGGCAAGATCGACGTCCGCGCGTTCAAGCGCACCGACTGCCATTGCGGTCGCGGTCTCCTTGCTGACCGCGCCGAAATTGGCAAGCGTGCTGGCCTCGACGCCCAGCATCGCGCGCTTGGCGTCGTTGGAATAGGTGATGAAGCCGCGGTCAATGACGTCGGAGGAGCCGGGGATGTCGGTGAGCGCGCCGGCGACGAGGCCGCCGGTACAGGACTCGGCGGTCGCGATCGTCAGCTTGCGCATCCGGCACAAATCGAGCAGCGAGCGGGAGAGGGCGCGTGCGTCGCTGCCTCCCATGATCTTACGCGCTCCAAGTCTTTTCGTTAAACGGAAGACGGATGGTGGCGCTCGCGGTGGCCGCGATGCCTTCCTCGCGGCCGGTGAAGCCGAGCCGCTCGCTGGTGGTTGCCTTCACCGCGACGCGGGAGATGTCGACGCCGGAGATCTCGGCGATGCGGGCGCGCATGGTATCGCGCAGCGGGCCGATCTTCGGTCGCTCGCAGATCATGGTGACCTCGAGATTGGCGATACGGCCGCCGCGCGCGGTGACGCGCTCGATGGCGTATTTCAGGAACTGGTCGGAGGAGGCGCCCTTCCACTTCGCATCGCTCGGCGGGAAGTGCGAACCAATGTCGCCATCGGCGAGCGCGCCGAGGATCGCATCGACGAGGGCATGCAGGCCGACGTCACCGTCGGAATGAGCGAGAAAACCCTTCGTGTGTGGCACGCGCACGCCGCAGAGCATGAGATGGTCGCCTTCGCCGAAGGCGTGCACGTCGTAGCCCGTGCCGGTCCTGATATCACCGAGCAGGCTGGCCAGGCGCGCTTCCTCGCGCACAAAATCTTCGGGAGTGGTGAGCTTCATATTGGCAACATCGCCTTCAAAGGTCGCAACCGTCAATCCCGCCCATTCGGCGATCGCGGCATCATCGGTGAAATCAGATCGTCCGTCCTTGGCCGCGCGACGATGCGCCTCGAGGATGACATCGAAACGAAAGGATTGCGGCGTCTGCGCGATTCGCAAACGCGCGCGGTCCGGCGTGTCCTCGACATCGCCGTCAGCGCTCGTGACCTTGATGGTATCGGTGACGGGGACGACGGGGATGGCCGCGCCGGTGCGGCTGGCCGCCTCGATCGCGCGCGAGATCACGCCCGCCGAGACGAACGGACGCGCGGCGTCATGAATCAGGACGATGTCGGGCTTGTGCTGCGCCAGCGCTTCGAGACCCGCCAGCACCGAAGCCTGGCGCGTCGCGCCGCCATTGGCCGGTGCCTCGTGCTTGAGGCCTGCGACCGCCGCCGTGAACATGGCGCTGTCATCGGGATTCACCACCGGCTGCACGGCTGATATTTCGGGATGGGTGCTGAACGCCTCCATGGCGCGGTGGATCACGGGCACGCCGCCGATCTCTCGATATTGCTTGGGGCCACCGGCGCCGGCGCGCAGGCCACGTCCGGCCGCGACGAGAACGACTGCGGTGCGCTGTGATTTCGCCATAGGACCCAAATATTCAACTGCTAAAGGGAGGAGTCGGGAGTGAGGTGATTCCGGCATGCCTCTAGCACGGCAGGCCCGCAAAAAAAGGGGGTTTCCCGGGATTGTGGGATTCAGCATTTTGCTGCACTGCACTTGAAAGATCTGCAGAACTGTCTAAACTGTAGGCATGACGCTTGACTGCACAAGAATTGTGCGCAAGATAGATCATGGCAGCCGCGATGAGGCGCTGCCCAGGCAACGAGACCCCCGTGACCGGCTCGGCAGTATCAGGCTCTAAGCCGTTGAAAATAGGCGATATTGAAATCGCCAATCCGGTCTTCCTGGCACCGATGTCGGGAGTGACGGACTCACCCGTCCGCCGTCTGGCCGCCGAGCTGGGGGCCGGCCTGGTCGTCTCCGAAATGACGGCCAGTGACGAGCTTGCCAATGGTCACCGGATGTCGCGGTTGCGCTGCGAAGCGACCGGGGTTGGGCCCCATGTGGTCCAGCTCGCCGGCTGCGAGGCGCATTGGATGGCGGAGGGCGCCCGGATTGCCGAGGCCGAGGGCGCCGACATCATCGATATCAACATGGGCTGTCCGGCCCGCCACGTCACCGGCGGCCAATCAGGCTCGGCCCTGATGCGCGATCTCGATCACGCCGTCGGCCTGATCGAAGCGACGATATCAGCGGTGAAAGTGCCGGTGACCCTGAAGATGCGGCTCGGCTGGGACGATCGCACCCGCAACGCGCCGGAGCTGGCGCGGCGCGCGGAGGCCGCGGGCGTCAGGCTCGTCACCGTTCACGGCCGCACCCGTTGCCAGTTCTACAAGGGCGAGGCCGATTGGGATGCGATCCGCGCGGTGCGCGAGGCCATCTCGATTCCGCTCGTCGTCAATGGCGACATCACCTCTTACGACAAGGCCCTCGCGGCGCTCGAGGTCTCCGGCGCCGATGCCGTGATGATCGGTCGCGGCGCCAACGGCCAGCCCTGGCTGCCCGGCGAAATCGGCCGACGATTGAAGGGTGGGGCGGCTGAAGCCACGCCCTCGCTCGCGACGCAGCTGCATTATGTCCGCACGCTTTATGAGGGCGTCTGCGCACTCTATGGCCTGCGCGTCGGGCTCAAGCATGCGCGCAAACATCTCGGCTGGGCGCTCGATGTCGCGGCCGAAGCCAGCGGCGCGCCGGCCCCGACGCTGAAGGCCTGGCGCCAGAAGATTTTGACGTCCGAGGATCCGGGCGTGGTCCACCGATCGCTACAGGATGCCTTCGACGATTTTGCATGGAGCGCTGCTGCATGAGCTCAGCCGCGGACCATCGCAAACCGGCCGACAGCGAGGCGATCCTCGATGCCTTGCCCAATCCCGTGCTGTTGATCGGGCCGGACGGCAAGATCGTCGCCGCCAATATTGCGACCGAAGCCTTCTTCGATATCTCGACCCAGTTCCTGAAGCGGCAGTCACTGAAAGAGCTGGTGCCGTTCGGCAGCCCCTTGCTGGCGCTGATCGACCAGGTGCGGTCGTCGAACTCGCCGGTCAACGAATACAAGGTCGATCTGGGCACGCCGCGCATGGGCGGCGATCGCCAGGTCGATCTGCATGTCGCCCCGCTCACCGAGCGGCCCGGCCATATCGTCGTGATGCTCCAGGAGCGCTCCATCGCCGACAAGATGGACCGCCAGCTCACCCATCGCAGCGCTGCGCGCTCGGTGATAGCGCTAGCAGCCATGCTCGCGCATGAAATCAAGAATCCGCTCTCCGGCATCCGAGGCGCGGCACAGCTCCTGGAGCAGCAGGCATCCTCCGAAGACCGCATGTTGACCCGCCTGATCTGCGACGAGGCCGACCGCATCGTCACCCTGGTCGACCGCATGGAAGTGTTCGGCGACGAGCGCCCCGTGGTGCGCGGTCCCGTCAACATCCATTCCGTGCTCGATCACGTGAAGCGGCTGGCGCAGTCGGGCTTTGCCCGCAACATCCGCCTCATCGAGGACTATGATCCTTCGCTCCCCCCGGTGCTGGCCAACCAGGACCAGCTGATCCAGGTGTTCCTCAATCTGGTGAAGAATGCCGCGGAAGCCTTGATCGACGTCCCCGACGCCGAGATCCAGCTTACCACCGCGTTCCGCCCCGGCGTGCGCCTGTCAGTCCCCGGCCAAAAATCCCGGGTCTCCCTGCCGCTCGAATTCTGCGTGCGGGACAATGGACCGGGCGTGCCGGACGATCTTCTGCCCAATTTGTTCGACCCGTTCGTGACCACCAAGCAGACTGGCTCTGGCCTCGGTCTTGCTCTGGTCGCCAAGATCGTCGGCGATCACGGGGGCATCATCGAATGCGAGTCTCAGCCGCGCAAGACCACCTTCCGCGTGCTGATGCCGATGTACTCGACATCGGTCAAACACACAGATCACAGCAGTCGCGACGGCTCTGCCGGGAAGTCGTCGTCTGCATCACAGGGGGCAAAATGAGGATTAACAATGCCCGCAGGTAGCATTCTCGTCGCTGATGACGACACCGCCATCCGCACGGTTCTCAACCAGGCACTTTCCCGGGCCGGGTATGAAGTCAGGCTGACCGGCAACGCCGCCACGCTGTGGCGCTGGGTCAGCCAGGGGGAGGGCGATCTCGTCATCACCGACGTGGTGATGCCGGACGAAAACGCCTTCGACCTGTTGCCGCGGATCAAGAAGATGCGGCCGAATTTGCCCGTCATCGTCATGAGCGCGCAAAACACGTTCATGACGGCGATCCGCGCCTCGGAGCGCGGCGCGTATGAATATCTGCCAAAGCCCTTCGACCTGAAGGAGCTGATTGCCATCGTCGGCCGCGCGCTCGCCGAGCCGAAGGAACGCATCGCAACAGCTGACGATGACGCAGAGATGGAGGCGATCCCGCTGGTCGGCCGCTCGCCGGCAATGCAGGAAATCTACCGCGTGCTCGCGCGTCTGATGCAGACCGACCTCACCGTGATGATCACGGGCGAGTCCGGCACCGGCAAGGAGCTGGTGGCGCGCGCGCTGCACGATTACGGCAAGCGCCGCAACGGCCCGTTCGTCGCGGTCAACATGGCGGCGATCCCGCGCGACCTCATCGAATCCGAGCTGTTCGGCCATGAGCGCGGCGCCTTCACCGGTGCCAACACGCGGGCGTCCGGCCGCTTCGAGCAGGCCGAGGGCGGCACGCTGTTCCTCGACGAGATCGGCGACATGCCGATGGAGGCGCAGACCCGCCTGCTGCGCGTGCTGCAGCAGGGCGAATACACCACGGTGGGCGGCCGCACCCCGATCAAGACCGATGTGCGCATCGTTGCGGCCTCCAACAAGGATCTGCGCGTCTTGATCCAGCAGGGTCTGTTCCGCGAGGACCTGTTCTTCCGCCTCAACGTCGTGCCGCTGCGGCTGCCGCCCCTGCGCGAGCGCATCGAAGATCTTCCGGATCTCGTGCGTCACTTTTTCGCGCTGGCCGAGAAGGACGGCTTGCCGCCGAAGAAGCTCGATGCGCTGGCGCTGGAACGGATGAAGCAGCACCGCTGGCCTGGAAACGTGCGCGAGCTGGAGAACCTCGCCCGTCGCCTTGCCGCGCTCTATCCGCAGGACGTGATCACGGCGTCCGTCATCGACGGCGAGCTGGCGCCGCCTTCGGTCAGTCCGGGGGCCGCGGTCCAGCAAGGTGTCGACAATCTTGGCGGCGCGGTGGAAGCCTATCTCTCATCGCACTTCCAGGGCTTCCCGAACGGCGTGCCGCCGCCCGGCCTCTATCACCGCATCCTCAAGGAGATCGAGGTGCCGCTGCTCACGGCCGCGCTCGCCGCGACCCGCGGCAACCAGATCCGCGCCGCCGATCTGCTCGGCCTCAACCGCAACACGCTGCGGAAGAAGATCCGGGATCTCGATATCCAGGTGTACAGGAGCGGGGGCTAGCCCCACGCGACAAACGCTGATCGTATTTGCGCAGGCGGTGGCTCAGCTCCCCCTACCACAGGGGAGCTGAGCCTGTCCGGATCGCGCTGGCGGTTCGTGGCAGGCGCGGAGGACAGAAGTCCTGATAGGGCTGATATGTTCCGCTAGAACATTCGAATTGTCGTCATGCCGTCGCAGGACGCAGCCTCGCACCTATCTGAGCAGGCGCGCTGCGACTGGCTGGATATTGGCCATCTCCACGGTCGGGTCCTGCCTGCTTGGCCCGTTGACCAGGAGGTCAGAGGCCACGATCAGCAGCAACACCGCGGAAACCATCGTTGCGAGAAAGAATCTGTCCATTCCGGTTAAGCCGGAAGGGCTGCAATCCGTTCCCGCCCTCGACCTCGGTCTTCTTGCCTCTTCCTCACAGGGTTCCGCGTAGCGGCGGCGCGCGCGGGGCCGTCTACCGTTGACCTATGTCAACGTGAGCCGGTGGCGGCTCGCCTTGAATGACCTCGCACCACGACGAGGTCGAACATGGCAATGGAAAATTTGAAGCTGCCTGATGGTCCCATGTCAGGGCTGGTCGCCTCGGCCGTGGAATATCTGGTCGATGCCGGCCAGCGCAGCGTGCTGTTCCTGGACATCATGCGCCAGCGCGGCGACCAGTATCGCGAGCACGTCGCGCAAACGGCACCGCATGTGCTGCAATATGCTGCCGAATTAATCACCGACGGCCGCACGCTGGACGAGCCCGTCAATTACGCACTGGTGCGCATCATCCCGCCCAAGGATGTCACGATCGACATGACCCGGCGACCATTCGTCGTGGTCGATCCGCGCGCAGGCCATGGCCCCGGCATCGGCGGCTTCAAGGCGGACAGCGAGATCGGCGTCGCGATGAAGGCCGGGCATCCCTGTTATTTCATCGGGTTCCTGCCCGAACCCATGCCGGGCCAGACGATCGAGCGCATCGCGCGGGCGGAAGCGAAGTTTCTTGAAACTGTCATCAGCCGTCACCCCGAGGCCGACGGCAAGCCCTGCGTCATCGGCAATTGTCAGGCCGGCTGGGCGGTCATGATCCTGGCATCGCTGCGGCCGGAACTGTTCGGTCCGCTGATCATTGCCGGCGCGCCGCTCGCTTATTGGGCAGGCGTCCACGGCAAATATCCAATGCGCTATTCGGGTGGCCTGTTGGGCGGAAGCTGGCTCACCGCGCTCGCCAGCGATCTTGGCGCCGGCAAGTTCGACGGCGCCTGGCTGGTGCAGAATTTCGAGAACCAGAACCCCTCGAACACGCTCTGGACCAAGCAATACAACGTCTATTCCAAGGTCGATACCGAGGCCGAGCGCTATCTCGATTTCGAGCGCTGGTGGGGAGGCCACGTCAACCTCAATGCGGAAGAGATCCAGTTCATCGTCGATGAGCTCTTCATCGGCAACAATCTCGCGGCCGGCCGCATCGAGATGTCCGATGGCCAGAAGGTCGATCTGCGCAACATCCGTTCGCCGATCGTGGTGTTCTGCTCCAAGGGCGACAACGTCACCCCGCCGCAGCAGGCGCTGGACTGGATCCTCGATTGTTATGCCGATGTCGACGAGATCAGGGCCTATGGCCAGACCATCGTCTACACCGTTCACGACAGCATCGGCCATCTCGGCATTTTCGTCTCCGGCGGCGTCGCCAAGAAGGAGCACGCCGAGTTCTCCAGCAATATCGACCTGATCGACGTGCTGCCGCCCGGGCTTTACGAGGCGACGTTCGAGGCGAGGGGCGACGAGACGCTCAATGCCGATCTTGCGGCCGGGCAATGGGTGATGCGCTGCGAGGCACGAACGCTCGACGACATCAGGGCGATGGGCGGCAATTCCCCCGAGGACGAGCGGCGGTTCGCGGCCGCCAAGCGCGTCTCCGAGCTCAATCTCGCGGCCTATCAGAAATTCGTGCAGCCCTGGGTCAAGAAGATGGTGACGCCGCAGGTGGCGGATTGGGCGCGCAACATGCATCCGCTGCGGATGCAGTACGAGGCGTTCAGCAGCCAGAATCCCTGGATGTCCACGGTGAAAGCGGTCGCCGATCGTGTCGAGGAGAAGCGCCGGCCGGTGTCGAAGGACAATCCGTTCCTGGCCTTCCAGGAGCAGATCTCGAAGCAGATCGTGCACGCGCTCGATAGCTGGCGCGACACCCAGGAGGCGCTCAGCGAGACCATCTTCCTCACTGTCTACGGCTCACCCGCGCTCCAGGCCGCGGTCGGCATCGATCCCAATTCCGTACCATCACGCCGCCGCGAGATGTCGGACGAGCATCGCGCCATGCTCGCGAAGCGCATTGCGGAATTGAAGGCGAAGATCGGCGAGGGCGGTCTCCGAGAAGCCTCCATCCGCGCGCTGCTCTATGTCGGCTCCGCGCGCGGCATGGTGGACGAGCGCAGCATCGAGGCGCTGCGTCAGGTCAGGCGCGACCATGCCGGCCCCCGGATGACGCTGTCCGAATTCAAGATGCTGGTGCGCGAGCAGTTCTTCATGCTGCTGCTGGACCGGGAGGGCGCGTTGGCGGCCATCCCAAGCCTGTTGCCCGCCGATATGAACCAGCGGCGCGCGGCCTTCGCGGCGATGCGCGAGGTGTTGTCGGCGAGCGAGGAGATCACGGGCGAGCGCGCCAATCGCTTGAGCCGTGTTGCCGGGCTGTTTGGCCTCGACGGGGAGGGCGAGACAATGTCGAACGTCGCCCCTTTCGACTCGCAAGCACGGGCGTCGTAGCGCGGATTGGCGGAAACGGGAGCGACATGATGTCGGCCGATACGATGCACAAGACCGGCAGCAAGTACGAGCGGCTGATCGCGGCGGCGCAGGCGGTGCCGGCGACACCGACAATCGTCGTGCACCCCTGCGACGAGACCTCGCTCCGCGGTGCCGTCGACAGCGCCAGCGCTGGCATCATCCGGCCGATCCTGGTCGGGCCCGAGAAGAAGATCAGGGACACGGCCGCAAAATTCGACCTCGACGTGTCCGGATTCGAGATCGCCGACGCCGCGCACAGCGAGGATGCGGCGACCAAGGGTGTCGAGCTGATCCATGCCGCCAGGGGCGAGCTGCTGATGAAGGGCAGCCTGCATACGGACGAGCTGATGCGCGCCGTCACGGCGAAGACGGGCGGCCTGCGCACCGACAGGCGCATCAGCCATGTTTTCGTCATGGACGTGCCTGCCTACGCCGAGACGATTTTCGTGACCGATGCCGCGATCAACATCTTCCCCGATCTCGACGCCAAGCGCGACATCATCCAGAACGCGATCGATCTCTACACCCAGGCCGGCTTCGGCAAGACGCCGCGGGTTGCAATCCTGTCGGCAGTCGAAACGGTCACCTCGAAGATCCCGTCCACGATCGAGGCCGCGGCGCTCTGCAAGATGGCCGATCGCGGCCAGATCACCGGCGGCATGCTCGACGGCCCGCTGGCATTCGACAACGCCATCGACCCGGAGGCGGCGCGGATCAAGGGCATCGTCTCCGAGGTCGCGGGACGAGCCCAGATCCTGATGGTTCCGGACCTCGAAGCCGGCAACATGCTGGCCAAGAACCTCGCTTATTTCGCCAAGGCCGATGGCGCCGGCATCGTGCTGGGCGCACGGGTGCCGGTCGTACTGACCTCGCGCGCGGACTCGCCGCGCGCGCGCATGGCGTCCTGCGCGGTCGCAGCGCTTTACGCATCAGCCCGGCGCCAGCACGCGCCGACAGTCGCCGCGTGACCGCCATGGACACGATCCTCGTCGTCAATGCCGGCTCCTCAAGTGTCAAGTTTCAGGTCTACTCGATCGAAGGCGAGGCCACGCTGCGCCGGCAGATCAAGGGGCAGATGGACGGCATCGGCAGCCGGCCGCGCCTGCGCGCCGGCGACGCCGGCGGGCAGTCCCTGGCCGATCGCGCCTATCCGATCGAGGCCGTGCCCGATGTTCCCTCGGCAATGGCCGTTGCCGGAGACTGGCTGCGCAACGAGCTCCAGGTCACGCCCATCGCGGTCGGTCACCGCGTCGTGCATGGCGGCCCGGACTATTCAAGGCCTGTTCTGATCGACCATGGCGTCGTGTCCCGTCTCGAACGATTTGTTTCCCTGGCGCCGCTGCACCAGCCGCACAATCTCGCACCGATCCGCTCGTTGTTGACGAATTTCCCGCAGCTGCCGCAGGTGGCGTGCTTCGACACCGCCTTTCACCGCAACCATGATGCCGTCGCCGATCACTATGCCATTCCGCATCAGCTTCACGCCGAAGGCGTCAGGCGCTACGGATTCCACGGTCTGTCCTACGAGTACATTGCCCGAACGCTGCCGAACCTCGCGCCCGCGATCGCGAAGCAGCGCGTGATCGTCGCCCATCTCGGCAGCGGCGCCTCGATGTGCGCGCTCAAGGACGGCCGCAGCGTCGAGAGCACCATGGGCTTCACGGCACTGGACGGCCTGCCGATGGGAACGCGACCCGGACAGATCGATCCCGGCGTGCTGCTTTATCTGATCTCCGAGAAGGGCATGCCGGCCGCGAAAGTGCAGGATTTCCTCTACCGCGAGTGTGGCCTGAAGGGCCTTTCCGGCATCAGCAACGACATGCGCGAGCTGGAGGCCAGCAACGATCCGCAAGCAAGGCTCGCGATCGACTATTTCGTCTACCGCATCGCCCTCAACACAGGAATGCTGGCTGCGGCGCTGCAAGGGCTCGATGCCTTTGTGTTCACCGCCGGTATCGGCGAGAACTCCGCATCGATCCGCGCGCGCGTTGCGGCCAGGCTCGAATGGCTGGGCGCAGTGCTCGATGCAGGCGAGAATGCCCGCCATGCGCGCCTCATCTCCCATGCCGACAGCCGCATTCCCGTCTATGTCGTTCCGACCGACGAGGAGCTGATGATCGCCCAGCACACGCTGTCGCTGCTGATGACCGGCCAATCGCACAACACAAGATCTGAGAGGGTGTCATGATCCCCGTATTTCCGGACAGCAAGGTGGCCCTCAAGGGCAAGAAGGGGCTGATCGTCGGCATCGCCAACGACCAGTCGATCGCCTGGGGATGCGCGCGAGCGTTCCGCGCGCTCGGTGCGGATCTCGCCGTGACTTATTTGAACGACCGCGCCAAGAAACATGTCGAGCCGCTGGCCCAGGCGCTGGAGGCGCCGATCTTCATGCCGATGGACGTGATGGCCGAGGGCCAGACCGAGGCGGTGTTCGAGCGCATCGCGACCGAGTGGGGTCAGCTCGATTTCCTGCTCCATTCCATTGCCTTCTCGCCCAAGGAGGCGCTGCATGGCCGCGTCGTCGACGTCGGTCGCGACGGCTTCCTCAAGACCATGGACGTCTCGTGCTGGTCGTTCATGCGGATGGCCCATCTCGCCGAACCCTTGATGAAGAACGGCGGCACGCTGTTCACCATGACCTATTACGGCAGCCAGATGGTGGTGGAGAATTACAACGTGATGGGCGTCGCGAAAGCCGCGCTCGAAGCCTCCGTCCGCTACATCGCGGCCGAGCTCGGTCCGAAGGGCATCCGCGTTCACGCCATCTCGCCGGGACCGCTGGCGACCCGTGCTGCCTCCGGCATCCCTGAATTCGACGAGCTGATGGACAAGGCGCAGTCAAAGGCGCCGTCGCGCAGCCTCGTCAGCATCGACGATGTCGGCAATGCCACCGCTTTCCTAGCGCTCGACGGCGCCAAGCTGATCACCGGCGGTGTGCTCTATATCGATGGCGGCTATCACATCATCGACTGAACGCGCTCAACGATAATGCAAGGCGATGAGCTCGGCGACGCAGGCGGGCCTCTTGCCGCCCTCGATCTCAATGACGAGGTGATAGTTGACGCGCAGGCCGTCCGGCGGCACGTCCTCGGCTTCCGCAACGGTGACGCGGCCGCGCAGCTTTGAGCCGGCCGGAACCGGTGCCAGATAGCGGATGCGATCGGCGCCGTAATTCAGCGTGTTGCGCAAGCCTTTCAGGCCGATCACGGAACGGATGAAGAGGGGCGCGAGCGCCAGCGAGAGCAGGCCGTGGGCGATGGTCTTGCCGCCGGGCATTTCCTTAGCCGCGCGCTCCTGATC
>NZ_JACOFQ010000057.1:0-20167 GCF_019455395.1 Bradyrhizobium sp. BR 10261
GCACCAGCACCATGAGGAGGCAGCGGATATCCCCTTCCGCAATGGCCGAGGCGAGGTCGAGGGGCTTGCGGGGAGATTCGATGTTCATCGTCTTCTTCTGATCTCCGGCGATCCGGCGGCGGACCGGCGGGCGAAGGCAGGCTAGTCGACCCGGATGGAATCGTCCATGCGGCCGGCTTCCGGGTCCAGGCTCCGGTGCCAAATGGGGCGAAAGAAGAAAACTATTGCCGTGGGATGTTCCTGCGGAAGGAGTTTCCCCTCAGGGGGCCAAAAACGCCAATCGCTTCCATTGCTGTTTGGGGCCGAAACGACGACATTCCATCCAGAAATTGATGGATTGACGACCATGGAACGCACTGGATTTGAGCCCTTCGGCGAGCAGCTGGTGTCCGCGACGGACAGCCGGTCGCAATCGCGTGGCTCAAAGCTGTTGCTTCGGGCCGGCACCACCGTCTTCTGGACGCTGGTCGCAGGCATCGTGCTCGCGCGTGCTGCGTTCTTCGAGCCGGGCGTCTATGACAGGTTCAGCCACGTGGCTTCGCTCGCCAAGGACCTGCTCTTCTGATACGGACCTGCTCTTCTGAGACGGACCGCTGTTTTGAGACGGGTTATTCCGCGCCGAGGATCAAACTTCCCTCGGCCCTGATATGTCGAAAACTTATTCCCCAACGCGAGCGCCGTGCGTATAAATCTTTCTCCTCTGGGAGAGATTTGTGTCGCAGAATCAAGCATCCAGCCCGGCCGACGCCAAGCCGACCACGGCCTTTAGCCGTATCGTCGCGCTGATTCCCGGCATTCTCCTTTGCATCCTTGTCGCAGGTGTTTCGGCCCTGCTGGAGCGGGCGGAACTCGGCGTGTTCGAGCACCCTTATATCGAGGCGCTGGTGATGGCGATCCTGCTGGGGATGGCCCTGCGCAGCTTCTGGAAGCCGGCGCCGCGCTGGCAGGCCGGCATCGCCTTCAGTGCCAAGCAGCTGCTTGAAGTCGCGGTCATGCTGCTCGGCGCCTCCATCAGCTTTGCCGCCATCGCGGCCTCCGGCATCGCGTTGCTCGCCTCGATCGCTGCAGTCGTGGTGATCGCGCTCTGCGTCTCCTTCGGCCTGAGCCGCATGCTCGGGCTATCGACGCGGCTGTCGATCCTGATTGCCTGCGGCAATTCGATCTGCGGCAATTCGGCGATCGCGGCGGTCGCGCCGATCATCGGCGCCAGCAGCGACGAGATCGCATCCTCGATCTCTTTCACTGCGATCCTCGGCGTCATGATGGTGCTGGGCCTGCCGCTGTTGATCCCGCTGCTCCAGCTCACCGCCACGCAGTACGGCATTCTCGCTGGCCTAACCGTCTATGCCGTGCCGCAAGTACTCGCGGCGACGGTGCCGGCCGGCCTGATCTCCACGCAGATCGGCACGCTGGTCAAGCTGATGCGCGTGCTGATGCTGGGCCCCGTGGTCGTCGGCCTCTCGCTGGTCGCCTCGCGCTGGCAGGCCGGCGCCAAGAAGACCAATGTCGGCTTCTTCCGCCTGGTCCCGTGGTTCATCCTCGGCTTCCTAGCGCTCGCGACCTTGCGCTCGCTGGAGATCGTGCCGGGCACAGTGGTCGCGCCGGTGACGAAGATCACGACGTTCCTTACTGTGGTGTCGATGGCGGCCCTCGGCCTCGGCGTCGACGTGCGCGTGCTCGCCAATGTTGGTGGCAGGGTGACGGCGGCTGTGACGCTCTCGCTGATGCTGCTGCTCGGCATCAGCATCGCGCTGGTGCACTGGTTCAAGTGATCAGAGCCAGGCCGCCGTAGGGTGGGCAAAGGCGCGTAAGCGCCGTGCCCACCACCTGTCTCCGTAGGCGAATTTCGGTGGGCACGCTCCGCTTTGCCCACCCTACGAGACTGTCATCGCCGCATGCAGAATCGCTAAATCAAATCACGTCCGCCAGCGAATGCCCGTGCAGCTCGATGTTGAGTCCCTGCATGCCCATGTCGTTGATCTCGCCGCCCATCGCCTTCAGGCTCTCCTCGCGGATCAGCGACATCAGACCGCGGCGCAGTGCCAAAAATTCCGACGACATCATCATCGATTGCTGCCGCGGCCGCTCCAAGGGAATCGGTATCTCCGCCTTGATCGAGCCGGGGCGCGCGGTCATGCAGTAGACGCGGTCGGACAGGAAGATCGCCTCGTCGATGTCGTGGGTGACGAACAGCACCGAGATTTTCAGGCGCTGCCACATATTGGTGAGGATTTGTTGCATGATGACGCGCGTCTGCGCGTCGAGCGCGCCGAACGGCTCGTCGAGCAGCAGCACCTTCGGTCCCGTGGCGAGCGCACGGACGATGCCGACGCGCTGCTTCATGCCGCCGGACAGTTTCTCCGGATAATGCTTTTCGAAGGCTTCCAGGCCAGCCAGTCCGAGCAATGTGCGCGCGGCCCGTTCGCGCTGCGACCGCGGCATGCCGCGCATCTTGAGGCCGAACTCGACATTCTCTCGCACCGTCTTCCAGGGAAACAGCGAATATTGCTGGAACACCATGCCGCGTTCGGCGCTGGGGCCGTTCACACGCTCGCCGTCGACGGTGACGATTCCCGTGGTGGGTTTGAGGAAGCCGGCGACTGCGTTCAGCAGCGTCGACTTCCCGCAGCCGGAGGGCCCGACGATCGAGACGAATTCGCCCGGCTTCACATGGATCTGCGTGTCGGTGACGGCCTGAACCGGCCCCTCGATGCTGTCATAGCTGAGGGAGAAGTTCTTGACGTCGATATGGCCCTTCGGTGCGCTCGCAAGCATCTCGCTCATCTCGTCGACCTCCATGGCATCACCAGATGTCCCGCACCCCTGATCAGCAGGCTCGATCCGAGGCCAAGCACGCCGATCGCGATCATGCCGAGCGCGATGTCGGCATATTGCACCAGCGAATAGGCCTCCCAGGTGAAATAGCCGATGCCGTACTGGCCCGAGATCATCTCGGCCGCGATCAGCGACACCCAGGCGACGCCCATGCCGACGGTAAGGCCGGTGAAGATGTGCGGCAGCGAGGCCGGAAAATACACCTCGCGGAAGATCGACCGTTCGCGCGCGCCGAGACATTGTGCGGCGCGCACCAGCACGGGGTCGACCAGCGACATGCCGTGCAGCGTGTTGACCAGGATCGGGAAGAACGAGCCGAGGAAGGTGATGAAGACGATGCTCTGCTCGTTGGTCGGCCACAGCATGATCGCCATCGGCACCCAGGCGATCGCCGGGATCGGCCGCAGCACCTCGGCCACGGGAAAGATGATCTCATGCGCCAGCTTGAAGCGGCCCATGATCAGGCCAAGCGGCACGCCGACAACAGCGGCCAGCGAGAAGCCGATGAAGATGCGCCGGCAGCTCAGCAAGATGTGCATCAGGAATTTGGGATCGTGGATCGCCTTGGCGAAGCTCGCATAGACCGCGAGCGGGGAGGGCACGTTGGTGAAGCGCACGAAGAACACGACGCGATAGGTCGTGAGCAGGTGCCAGACCAGCAGGAAGGCGATCAGCGAGATGATGCCGATCGCGGTCGCGCGAAGCCGACCCTGGTTCAGCCGGTACCAGCGCAGCGCGACCATGCCGAAGGATGGCGGTGGCGCGGGTGGGGTGGCGGCTGGCGCGGGGCCCGCCTGTGCAAGTGCTGCTGTTGCCGGCATACTGTCCTCGGGATGTCTGACGAGGGCGGGACTGCTCACGTCTTTCCTCCGCTGACGGCTGCCTTTACCGCGTCTTCGAAGCCGAGCACCTTGCCGCTGATCTTGGCGGCATAGGCCTCGGCGTCCTTCTTGAGTAGGAACGGGGCGACGTCACCATTGCCGACCGCAAAGAAGGCCTGGTCGGCGAATAGTTTGATGCCGCGCGTGGTGTCGAAGACGTAAGCGACGTTGATCTTCTTACCCTTGGCCTTGAAGTCGGCATAAGCCCCGAGCGTGCAGGCGGCGGACGAGAACGGCATGATGCCGGCCTCATCGACCCAGACCTCGCCCGCCTTGCGCGGATCGTTGATCGGCTTCTTGCAGAAGGCGTCTTCGCCCCTGATCTCATAGTTCTTGGTGCTGCCCAGCTGCGCGTCATAGTCGAGCTTCATCTCGGCGTAGGCCTTGCGGATGTAGCTGTCGTCGACCCATTTCTTTGGATCGAACTCCTTCATGCGGCCGAGGTTTTGCAGCACCTTGACGTCGGCGCTGGCTGCTTCGATCAGCGCCGGCTTGATCGTCGGATCGGTGGTCATGTTGCCGCTCGGTCCCAGGAAGATGTAGACGACTTCCTTGTTGATGCCGGTCCATTCCTGGATCTTCTCGGAAGCAAGCTTGGGATCGTCGCGCAGCCACTGGTTGGCGGCGATCAGCGCCTTGAAATAGGCAACGACGACTTCAGGATATTTCTCGGCGAAATCCGTGCGTACGACGATGCCGTGAAAGGTCGGCAAGTTCGTCTCGACGCCGTCGAAGATTTTTCGCGCGAAGCCGCGGAAGGGAAGCAGCTCTGCGAAGGGGACGAAGTCGGCATGGGCGTCGATCTTCTTCTCCTGGAGATTGGTCGAGCCGACCTCCGGGCTCTGGCTGACGAGCTGGAAGAAATCGGATGAATAGCCGCGGTCTTGCATCGCCTTCAGCACCATGCCGTGCGCGGCGGAGCCGAACGGCACGCTGACCAGCTTGCCCTTGAGGTCGGCGAGATCGTAGTAGGGCGAGTCCTTGTGGACGACGATGCCGTTGCCGGAGCCGGACAGGCTGTATGCGGCGATGCCGATCAGCCGGCTCTTGCTTTCAGGGTTGCTCTCGAAGGTGAAGCCGTTCACGATCAGCGGATAGTCGCCCATCATGCCGATCTGCAGCTTGTTCGCCATCATCGCGTTGGTGACGGGCGGACCAGACGTGAAATTTTGCCACTCCAGCTCGAACTTGATGTTGGCGTATTTGCCTGACGTGGGCAGATATTTTTCGAGAAGATGCAGCTGCCGGATGACGACGCCCGCGGTCACTGTGTTGGTCGTGGTGTCCTGCGTTCCGATGCCGAGCGTGACGGTTTCCGCCGAGGCCGGCTGGGCGAGGCTTAGCGCCAGCGACGTCACCGACATCGCGATCGAGAGCGTGGGAAGATGGCGGACCATTCTCATCCTCATTCGGTTGGATGTGCTGCGGTTGCCATGATTGGGGGAGGGCGTGGACAGGGCAAATCCGGAATGACCGAGGTAGTCGATTAGTTGCCGGGAAAAGCTGATTGCATAGTCCTTGGGCAGTCCTGCACTATAAAGCCGCTTGCCTGTGCACCGGCCCTGGTCGGCTTTTTCAGTCGGAGGCTTGGCCGCGCATCTCCTCCAGCACGTCGGTTCGGCAGACCACGATCTGCGATCGCTTGGTGACGACGATTCCCTTCTCCTGCATCCGCTTCAGGCTGATCGTGACCCATTGCCTGGTGGCGCCGACCATGTGGGCGATGTCGGCATGGGTGAAGGCGGCCGCGATCACGCGGCCCTCGGCATCCTCGACGCCGTAGAGCTCGACGAGGTGCAGGAGCAGATGTGCGAGGCGCTGCGTGATCGAGCGAGTTCCCAGCATCTGCGCCAGCGCCGAATAGCATTTGCCCTTGAAAGTCAGGCCTTCAATGAGACCGATCGCGAGGTTCGGGATCTCCGCAGCAAGGGACCGCAGTTCCCTTCCGGGCAGGTGTACGACGCTGCAATTGCTCGACGCGACGCCGGACCATTGATGCACCGTGCCCTCGAACACTTCGGGCCCGCCGACGAAGTTGCCGACATGCCAATAGGCAAGTGTGATCTCGCGCCCCTGCGGCGAGGTGTAGAACACACGGATGCGGCCGCTTTCGATCAGCCAGATGCCGTCATGCTTACCGCCCTGGCTGAACAGCGTCTGGCCGCGGTTAAGCACCTTTCGCCGGCCCTGCTTCAGCACCAGTTCCCGCTCTCGTGGGCTGAGCTTGTCCATCAGCGCCGGCGGCCCTCCGATCCATTGCCGGTTCTCCGTCAGCAGCAGCGAGGAACTAGCCACAGGTCGGACTGCCGGGGGAACCGCCCCGCGCACTGCACTTGCCGCCTGCAACATTGTCTGCCTCCGGAACGCTCAAATCGTTCTACAGATGAGCAATGTCCGTGCCAGATGGGGAGCTTGGTGCACGCCATTCACCCCGCTGTCATCGCCCGCGAAGGCGGGCGATCCAGTATCCCAGAGGCGTCAGTGGGGAAACGGAGGAGCCGCGGCGTACTGGATTCCCCGCCTTCGCGGGGAATGACAGCGGAGTTTGTGAAGACCCTACCGCCCCGCCAGACTCAGCAGATAGGGCTTCGGGTAAATCCCCCTGTTGTGTCCGTCCGAAAACGAGATGTTCAGCCCATAGCCGAGGTCGCCGATCTCGGTGATGGCGATTCCCGGAAACCGTTCAGGGAAACGTTCGTCGAAGCGGGCACGGGTGCAGTGGGCGCATTTGCAGGAAAGGCGGAGTTTCTCGGCGGGAACGCTGAGGGCATCACCCTCGGTGGTGCGGACGAGGAGCGTCGCGAGATCGGCGCTTGCTTCGTAGTCGGCCACGGTTGGCGCCATCAGGGTCATGGTCATGACGAACCTCCTCATACTGTTTACGTCGCCGCCGGCGCGCGCGGATAGCAACTAATTGCCAGCGAGAGCATGCGATCGGACGGCTTGCCGCCTGCTCTTCAATCACCTCTCGCGAAATGTGAAACTAATCGACCGGGAATTCCACTTCCGAATTGCCGGACTCGCCTCTCTCCGAGAACCTGCGCGCGATCAAAGGAGAGACCATGAGCGCATTTCAGAAGGAAACGGTTTTGTCGGTCCGGCACTGGACCGAGTCCCTGTTCAGCTTCACCGCGACGCGCGATCCCGGCTTCCGCTTCCAGAATGGCCAGTTCGCGATGATCGGTCTGGAAGTCGAGGGCAAGCCGTTGATGCGCGCCTACAGCATGGCCAGCGCCAATCACGAGGAAGCGCTCGAATTCTTCTCGATCAAGGTGCAGGACGGCCCGCTGACCTCGCGGCTCCAAAAGATCCGGGAAGGCGACATCATCCTGGTCGGCCGCAAGGCGACGGGTACGCTGATCACCGGCAATCTCATCCCGGGAAAACGCCTGCTGCTGCTCGCGACCGGCACGGGCCTTGCGCCCTTCGCCAGCCTGATCAAGGACCCCGACGTTTACGAGAACTACGAGACCATCGTGCTCGCCCATGGCTGCCGCCAGGTCTCCGAGCTCGCTTATGGCGAGCACGTCGTCGATGGCCTGCGCAATCACGAATTCTTCGGCCCCCTGATCCGCGACAAGCTGGTCTATTATCCGACCGTCACCCGCGAGCCGTTCCGCAATCGCGGCCGCATCACCGACCTCATCGCTTGCAACCAGCTGTTCGAGGAGATCGGCCAATCCGGCCTCGATATCGAGACCGACCGCATCATGCTGTGCGGGAGTCCGGCGATGCTCGAGGAACTGCACGCGATGTTCTCCGCGCGCGGCTTTGTCGAGGGCAATCACAGCCAGCCCGGTCATTTCGTCATCGAAAAGGCCTTCGTCGAGCGCTGAGGCGCAAATCGCGTCTCGGCGACAACTAATTGCTATCGCCGGACGACCACCTGAACAAATCTGATGCAAAGGCGCCGGAGATGCCGGCGGACCAGGAGCAAGCGATGGCACTAGATCAGATCGTCGACGGACTTTCGGAGGTTTCCTGCGATGTGCTCGTCATCGGCGGCGGCACCGCCGGCCCGATGGCGGCGCTGAAGGCGAAGCTGAAGAACCCGAAGGCCAACGTCGTTCTGCTCGAGAAGGCCAACGTCAAGCGCTCAGGCGCGATCTCGATGGGTATGGACGGACTGAACAACGCCGTCATCCCCGGCTACGCGACGCCGGAGCAGTACACCAAGGAAATTACCATCGCCAATGACGGCATTGTCGACCAGAAGGCGGTCTATAAATATGCCCAGAATTGCTACAAGATCATCGAGGAGCTCGACAGTTTCGGCATCCGCTTCCTGAAGAACGAGAACGGCGACTACGCCGTCAAGAAGGTGCACCACATCGGCACCTATGTGCTGCCGATGCCAAACGGCGAGACCGTGAAGAAGGCGCTGTACCGTCAGCTCCGCCGCGCGCGCATCCTGATCTCCAACCGCTACATGGCGACGCGGCTGCTGAAATCGTCTGACGGCCGCATTGCCGGCGCGATCTCCGTCAACACCCGCACCGCCGAGATCCTGGTGATCAAGGCCAAGGCCGTGATCCTTTGCATGGGCGCCGCCGGCCGGCTTGGCCTGCCGACCTCCGGCTACATGTTCGGCACCTACGAGAACGCAGCCAATTCCGGTGACGGCTATTCCATGGCTTATCACGCTGGTGCTGCGCTCGCGAACCTCGAATGCTACCAGATCAATCCGCTGATCAAGGATTATAACGGCCCGGCCTGCGCCTATGTCGCCGGTCCCTTCGGCGCCTTCACGGCGAACAACGAAGGCTCGCGCTTCATCGAATGCGATTACTGGTCCGGCCAGATGATGCTGGAGTTCTACAACGAACTCCTGTCAGGCAAGGGGCCGGTGTTCCTCCAGCTCAAGCATCTCCATCCCGACACCATCTCGGAGATCGAATCGACGCTGCACAAGGTCGAGCGGCCCACCCGCGGTCTGTTCCAGCAGGGGCGCGGCGTCGATTACCGCAACGAATCGATCGAGATGCACATCTCGGAGATCGGCTTCTGCTCCGGCCACAGCGCCTCCGGCGTGTTCGTCGACGACAACGCACGCACGACCGTGCCGGGCCTGTACGCCGCCGGCGACATGGCGAGCGTGCCGCACAATTACATGCTCGGCGCTTTCACCAACGGCTCGGTCGCCGGCATCGACGCGATGGAGTTCGCCGACAATCACGACTTTGCCGAGTTCGATGCGGCCGATGTCGCCAAGGAGCGCGATCGCGTGCTCGCACCGACCAAACGCGAGGACGGCATTCCGCCGAACCAGGTCGAATACAAGACCCGCCGGCTGGTGAATGATTATCTCCAGCCGCCGAAGGTCACGCGCAAATACGAGCTCGGCATGCGCCGCCTCGCCGAGACGCGGCAGGACATGCGGGAGCGCATGATCGCGCGCAACGCGCATGAGCTGCTCCGCGCGTTGGAAGTGCAGTCGATCATGGATTGCGCCGACATGGCCGTGCATGCCTCGCTCTATCGCGAGGAGAGCCGCTGGGGCCTCTACCACTGGCGCACCGATTTCCCGGAGAAGGACAACGAGAACTGGTTCTGCCACACGCTGCTGAGCAAGCAGAACGGCAAGATGACCAGTGAGAAGCGCGCCGTCGAACCTTACGTCGTCCCGATCGCCGACGACGAGAAGGATCTCTACGACAAGCAGCGCATCCGCGCCACTGCCTGATCCACCGCAACAGAGCAACAGGAGACATCACATGCCTCTCGCGTCCTATCAGACATCGGTTCCGGTGGTTGTCGACGACGCCAAATGCATCGCAGACAAAGGCTGCACCGTCTGTGTCGACGTCTGCCCGCTCGACGTGCTGCGCATCAGCGACATGACCGGCAAGGCCTACATGGCCTATGATGAGTGCTGGTACTGCATGCCCTGCGAGGCCGATTGTCCGACCGGCGCGGTTACTGTCAACATTCCCTATCTGTTGAGGTGATCATGTCGAGCCCGTTCGAATCTTACGACGATCTCGAAGATGCCGACGAGCGGCTCCAGGCCGCCGATCCTGCCGAGCGCCGCGTCGCGATCATCGCGCTCGGCCATTCCGGCGATCCCGCGGCCGTCGCGCACCTCGCCAATATGGTGGCCGATCCAGACGCCGGCGTGCGCCAACAAGTGGCGATGGCACTCGGCGAGTTCGATGGGCCGGAGGCGGCAAGCGCGCTGGTGAAGCTGCTGGTCGATCCGGAAAGGATCGTCGCGGCGGCCGCGGCCGACAGCATGGCGGAATTCAAGGATCCCGCCTGCGCCGATGTCATCCTGCCGCTCGTCAAGCATGCCCACGCCTTCGTTCGCATAGGCGCGCTGCGCGCGCTGAAGGAATTGCGCTGCAAGGACACCCTCAAGCCAGCACTCGAAGCGCTGCAGGACACCGATGCTGCCGTCCGCGTGCAGGCGATCGGCGTGATCGGATTCCTCAAGTTGGAAGAATCGATCCCCGCGTTGACGTCACTGATCAACGACCCCGATGCGCATGTTCGGCGTGCCGCCGTCAGCGCGCTGGCGTTCTCGCAGATGAAGCCGGCAGCGGAGACGATCACCCGCGCACTGAAGGATTCGGATTGGATGGTGCGCGAGATGGCGGCCGAGACTTTGGGTCTCAACACCAATGGTTCGCTCGCAGCCGACCAGCTTGTCAGCGCGCTCGGTGACGAATTCTGGCAGGTGCGGTTGAAGGCAATTCGCAGCCTCGGCAGGATGAAGATCGAGCGTGCGGTGCGTCCGATCGGCAATTGCGTCAATCACGACCAGGCGAATTTGCGCAAAGAGGCGGCCGCTGCACTCGGCGAAATCGCCCACGCGGACGGCGAAGTGTTCCTGGCCGTTATCGCTGACGATTCCGATCCCGATGTCCGCAAGAATGCGCGCTGGGCGCTGCAGCAGATCGCGGCGCGGAAGGCGCGGGCAGGGGTATAGCAGCGAGGCATCCTGCCACTCTGGACTTCCCCTGCCAGACGTTTATTTGTCTTCGCCAATGGGATCGGCCGCTTGCGAAAGGGGCTGGTCCGAAAAACAGCGAGGACGCCGGCCATGACGAATTTGACGGTTCAAGACCTTCTCCCCGAAGACGGAACGAAGGGAACGCTGGTCGGCCGCGTCTGGCTGCCGCAGGCGAACGGTCCGGCCGTGGTCGCGGTGCGCGCTGACGGCGTCTTCGACGTCACCGCCAGATTTCCGACCGTCAGCGCCCTCTGCGAGGAGGACAATCCGGCCCAGGCGCTTGCCGCGATCAGGGGCGAACGCATCGGCGATCTCGAAGCCATCGTCGCCAACACGGCACCTGATGGGCGCGATCCGAAAAAGCCCTGGCTGCTCGCGCCGGTCGATCTCCAGACCCTGAAGGCCGCGGGTGTCACTTTCGCGATCTCGATGCTGGAACGCGTGATCGAGGAGCGCGCCAAGGGCAACCCGGCCTCGGCCGAAGCCATTCGCAAGGAAGTCACGCGGCTGATCGGCGACGATCTGTCCAAGCTCAAGCCGGGTTCTGACCAGGCGATGCATTTGAAGCAGGTGCTGATCGATCAGAACGCCTGGAGCCAATATCTCGAGGTCGGCATCGGCCCCGATGCCGAGGTCTTCACCAAGGCGCCGACGCTTTCCTCGGTCGGCACCGGCATGGATGCCGGGCTGCATCCGAAATCGACCTGGAACAATCCCGAGCCGGAGCTCGTGCTGTTCGTCTCCAGTCGCGGCAAGATCGTCGGCGGTGCGCTCGGCAACGACGTCAATTTGCGCGACTTTGAAGGCCGCTCGGCGCTTCTGCTGTCGAAGGCCAAGGACAACAACGCCTCTTGCGCAATCGGCCCGTTGCTGCGGTTGTTCGACGAGACCTTCACGCTCGATGACGCGCGCAAGCTCGACATCAGCCTGAACGTAACGGGGACTGACGGCTTTGTCCTCGACGGGCATTCCTCGATCAGCAAGATCAGCCGCGATCCGACCGATCTCGTCGCGCAGACCATCGGCAAGGTGCATCAATATCCTGACGGTTTCGTGCTGTTCCTCGGCACGATGTTCGCACCGGTCAAGGATCGCGATGCGCCGGGGCAGGGGTTCACCCACAAGCGCGACGACATCGTCACGATTGCCGCCCCGCAACTCGGCAAGCTCGTCAACCGCATGCGGACCAGCGACGAGTGCGAGCCGTGGACGTTCGGCATCGGCGCACTGATGAAGAATCTTGCGCAGCGCAAGCTGATCTAGCTTTTTCGCTTGCCTGCTGCTGATCGCACCGGATCACACACGCGAATTTCCATGAGATCGTCATGCCCGGACGAGCCCAGCCATGACGATGTTGTCTCGTAGAAACGAGTTGATCTTTAAGTTGCATGCGGTATAATATTAACTTTATGCGTGTGTATTTCGCTCGTCCAGATTATTCGACCAAATAGTCAAATAATATGACTATACGGACGCCGGCTTCCGTGGAATAGTCCCTTCCGCCGCCCTGAAGGCCGGCCTGAGGGTGTCATGATACCGTGGACGCCCCGGATAACCACTTGGGAGACACACGCCTCATGACCCTCAAAGCCCTTTTTGCGGCCAGCGCCACCGCCGCGTTGTTGCTTGCACTGCCGGCGAACGCCGCAGAGCTCACCGTCGGCTTCTCGCAGATCGGATCGGAATCCGGCTGGCGCGCAGCCGAGACCTCGGTCTCCAAGCAGGAGGCCGCCAAGCGCAAGGTCAATCTCAAGATCGCCGACGCGCAGCAGAAGCAGGAAAACCAGATCAAGGCGATCCGCTCCTTCATCGCGCAGAACGTCGATGCGATCTTCCTCGCCCCCGTCGTCTCGACTGGCTGGGATGCGGTGCTGAAGGAAGCCAAGGAAGCCAAGATTCCGGTCGTGCTGCTTGACCGCGACATCGATCCCTCAGGCAAGGACCTCTATCTCACCGCCGTCACCTCGGACAGCGTCCACGAAGGCGAGGTCGCCGGCGACTGGCTGGCCAAGACCGTCGGCGACAAGGCCTGCAACATCGTCGAATTGCAGGGCACGGTCGGCGCCAGCGTTGCCGCCAACCGCAAGAAGGGCTTTGACACCGCGATCGCCAAGCACGCCAATCTAAAGATTGTGCGCAGCCAGACCGGTGACTTCACCCGTGCCAAGGGCAAGGAAGTCATGGAGAGCTTCATCAAGGCCGAGGGCGGCGGCAAGAACATCTGCGCGGTCTACGCCCACAACGACGACATGATGGTCGGCGCGATCCAGGCCATGAAGGAAGCCGGTCTCAAGCCGGGCAAGGACATCCTCACGGTGTCGATTGACGCAGTGCCTGATATCTTCAAGGCGATGGTCGCCGGCGAGGCCAATGCCACGGTCGAGCTGACGCCGAACATGGCCGGCCCGGCGTTCGACGCCGTCGCGGCCTTCAAGGAGAAGGGTACGGTTCCACCGAAGTGGATCCAGACCGAATCCAGGCTGCTCACGGCTACTGACAATCCGCAGAAGGAATACGACAGCAAGAAGGGCCTCGGTTACTGAGGCAGGCGTCTTGCCGGACCACGCTCCGTGGTCCGGCAAACCCCCTTCGCAACCGTCGCGCGAACGAATAGGCTGGGTGTCCGCAGCATGAGCGGGCGCCGGTGGGAGTGACGTCGTTATGGAGAACAGCCTTGGTCCTGCTCCGCCGCTCCTGGAGGTGCGCGGGATCAGCAAAAGCTTTGGTGCGGTGCGCGCGTTGCAGGAGGTCGACTTCACGCTTCGCGCGGGCGAGATCCATGCGCTGCTCGGCGAGAACGGCGCCGGCAAATCCACGCTGATCAAGGTCGTCACCGGCGTGTTCCCGCGCGATGCCGGTGTTGTTCGGCTGGGCGGCGACGAGGTCGCGCCGCGTTCGGCCAAGGCTGCGCTCGAGGCCGGCATTGCCACCGTCTACCAGGAAGTCAATCTGCTGCCGAACCTTTCGGTCGCGCAGAACCTTTTTCTCGACCGCCAGCCGATGCGATTCGGTATCGTGCGCGAAGGCGAGATGCGCCGCCGCGCCAAAGCGCTGCTGACCGAGTTTGGCCTCGACATCGATGTCGCAGCGCCGCTCGGCAATTATTCGGTCGCCATTCAGCATGTCACCGCGATCGCGCGCGCCGTCGATCTTTCCGCACGCGTGCTGATTCTGGACGAGCCGACTGCGAGCCTCGACCGTCATGAGGTCGAGATCCTCTTCGGTATCATGCGTCAGCTTGCCAGGCGCGGCATCGGCATTGTCTTCGTCAGCCATTTCCTCGATCAGGTCTACGAGATCTCCGATCGGATCACGGTGCTGCGCAACGGCCGCCTGGTCGGCGAGCGCGAGACGGCCTCGCTGCCCCGGCTCGAGCTGATCCGGATGATGCTCGGGCGCGAGCTCGCCGAAACCACCAGCGCGCGGGCGGCGGCAGACGACCGTCCGCCGCGCGAGGTCTGTGCGAGTTTCGAGAATTACGGCAAGGCCGGCTATGTCGCGCCGTTCAATCTCGAGCTGCGTCATGGCGAGGTCGTCGGCCTTGCCGGACTGCTCGGCTCGGGCCGTACCGAGACGGCGCGGCTGGTGTTCGGCGCCGAGCGCCCCGATGGCGGGCAGGCGAGGGTGGAGGGTGCCCCCGTGCGACTGCAGTCGCCGCGCGACGGCGTCCGCCAGGGCTTTGGCTATTGCCCGGAGGAGCGCAAGACCGACGGCATCGTCGCCGAGCTCACCGTGCGCGAGAACATCGTGCTCGCGCTGCAGGCCAAGCGCGGCCTGCATCGGCCGCTGTCGCGCCGTGAGCAGGACGAGATTGCCCGCCGCTACGTCAAGATGCTCGACATCCGTCCGCCCGATCCCGAGCGCCCGGTGGGCCTGCTCTCCGGCGGCAATCAGCAAAAGGCGCTGCTGGCGCGCTGGCTCGCGACGTCGCCGCGGCTCCTCGTGCTGGATGAACCTACGCGAGGCATCGATGTCGGCGCGCACGCCGAGATCATCCGCCTGATCCGCGAGCTCTGCGACGACGGGCTGGCGCTCCTCGTGATCTCCTCCGAGCTCGACGAGATCGTGACCTATTCCGATCGCGTGGTCGTGCTGCGCGATCGCGCCCATGTCGAGGAGCTCGCGGGCGAGGCCATCGACGTCACCAATATCCTCGCGGCCATCGCCGCCGATGGCGCAGCGAAAGAGGCTCGGGCATGACGATGCTGCTGCCGCGCCGCGGCCTTGCCCAGATCCTGGCGCTGATCGTCATCCTCGCGGTCGACCGCGTGGTATCGCCGCAATTTTTCGACCTGCGTCTTCAGGACGGCCGCCTGTTCGGCAGCCTGATCGACGTGCTCAATCGCGGCACGCCGGTGGCGTTGCTCTCGCTCGGCATGGTGCTTGTGATCGCAACGCGCGGCATCGATCTCTCGGTCGGTGCGGTGATGGCCATCTGCGGCGCGATCGCCGCAAGCCTCGCCGATAGTCACGGCCTGCCGGTGGTGCTGGCGGCCGCGCTCGGCGCCGGCCTCGTCTGCGGATTGTGGAACGGTTTTCTTGTCGCCGTGCTCGGCATGCAGCCGATCGTGGCGACGCTGATCCTGATGGTGGCAGGGCGCGGCATTGCCCAGCTGATCACCGAGGGGCGCATTGTGACCTTCAGCTCGCCGGACCTGGTCTGGCTCGGCAACGGTGCCATTCTCGGCGTTCCGGTCCCGATCGCGATTGCGCTAGGCATGCTGATCCTCACGGGCGCGGTGGTCCGCGGCTCGGCACTCGGACTCCTGATCGAGGCGACGGGCGGCAATGCACGCGCGAGCGAGCTTGCCGGCGTCGGTACCCGCGCGATGATCTTGGCGGTCTATGTCTGGTGCGGCGTCTGCGCCTCGCTCGCGGGCGTGATCGCCGCGGCCGACATCATGGGGGCAGATGCAAACAATGCTGGCCTCTGGCTCGAGCTCGACGCGATTCTCGCGGTCGTGATCGGCGGCACCTCGCTGTTCGGCGGCCGCTTCAGCCTCGTTCTGGCCGTGCTGGGTGCGCTGATCATCCAGACCATGAACACCGGCATCCTGCTATCGGGCTACCCGCCGGAGTTCAATTTGCTGGTCAAGGCCGTGGTGGTGCTCGCGGTGCTGCTGCTGCAATCGCCAAATCTGTCCGGCTTTGCCGGCATCATGGCGCGGCTGCGGAGGGCGAAACCATGAAAGGCCTCCCGCCCGTCCTGATCACGGCCATTGTGCTCTTCGTGGGCTTTGCGCTCTGCGCGATGCAGTTTCCCAACATTGCCTCGACCCGCGTGGTCGGCAATCTCCTCACCGACAATGCCTTCCTCGGCATCGTCGCGACCGGCATGACCTTCGTCATTATCTCCGGCGGGATCGATCTCTCGGTCGGCTCGGTGATCGGCTTCACCACTGTGTTCGTTGCGCTGGCGATCGAACGCTGGGGCGTGCCGCCGCTGGTTGCCTTCGTCGCCATCCTCGTGCTCTCGGCGGCCTTTGGTGCGGCGATGGGAGCGGTCATCCACGTTTTCGACCTGCCGCCCTTCATCGTGACGTTGGCCGGCATGTTCCTGGCGCGCGGCGCCAGCTTCCTGCTCTCGACGGAATCCGTGCCGATCACGGCGCCTGTTTATTCGACCGTGTCAGACTTTGCGTTGCGGATGCCCGGGGGCGGGCGGCTCAGCGCGATCGCGATCATCATGCTCGTGATCTTGATCGGTGGCATCCTGTTGCTGCGTCTCACCCGGTTCGGTGCCAATGTTTATGCACTCGGGGGTGGCCGGGCGACCGCGAGCCTGATGGGCGTTGCAGTCGGCAAGATGACGATAAAGATCTACATGCTGTCGAGCCTGCTGGCAGGGACTGCCGGGATCGTGTTCTCCTTCTACACCAGCGCCGGCTATTCGCTTTCCGCTGTCGGTGTCGAGCTCGATAGCATCGCTGCCGTTGTGATCGGCGGCACACTGCTCACGGGCGGGCAGGGCTCGGTGATCGGCACCTTCCTCGGCGTGCTGATCCAGGGCATGATCCAGACCTACATCAATTTCGACGGCACGCTGTCGAGCTGGTGGACCAAGATCGCGACCGGGATCTTGCTGTTCGCCTTCATCGCACTTCAGCAGGGCCTGGTCGCGCTGGCGCGCCGGCCAGTGGCAACGCGCGCGGGAGCAGCCTCATGACTTCGCGCATCGTCGTCATCCCGACACGACGGGCCCATTCCAATCACGCGGAAGTGTCCCGCTCGATCGGCGTCGACATCATCGCTGGCCGGTATGCGGAAGGCGTGCGGCTTCCGGGCGATGCCGAGCTGACGGCGATGTTCGGCGTGTCGCGTCCGGTGTTGCGCGAGAGCGTGAAAACGCTGGTCGCCAAGGGCCTGCTCACCACCAAGGCGCGGGTTGGCACCGTTGTACGCGGGCGTGCCGCCTGGAACATGTTCGACGCCGATGTGCTGGCCTGGCATCTCGACGCCGGCATCGACAGGCGCTTTCTCAACGACCTCGCGGAGATACGTCTTGCGGTCGAGCCCCGCGCGGCGGCACTGGCGGCCAGGCGCCGTTCGGAAGAAGACATCGCCGAGCTTCGGCGCAGCATGGACCGCATGCGGCAGGAGACGTCCGAGTCCGTCGACTTTGCCGAGGCCGACCTCGCCTTGCACCTTGCGGTGGCGCGAGCGTCCGGCAATCCGTTCATGCGCTCCATCGGTCATGTGATCGAGGCTGCCTTGCGCACGGCATTCATGCTCAGTGCACCTGCGGGATCGGAAGACCGCGAGATTACCTTGCTCTGGCACCAGAAGATCGTCGATTCGATCGCAGAAGGTGACGCCGACGCGGCGGCCGAGGCCATGGCCTTCGTCATTCACAACGGCATGCGCCGGCATAAGGGCACGGCGGCCGAGACGGCACCGGCCGCGCCCGCAGAACCTGGAGAACATCCGTGACAGCTCTTCGTATCGCCATCGTCGGCTTCGGCAAGATCGCGCGCGACCAGCATGTCGGCGCGATCGCCGCGACGCCTGGCGCGGTACTTGCCGCCGTCGCGAGCCGCAACGCCTTGCTGCCCGGCCTGCCCCATTTTGCGACCATCGAGGAGCTGCTGGAGAAGGGTCCGGAGATCGATGCGGTGTCGCTCTGCACACCGCCGCAGGTGCGCCGCGCCCAGGCTGCCGCAGCGCTCGCCGCCGGCAAGCATGTCATGCTGGAGAAGCCGCCAGGCATCGGCGTTGCAGAGCTCGATCCGTTGATCTCAATGGCGGTCGACGCAAAGCGCACCTTGTTTGCGACCTGGCATTCGCGCCACGCCCCGGCGGTCGAGCCGGCCCGCGAATGGCTGGCAACGCGCCGGATCAAGTCGGTTCACATCATCTGGAAGGAAGATGTCCGCGTCTGGCATCCCGGCCAGACCTGGATCTGGGAGCCGGGCGGGCTGGGCGTGTTCGATCCCGGCATCAATGCGCTCTCGATCCTGACCCGCATATTGCCAAAGCCGGTGTTCGTCACTGCGGCCGAACTTGCCTTTCCGGCCAATTGCCAGTCGCCGATTGCCGCCAACCTGACGCTGACCGACATCGGCGGCCTGCCTGTTACAGCCGAGTTCGACTTTCGTCAGACCGGGCCGCAGAGCTGGGATATCGTGGCGGAAACCGATCAGGGCCGGATGACATTGTCTCGTGGTGGCAGGATCATGGAGATCGACGGCAAGGTTGTTGCCGACGCGCCTGATGAGGAATATCGAGAACTCTACCGTCACTTCGTCAAGCTCGCGGCATCAGGCGTGAGCGATGTCGACCTGGCACCACTTCGCCTCGTCGCCGACTCTTTCCTGCTCGGCAAGCGTACTATCGTCGAACCGTTTGTGGACTAGACATGGCTGCTGCGAAAATAGCAAAGGACGTGTTCGGAACACTGCCGGATGGACGCAGTGTCGAGCGTGTCGTGCTGCGTGGGGAGGGCGGGTTTGAGGCCCGCATCATCACCCATGGCGCCGTGATCCAGGCGCTGATCACGCCGGATGCCAAGGGCGGCACCGACGACGTCGTGCTCGGCCACGACAGCTTTGCCGGCTATCTCGCTGAACGGAAGTTCTTTGGCGCCACCGTTGGCCGCTATGCCAACCGCATCGCCAACGGCCGGTTTTCGCTGGACGGCGAGACCTTCCAGCTTGCCGTCAACAACGGCCCCAACGCGCTGCATGGCGGCCTCGACGGTTTCGACCGCAAGATCTGGGACATTGCCGAGATCGATGGCGGCGCCAGCCCTGCGGTCACGCTGGCCTATACGAGCCCGCATGGCGAGGAGAATTATCCCGGCAAGCTCGAGGTGCGCCTGACCTATCGCGTCACAGGCCCGACCGAGCTGTCGCTGATCATGGAGGCACGGACCGACCGGCCGACCATCGTGAACCTCACCAATCACAGCTTCTTCAATCTGGAAGGCGCGAGCTCGGGCGCGTCCACCCTCGATCACAGGCTGACGGTCAAGGCTGACCATTTCCTCGCTATCGATCCCACCGCCATCCCGCTACCGGAACCGCCGCGCAGCGTAGCCGGCACGCCGTTCGACTTCCGCGAGGCTCACCCCGTCGGCGCGCTCATCCGCGAGGGCGATCTGCAATTGCGAAACGGCAGGGGCTATGATCACACTTATTGCCTCGCGCGCGATGGCAAGCTCGCGCTTGCGGCCCGGCTGGAAGCACCGCTTTCAGGACGGATCATGGAGCTGTTCACCGACCAGCCCGGCCTGCAAGTCTATTCCGGCAACTATCTCGACGGCACGATCGCGGGCAAGGGCGGCAAGCTGATCCGTCAATCGGACGCCTTGTGCCTGGAGCCGCATATGTGGCCCGACTCGCCGAACCGGCCGGATTTTCCGAGCCCGCGCCTCGACCCCGGCAGTGTCTACCGACATCACACCGTCTATCGCTTCGCAGCGAGGACGCCATGATGGAGCAGGTGCCGACGACCATTCTCTCCACCGAGCGATGTCATCTCGGTGAAGGCCCGACCTATGACGTGGCCACCGACACCGCCTGGTGGTTTGACATTCGCGAGGGGAAGCTGTTCCAGGCGCATCTTGGCAGCGGTGCGATCCGAATCCACGCACTGGGCCGGATGGCGAGCGCGCTGGGGCGGATCGATGCCGAGCGCCAGCTCGTTGTCGCCGAGGATGGCTGTTACATCCGCACACTCGCCGATGGCGCAATGACGATGTTCTGCCCGCTGGAGGCGGACAATCCCGCGACACGCTCCAATGATTGCCGGGTGCATCAATCCGGAACGTTCTGGATCGGAACGATGGGACGCAAGGCCGAGCGAGGTCTGGGGGCGATCTACGCGCTCCACCGCGGCAAGATCTTGATGCTGTTTCCGGGCATCAGCATCCCAAACTCGATCTGCTTCTCGCCGGACGGCGCCACAGGCTATTTCACCGACACCGCGCGCGGCGCGCTCTATGCCGTGCCGCTCGATCCTGACACGGGCCTGCCGCGCGGCGAGCCTGAAGTGTTGCTGC
>NZ_JACOFQ010000058.1:0-15873 GCF_019455395.1 Bradyrhizobium sp. BR 10261
AAGCAGGGCCGCGCCGGCCCGGCGCTGGCGATCGCCGCGATCGGCTCGTTCTTCGCCGGCTGCGTTGCGACCGTGCTCATCGCCGTGCTTGGAGCGCCGCTCACAAAACTCGCGCTGGCGTTCGGCCCGGCGGAGTATTTCTCGCTGATGGTGCTTGGCCTGATCTTCGCCGTCGTGCTCGCCAAGGGCTCGGTGCTGAAGGCGATCGCGATGATCGTGTTCGGGCTCTTGCTGTCGATGGTCGGCTCCGACATCGAGACCGGCGCCTCCCGCATGGCCTTCAACATTCCGGAGCTTGCCGACGGGCTCGGCTTTGCGACGGTCGCGATGGGCGTGTTCGGCTTTGCCGAGATCATCCGCAATCTCGACCATGGCGCCGAGATGAACCGCGATCTGGTGCAGCAGAAGATCACCGGCCTGATGCCGACCAGAAAGGACCTGATCGACTCGACGCCCGCGATCCTGCGCGGCACCGTGCTCGGCTCGATCCTCGGTATTTTGCCCGGCGGCGGTGCGGTGATTGCGTCGTTTGCCGCCTATACGCTCGAGAAGAAGCTCGCGAGGAACCCGTCGCGGTTCGGCCGCGGCGCGATCGAGGGCGTGGCGGCGCCGGAAAGCGCCAACAACGCGGCGGCCCAGACTTCCTTCATCCCGCTGCTCACGCTCGGCATCCCGCCGAATGCGGTGATGGCGCTGATGGTGGGGGCGATGACCATTCACGGCATCGTGCCAGGCCCGCAGGTGATGCAGAAACAGCCGGACCTCGTCTGGGGCATGATCGCCTCGATGTGGATCGGCAATCTGATGCTGATCATCATCAACCTGCCGCTGGTCGGCATCTGGGTGCGCCTGTTGCGCGTGCCTTACCGGCTGATGTTCCCCTCCATCGTGATCTTCTGCGCGATCGGCATCTACTCGGTGAACAACGCACCGGTCGATGTCATCCTCGCAGGTGTCTTTGGCCTGGTGGGCTACTGGCTGATCAAGCATGATTTCGAGCCGGCACCGCTGCTGCTCGGCATGGTGCTCGGACCGCTGATGGAAGAGAACCTTCGCCGCGCATTGCTGATCTCCCGTGGTGACTGGAGCGTGTTCCTGACGCGTCCGCTCTCGGCCGTGCTGCTCGCGATCGCCGCCTTCCTGCTGGTGCTGACGCTGCTGCCCATGCTCCGGGCCAAGCGCGACGAGGTGTTCACCGAATCCGAGAATTGATGGAGGTGCACTCGCGTCGGCGTCCCCGGCAGGGGGCGCGAAAACGGGGCGAGGGCTCTCGATCAGGCCTTTTGTGAGAAGGATCAAGCCGATAGATAAGGGGGCGGAACGTGAGTTCCGCCCTTGTCGTTTCGACCGGGAACACTCATTTTTCCGGGTATAATCTCTGCGGACGGCGAATCGCCGCTGTCGCAGCGCCGGAGCGGCCGATAAGTTCGCCGCTTCCCCAAAGGCCAAATCGCACATGCACCAGTATCAGGACCTGCTCGAGCGGATTCTTTCAGACGGCGCCGAGAAGACGGATCGGACCGGGACCGGCACGCTGTCGGTGTTCGGCCATCAGATGCGCTTCAATCTGTCCGCCGGCTTCCCGATGCTGACGACCAAGCGGCTGCCGCTGAAGGCGATCGTGCATGAGCTGCTGTGGTTCCTGAAGGGCGACACCAACATCAGATATCTCAGGGACAACGGCGTCACCATCTGGGACGAATGGGCGGACGCCAATGGCGATCTCGGCCCGGTCTACGGGCATCAATGGCGCTCCTGGCCCGCGCCTGATGGACGAAGCATCGACCAGATCGCCAACGTCGTCGACATGATCAAGCGCAATCCGGACTCGCGCCGCCTGATCGTCTCGGCCTGGAATCCGGCCGAGGTCGACAAGATGGCGCTGCCGCCGTGCCACTGCCTGTTCCAGTTCTATGTCGCCAATGGAAAACTGTCGTGCCAGCTCTATCAGCGTTCGGCCGACGTGTTTCTCGGCGTGCCCTTCAACATCGCCTCCTATGCGCTGCTCACCATGATGGTGGCGCAGGTCACGGGGCTGAAGCCCGGCGATTTCGTGCACTCGTTCGGCGACACGCATCTCTATTCGAACCATCTGGAGCAGGCGCGGCTCCAGCTCACGCGCGCGCCCCGTGCGCTGCCGGTCATGAGGATCAATCCTGACGTGAAGGACATCTTCTCCTTCCGCTACGAGGATTTCGAGCTCGTCGGCTATGACCCGCATCCGCATATCAAGGCGGAAGTCGCGGTCTAGCGCCGATGGCGCCCAACATCCGCCGCGCGCGTCCCGGCGAAGCCGGGCTCGTCCTGGATTTCGTCCGCGAGCTTGCCGAGTACGAAAAGCTCTCGCATGAAGTCGAGGCGACCGAGGCTGACATTGCGGACGCCTTGTTCGGTCACGATCCAAGGCTGTTTTGTGCGATTGCGGAGTGGAACGGCGAACCTGTCGGCTTTGCAGTGTGGTTTCTGAATTTCTCGACCTTCAGCGGCCGCCACGGCATCTATCTCGAAGATTTGTATGTGCGGCCGTCGCATCGGGGCAAAGGTCTCGGCAAGGCGCTGCTGGTCTATCTGGCGCAGGAATGCGTCGATAGCGGCTGGTCGCGCCTGCAATGGACGGTGCTCGACTGGAACGCGCCGTCGATTGCGTTCTACAGATCGCTCGGCGCCGTCATGCTCGACGACTGGACGTTGTGCCGCATCTCCGGCCCTGCGCTGACGCGCCTTGCGGGGAGCGCGTCCTGATGGAGATCGTGTTCGTCGTTGCGATCGCGGAGAACGGAATCATCGGTGCCGGCAATGCGATCCCGTGGCGTTTGAAATCCGACATGGCGCGCTTCAAGGCGCTCACCATCGGCAAGCCCGTGATCATGGGCCGCAAGACCTTCGAATCCTTGCCGCGGCGGCCGCTGCCGAACCGCACCAACATCGTCATCACGCGCGATGCGGCCTATCGCGCCGCCGGCGCCATCGTCACGACCTCGGCGGGGGACGCTGGCGCGGTTGCCCTTGGCGATGCCCTGCGGCGTTCGGCCGCTGAAATCGCCGTGATCGGCGGTGCCGAAATCTATCGGCAATGGCTCGACCGCGCCGACCGCCTCGAGATCACCGAAGTGCATGCGCGGCCCGATGGCGACACGCATTTCGACATCGACAAGGCGCAGTGGGAGGAGACCGAGCGCGTCCGCCATCCCGCCGGCCCGGACGACAGCGCCGACTTCTCCTATGTGACATATCGTCGGCGGCCCTCCCATTAACCGCATTCGCCAATGTTTACATTGACTTTTCCGCCCCCGAGCATAGCTCGTGAGACGGTCAGGCTTGCGTTGTAAGGGCCCTTTCGGTCCCCTATAAAGCCGGACCGGACAATGCGGGCCGGCTTTAGTTCTAGTCCCGGTCTGCCGAGGAGAACGTCGAATGCCGTGGAAGAATCAGGGCGGTGGCCCGTGGGGCTCGGGTCCGAAAGGACCATGGGGCACAGGCCCGCAGCCGGTCGGGCCGAGGCCGCCGGATCTGGAAGACCTTCTGCGGCGTGGCCAAGACCGGCTGCAGCAGATCATGCCGGGCGGCTATTTCTCCGGTGTCGGCATCACGCTGATCCTGCTCATCATCGTCGCGCTCTGGCTGTTGTCGGGCTTCTTCCGGGTGCAGTCCGAAGAGCAGGGTGTCGTGCTCCGTTTCGGCAAGCATGTGCGCACCGTCGATCCGGGCCTGAATTATCATCTGCCCTATCCGATCGAGACAGTGCTGCTGCCGAAAGCGCTGCGCGTTTCCACGATTTCCATCGGCATGACGCTGATCGACGATCCGGCCCGGCGCGGCCGCTCGATCCGTGACGTGCCGGAAGAGAGCCTGATGCTGACCGGCGACGAGAACATCGTCGACGTCGACTTCACCGTGCTGTGGCGTATCAAGCCCAACGGGGTCGGCAATTTCCTGTTCAACATCCAGAACCCCGAAGGCACCGTGAAGGCGGTGGCCGAGAGCGCAATGCGGGAGGTGATCGGCCGCTCCAACATCCAGCCGATCCTGACCGGCGCGCGGACGCAGACCGAGACCACGGTGCAGGATCTGATGCAGAAGACGCTCGACGGCTACGGCGCCGGCATCCAGATCACGCAGGTGCAGATGCAGAAGGTCGATCCACCGGCGCAGGTGATCGACGCCTTCCGCGACGTGCAGGCGGCGCGCGCCAATCTGGAGCAGCTGCAAAACGAAGCGCAGACTTATGCCAACAAGATCGTGCCGGAAGCGCGCGGAAACGCGGCGCGGATCCTGCAAGCTGCCGAAGGCTACAAGGAGCAGGCGGTTGCCGAGGCCAAGGGCCAGAGCGCACGCTTCCTGAAAGTGTACGAGGAATACAAGAAGGCGCCCGACGTGACGCGTGAACGGATTTATCTGGAGACGATGGAGCGCGTGCTCGGCGGCTCGGACAAGCTGATTTATGATGGTGGCTCATCGGGCCAGGGCGTGGTGCCTTATCTGCCCCTCAATGAATTGTCTGGCAAGAAGCCTACGACGCTGGGCCAGCAACCGGGCGGAGGCACCCGATGAGGTCTCCGGTTACAGGCATCGTCGCGCTGCTTGCGGCGCTTCTGGTCGTTATCGTCGGCTATATGTCCCTGTTCACGGTGCAGCAGACCGAGCAGACCATCGTGCTGCAATTCGGCAAGCCGGTGGACGTCGTCACCGACCCCGGGCTGCACTTCAAGGCGCCCTGGAACTCCGTGATCAACATCGACAAGCGGATCCTCGACCTCGAGAATCCCTCGCAGGAAGTCATCGCATCCGACCAGAAGCGGCTCGTGGTCGACGCCTTCGCGCGCTACCGCATCAAGGACGCGCTACGCTTCTACCAGAGCGTCGGCTCGATCCAGGCGGCGAATCTCCAGCTGACATCGCTCCTGAACGCGGCGCTCCGTCGCGTGCTCGGCGAAGTCACCTTCATCACCGTGGTACGTGATGAGCGCGAGAAGCTGATGGGCCGCATCCGCGAGCAGCTTGACCATGAGGCCGACGGATACGGCATCGAGGTCGTCGACGTCCGGATCCGCCGCGCCGATCTGCCGGAGCAGAACAGTCAGGCGGTCTATCAGCGCATGCAGACCGAACGTCAGCGTGAAGCGGCGGAGTTCCGCGCGCAGGGCGGCCAGAAGGCGCAGGAAATCCGCTCCAAGGCGGATCGCGAGGCGACCGTGATCGTCGCCGAGGCCAACTCGCAGGCCGAGCAGACCCGCGGCGTCGGCGACGCCGAGCGCAATCGCCTGTTCGCCGAAGCCTATGGCAAGGATCCTGACTTCTTCGCGTTCTACCGGTCGATGACGGCCTATGAGAACGGGCTGAAGAAGGACGACACCCGCTATTTGCTGCGGCCGGACTCGGATTTCTTCCGGTATTTTGGTAACCCCTCCGGCAAGACGTCGACCGAGACGCCGGCGAAACCGTAAGTTAGACAAGGGCGGCAAGTTTGGCCGCCCTTCGTCCAGACAAAAGCAGCACCACGGGAGGTTCCAATCCGATGAGGTCCATTGCGTTCGCCGACTTCCTCATCGGCTTAGGCATCCTGTTTGTGCTGGAAGGCTTGATGTTCGCGGCAAGTCCGAACTGGATGCGCAAGGCCATGAAGAGCGCCATCGCCACGCCGGACAATATCCTGCGGGCGGTGGGGATCGGCTCGGCCGTGGCCGGTTTGATCCTGATCTGGGTCATGCGACGCCCGATCTAGCCGCAGCGCCAACGCCAAAGTGAAGGCGGGCGGCGGGTTTTCGCCGTATTATCCGGATCTTGAGGCCCGTTAAGCTCCGTGCTTGCGCCGTGCCCATGTTCGAGCGCAGTCTTGACGCCGAATCCTTTTCTCTGGAGATCACAATGACCGCTGCCACCATTGTCCCGACCCGCTTGCGATTTGGGTTGGCTGCGCTCGCCATCGGCGCTGTCAGCGCATTCGGCTCGCCAGCCTATGCACGCGGACCGGAGGGCATCGCCGACGTCGCCGAGAAGGTGATCGACGCGGTCGTCAACATCTCGACCTCGCAGACTGTCGAGGCCAAAGGCGGCGGCAGCAACACCATGCCGCAACTGCCGCCCGGCTCGCCCTTCGAGGAATTCTTCGACGACTTCTTCAAGAACCGCAAAGGCCCGGGTGGCGGCAGCAAGGGCGGCGACAATAGCCCGCCGCGCAAGACCAACTCGCTCGGGTCCGGCTTCATCATCGACACCTCAGGTGTCGTCGTCACGAACAATCACGTCATCGCCGATGCCGACGAGATCAATGTCATTCTCAACGACGGCACCAAGATCAAGGCCGAGCTGGTTGGCGTCGACAAGAAGACCGACCTCGCTGTCCTGAAGTTCAAGCCGCCGAAGCCGCTGATTGCAGTGAAGTTCGGCGACTCCGACAAGCTGCGTCTGGGTGACTGGGTGGTCGCAATCGGCAACCCCTTCAGCCTCGGCGGCACGGTGACGGCGGGCATCGTCTCGGCCAAGAACCGCGACATCTCCTCCGGGCCCTATGACAGCTACATCCAGACCGACGCTGCCATCAATCGCGGCAACTCCGGTGGTCCGCTGTTCAACCTCGAAGGCGACGTCATCGGCGTCAACACGCTGATCATCTCGCCTTCCGGAGGCTCGATCGGCATCGGCTTTGCGGTGCCGTCAAAGACGGTTGCGGGCGTGGTCGACCAGCTCCGCCAGTTCGGCGAACTGCGCCGCGGCTGGCTGGGCGTGCGCATCCAGAGCGTCACTGACGAGATCGCCGAGAGCCTCAACATCAAGCCGGCGCGCGGCGCGCTGGTGGCCGGCGTCGACGACAAGGGCCCGGCCAAGCCCGCCGGCATCGAGCCTGGTGACGTCGTCGTCAAGTTCGACGGCAAGGAGGTCAAGGACCCGAAGGATCTCTCCCGCGTCGTCGCCGACACCGCGGTCGGCAAGGAAGTCGACGTCATCGTGATCCGCAAGGGTGAGGAGCAGACCAAGAAGGTGACGCTCGGCCGCCTGCAGGATCCCGACAAGGTGCAGGCCGCGGTGAAGACCGACGAGCCGCCGCCGGAGAAGCTGGTGACGCAGAAGGCGCTCGGCCTCGATCTCGCCGTGCTGAACAAGGATCTGCGCGCGCGCTACAAGATCAAGGACAGCGTCAAGGGTGTGGTCGTCACCAATGTCGACGCCACTTCGGATGCCGCCGAGAAGCGGCTCTCCGCGGGAGACGTCATCGTCGAAGTCGCACAGGAAGCGGTCTCGAGCGGCGAGGACATCCAGAAGCGGATCGACCAGCTCAAGAAGGACGGCAAGAAGTCCGTGCTGCTGCTGGTGTCCAACGGCGACGGCGAATTGCGCTTCGTGGCGCTCAGCGTGCAGTAGTCGGAAACAATCTGGTAGGGTGGGCAAAGCGAAGCGTGCCCACCTCTATCATATCGGCAAGAGTGGTGGGCACGGCGCAAGTGCGCCTTTGCCCACCCTACGGCAGCGGAGTGTGAGGCAGAGCCTACGCCTCCACGAACTCGTCTCGCCGATAACCCTGCGCGTACAGCAGTGCAGTGAGATCCCCGTGGTCGATCCGTGCCGCGGCGGCAGCCGCCACCGCCGGCTTGGCGTGATACGCCACGCCCAGCCCCGCCGCCTGAATCATCGCCAGATCATTCGCGCCGTCGCCGACGACGACAGAGTCGATGTCGTCGAGATCGAACGATTCCATCAGATCCACCAGCGTCGCCAGCTTCGCCGCGCGGCCCAGAATCGGCTCCTTCACCTCGCCGGTGAACTTGCCCTCGCGCACGACGAGCTCGTTGGCGCGGTTCTCCTGGAAGCCGATCTTGGCGGCGACCGCGCTGGTAAACAGCGTGAAGCCGCCGGAGACGAGGCAGGTATAGGCGCCATGCGCGCGCATGGTCGCGACCAATTCGCGGCCGCCGGGGGTCAGCGTGATGCGCTCGGCCAGCACCTCATCGACCACGCTGGCGGGGAGGTCCTTCAGCAGCGCGACGCGCTCGCGCAGCGCCGGCTCGAACTCGATTTCGCCGCGCATCGCGCGCTCGGTGATGGCAGCGACATGCGCCTTCATCCCGACCAGATCGGCGAGCTCGTCGATGCATTCCTGGCCAATCATGGTGGAATCCATGTCGGCGAGAAAAAGCTTCTTGCGCCTGAAGCCAACAGGCTGCACCACGATGTCGATGGGCAGGTCGCCGCGGAGCTCGCGCAGCCGCTCTTCGATGGCGTGACGGTCGCCTTCGAGGTTAATGTCGGCGCCGAAGGGAATGTCGACCGCAACCCCGTCGAACAGCCAGTGCGCGGGCGCTGCGCTGGGCAGCACGGCGCGGGCGCCATCGACGATGGTAGAGTCGAGCGCGGGATTGTTAGGGTTGCAGATCAGCGTGGCGACGAGGGACATTTGAGGTTTTCGTGAACGAGGGGCAAGTCGGCAGAAAGCATGTTGGCAAGGCCGTGCTTATCGCAGGCCCGACCGCCAGCGGCAAGTCGGCGCTGGCGCTCGAGCTTGCCCGCCGTGCAGGCGGAGTCGTGATTAATGCCGATTCCATGCAGGTCTATCGTGACCTCCGTATCATCACGGCACGTCCCACGCTCGACGAAGAAGCGCAGGTGCTGCATCGCCTCTACGGCCATGTCGATGCGGCCGTGAATTTTTCGGCCGGCGCCTGGGTGAGCGATGCCGCGAAGGTGCTCGACGAAGTGCGGGCCGAGGGCCGCCTGCCGATCTTCGTCGGCGGCACAGGCCTGTATTTCAAGGCGCTGACGGCGGGCCTTTCGGTGGTGCCGCCGATCCCCGCCGAGGTGCGCGAGGATGTGCGCGCGCGGCTGGAGCGGAACGGCGTCGAGGCGCTGCATGCGGAACTGGCTCGCCGCGATCCGCGCGCGGCGGAACGACTGAATCTCCGCGATCGCACGCGCATCGCGCGCGCCCTCGAAGTGGTCGAGGCGACCGGGCGTTCACTGCTCGACTGGCACCATGAGGCCCAGCCATCGCTGCTGCCCAAGGACAGCTTTCGGGCAGTGTTTCTCGCCCCAGAGCGTGACGAGCTCTATGCCCGCATCGACGCCCGTTTCGACGCCATGCTGAGGGCCGGCGCGTTGAACGAGGTCGAGCAGCTTGCCGCCCGCGGCCTCGATCCGCTGCTGCCGGCCATGAAGGCCCATGGCGTGCCGGCGCTGATCCGGCATCTGCGCGGTGAACTCAGCCTCGAGGAGGCCGCGACGATCGGCCGGGCCGATACCCGCCACTATGCCAAGCGCCAATTCACCTGGTTCAGGCACCAATTGCCCGAATTCGAGTGGGTCCGGCCGGCGGAGGCGAGGGGCTGGCTGACAGCCGCCGCCGATGGGGCTGGGAAGCCCGGTTGACGTGCTTTTGTGCGCGGCTTCCCGAATTTACCTCTCGCCGAACCCCGGGAACGCGGTTACACTGCCAAAATCGCGCGGAAGTGACCGCTTTGCCTTGACATCGAGGCTTTGGTCGGTATGTTTCGCGCAACCTTTGGGAAGCCGAGCGTCTACCATGCGCAACATTATTACCAAACTCCTTATCGCCGTCGTACCCAGGCACACCGCCGGGGGTGGCTAGCTGCCATCCACATGACAGGCGGTGTGCATGGGCCCTCTTCGGGGCCTTTTTTATTTCCCGAACCAGACACGAACGAAGCCGCTGGCAACAGCGCATCCGGAGCAAGCCAATGAGCGACAAGAGCCACGATCCGAACCAGATGACCGGCGCAGCGATGATCGTCCGCGCCCTGATCGATCACGGCGTGACCGACATTTTCGGCTATCCCGGCGGCGCGGTGCTTCCGATCTATGACGAGATCTTCCAGCAGAGCCAGGTCCAGCACATCCTGGTCCGCCACGAGCAGGGCGCCGGTCACGCCGCCGAGGGCTACGCGCGCTCGACCGGCAAGCCCGGCGTTGCGCTGGTGACCTCAGGTCCCGGCGCCACCAACATGGTGACGCCGCTGACCGACGCGCTGATGGATTCGATCCCGCTGGTCTGCATCTCCGGTCAGGTGCCGACGCATCTGATCGGCAACGATGCGTTCCAGGAATGCGACACCGTCGGCATCACGCGGCCCTGCACCAAGCACAATTGGCTGGTGCGCGACGTCAACGATCTCGCCAAGGTCCTGCACGAAGCCTTCTACGTTGCGACCACGGGCCGTCCGGGCCCGGTGCTGGTCGACGTTCCCAAAGATGTGCAGTTCGCGACCGGCACCTATCATCCGCCGCGGAAATCCGACGTGCATCGCTCCTACGCGCCACGCGTGAAGGGTGATGCGACGCAGATCCGCAAGGCCGTGGCATTGCTCGCGGGCGCCAAGCGCCCCGTGATCTACAGCGGCGGTGGCGTGATCAACTCCGGGCCCGAGGCGACGAAGCTGCTGCGCGAGCTGGTCGAGGTCACGGGCTTCCCGATCACCTCGACGCTGATGGGCCTCGGCGCCTACCCGGCGTCGGGCAAGAACTGGCTGGGCATGCTCGGCATGCACGGCACCTACGAGGCCAACATGACCATGCATGATTGCGACGTCATGCTGTGCGTCGGCGCGCGCTTCGACGACCGCATCACCGGCCGTGTCGATGCGTTCTCGCCGAACTCGAAGAAGATCCACATCGACATCGATCCGTCCTCGATCAACAAGAACATCCGCGTCGACGTGCCGATTATCGGCGATTGCGGCAACGTTCTCGGCGACATCCTGCAAGTGTTCAAGGCGGAGGCGAAGAAGCCCGACATCAAGAGCTGGTGGCAGCAGATCGCGCAATGGCGTGCCCGCAACTCGCTCTATTACAAGAAGAGCAATGACCTCATCCTGCCCCAGCATGCGATCCAGAGCCTGTTCGAGGCCACGCGCGGCAAGGACACCTACATCACGACCGAGGTTGGTCAGCACCAGATGTGGGCGGCGCAGTTCTACGGCTTCGAGGAGCCGCATCGCTGGATGACCTCTGGCGGTCTCGGCACGATGGGCTACGGCCTGCCGGCCGCGATCGGCGTGCAGGTCGCCCACCCTGATAGTCTCGTCATCGACATCGCGGGCGATGCCTCGGTGCAGATGACGATGCAGGAGATGTCGACCGCGGTTCAGTACGAGCTGCCGATCAAGATCTTCATCCTGAACAACCAGTACATGGGCATGGTGCGGCAGTGGCAGCAGTTGCTCCACGGCAACCGGCTGTCGCATTCCTATTCGGAGGCGCTACCTGACTTCGTCAAGCTCGCGGAAGCCTATGGTGGCGTCGGTCTCCAGGTTACCAAGCCCTCCGATCTCGAAGGAGCCATCAAGGAGATGATCTCGGTCAAGCGCCCCGTGCTGTTCGACTGTCGTGTCGCCGCGCTGGAAAACTGCTTCCCGATGATCCCCTCCGGCAAGGCGCACAACGAGATGCTGTTGCCCGAGCAGGCGAACGACGAGGCCACCGCCAAGGCGTTCGCCGGCGGCAAGGCGCTGGTGTGAGTGTGATGGTCACAAACTCCGCTGTCATCGCCCGGCTTGGCCGGGCGATCCAGTACGCCGCGGCCCCTCGATCAATCTCTGGGGCCTTTGGAATACCGGATTCCCGCTTTCGCGGGGATGACAGGTGCGATGGACGGCTGATTGAAGGGCAACAATGTTCGACCTGACGGAGCTTGAGCGCGCACATGCGATCGTGGGGCAGGCGGTGCCGGCGACGCCGGCGCATGCCTGGCCGCTGCTTGGCCAGCGGCTTGGCACGCAGGTCGTGGTCAAGCACGAGAACCACACGCCGATCGGCGCCTTCAAGGTGCGCGGCGGCCTGGTCTATCTCGAACGGCTGAAGCGCGAGCGGCCGAATGTTCCCGGCATCATCTCGGCGACCCGTGGCAATCACGGTCAGAGCCTGGCGTTCGCTGCCAGCCGCCACGGCGTGCCGGCTGTGATCTACGTGCCGCGCGGCAATTCGGTCGAAAAGAACCGTGCCATGAAGGCCTTTGGCGCCGAGCTCGTCGAGCATGGCGAGGATTTTCAGGCCGCCCGCGAGGAAGCCGAGCGCCGCGCGCAGTTCGCCGGCCTTCACATGGTGCCGTCGTTCCATCCGGACCTGGTGCTGGGTGTCGCGACCTACGCGCTGGAGCTGTTCCGCTCTGCGCCTGATCTCGACATTCTCTACGTGCCGATCGGGCAGGGCTCCGGCATCTGCGGCTGTATCATGGCGCGCGATCTGCTCGGCCTGAAGACCGAGATCGTCGGCGTGCAGTCGACGGAAGCACCGTCCTACGCGTTGTCGTTTGCCGCCGGCAAGATCGTGACGACAGAAACAGCGAACACGCAGGCCGACGGCATGGCGACGCGGATTCCGGACGCGGACGCGCTCGCGCTGATCCGCAAGGGTGCCTCGCGCATTGTGCAGGTCACCGATGACGAGGTCGCTGCCGCGATCCGCGCCTACTGGACGGACACGCACAATCTCGCCGAAGGCGCTGGCGCGGCCGCACTCGCCGCGGCGCTGCAAGAAAAGAGCAAGCTGAAGGGCAAGCGCGTCGGTCTCGTGCTGTCCGGCGGCAACATCGATTTCGATCTGTTCAAGCAATGGGTGGTCGCATGACGATGCGAGCGCTCGCCAAGTACACCACTGTCATCGTCCGGCTCGACCGGACGATCCAGTACGCCGCGGCAGACGTGAGACTCACGACGTCGGTGATGACTGGATGCCCCGCCTCCGCGGGGCATGACGGGAAAGAATAGAGGGGACGACAATGAACCAGCCCGCATCCGCCTACTTCATCGAAGAGCGCCACGATCCCAACGAGACGCACACGCTCGCGGTGCTCGTCCAGAACGAGCCGGGCGTGCTCGCGCGCGTCATCGGCCTGTTCTCGGGGCGCGGCTACAACATCGAGAGCCTGACGGTCTCGGAGACCGAGGCCCAGAAGCACCTCTCGCGCATCACCATCGTCACCACGGGCACGCCGATGGTGATCGCGCAGATCAAGCATCAGCTCGACCGCATGATCCCGGTCTACCAGGTCGTCGATATGACCGAGACACGCCGCTCGATCGAGCGCGAGCTGGCGATGGTGAAGGTGCGCGGGCAGGGCGAGCATCGCGTCGAGGCACTGCGGCTGGCCGATGCGTTCCGCGCCCGCGTGATCGACGCCACCACCGAGAGCTTTGTGTTCGAGATCACAGGCAATACGGAGAAGATCAATCAGTTTATCGACCTGATGCGCCCGATCGGTCTCGTCGAGGTGTCGCGCACCGGTGTTGCCGCGATCGGCCGCGGGCCTGAAGGGATGTGAGCCATGCTGGCGCGCGACTGGTATTACAACGAGCGGAACCGGATGGGCATCGAGCCCGCAGTGGCGTCGATCTACGACGCCCACGATGATGCCGATCTGCGGGCGCGCGCCGCACTGAAGATGCTGGGCGTCCAGCGCGGCTGGCGCATCGCCGACATCGGCTGCGGCAACGGCGTTCTCGCCACCGAAGCCGCCCTGATGGGCGCCGATGTCGACGCCATCGACATCTCGCCGGCGATGCTGGCGCTCGCCGAGATCTACGCCCGCGACCGCAAGGCGCCCGTGCGCACGCAATCCGCCGGCCTGCTCAGCTTCGCCTATCGCCCGGAATCCTACGATCTGATCGTGAGCGAGTTCACGCTGCATCATCTGCCCGACTTCTGGAAGGTCGTGGCGATGTCGCGGATCTTTCGCGCGCTCAAACCCGGCGCGAGCTTCTTTCTGCGCGATATCGTCTATGCCTCGATGCCCGACGCGGTCGAGCGCGACATCGAGCAGTGGGCGGACTACCAGATCAAGAACCACGACTTCTCGCGCGAAAGCGTGGTGACGCATATGCGCGACGAATATTCCACCTTCGGCTGGGTGATGGAGCGGATGCTGACCGACGTCGGCTTCGCGCTGGTCTCGGCCGACTATCACGCGCCGATGCACGGCACTTATCTCCTACGCAAACCCAAAGCCGGCGAGCAAGGCTAGACAGAAGAACAAGCAGGGCTGCACGAGAGGCAGAACCGAGAACAACAATGAAGCCGGCCGATATCCTCATCGCCCTCATGGTGGCGATCATCTGGGGGCTTGCCTTCGTGGCGAGCCGGATCGCGCTCGACGAGCTTTCGCCGGAGCTGATGACGGCGCTGCGCTTTGCGATCGCCGCGGTGCCGTGCCTGTTCATCCGCAAGCCGAAGGTCGCCTGGTCACTTCTCATCGCGATCAGCTTCACGCTGTTCCTCGGCCAGTTCCTGTCTCAGGCCTATGGCATCGCCCACGGCGTGCCGGTGGGCCTGACCAGCGTCGTGGTGCAGAGCCAGGCGCTGTTCACGATCGGCTTTGCCGCGCTCGCCTTTGGCGAGCGGCCGACGCCGATGCAGACGCTGGGCATCGTCATTGCTGCGATCGGCCTGCTGATGATCTGCGGCACCGTCGGCTATGATTTCAGCGTTGCCGCCTTCGCCGTGCTGATGATCTCGCCGATCAGCTTTGCCGTCGGCAATCTGCTGCTGCGCGGCGCTCGCGGCGTGCCGATGTTCGATCTGTTTGCCTGGCTGTGTCTTGCTGCCGCGGTGCCGCTGTTCGCGCTGGCGCTGATCGCCGACGGGCCGGCATCGACCTTGACGTCGCTGACGCATATCTCGCTGAGATCGGCGCTCTGCATGCTGATGCTCGGCGGCATTTCCACCAGCATCGCCTATTGGCTCTGGGGCCGCCTTTTGCGCGATTATCCGGCGGCGCAGGTGGTGCCATTCGCGCTGCTGGTGCCGTTCGTCGGCTCAGCCGCCTCCAGCATCGTGTTCGGGGAACGGTTCGGCCCACTGCGCCTCGCCGGCATGCTCACCGTGATCGGCGGTATCGCCGTGATGGTGCTGGCGAAGCGTCCGCAAATCCTGCCGAAGACCGCGTGAGGTGAGCATGACCCACTCACTGTTCTATGCCTTTCTCGCCTTCATGGTGGTGATGTATTTCACCCCCGGGCCGAATAACATCATGCTGTTGGCCTCGGGCCTGACCTACGGCTTCCGGCGCACCATTCCTCATATCGCCGGCATCGTGCTTGGCTTCGCCTTCATGGTCGGTGCCGTCGGCCTCGGGCTCGGCGCCGTCTTTCTGGCCTATCCAATCCTCCAGACCATCCTGAAATATGCCGGTGCGGCCTACCTGATCTATCTTGCCGTCATCATCGCCATGTCCGGTCCGGCCAGGCCGGGCGAGGCGGACGGCCGCGGCCCGATGTCGTTCTGGGGCGCGGCCATGTTTCAGTGGATCAATGCCAAGGGCTGGGTGATCGTGATCGGTACCATCACCGCTTATGCGGCGATTGCCCAGTTCCCGGTCAACATCGCGATCCAGACCCTGATCAGCCTGTTGGTCGGCACCGCCTCGACCGTGGTCTGGGCTTTATTCGGCACTGCACTGAGGCCGGTGCTGACCTCGGAGCGGCTGGTCCGCGCCTTCAATATCCTGATGGCGCTCCTGCTGCTCGCCTCCCTCTACCCCGTTTTCATGGATGCATGATGTCGCGGATTTCCATGCAGAAACGGGTTTCCCTAAAGGCTGAAAATGCTCTAGACAGCCCCCGAAATCCGCAAATTCCACCCTTCGGACCCTGACCCATCGGCCGATTTCGGCCCTCAACGAGGAAACGACTATGCGTGTTTATTACGATCGCGACGCCGACCTGAACCTGATCAAGGGGAAGAAGGTCGCCATCGTCGGCTATGGCAGCCAGGGCCACGCCCATGCGCTCAATCTGAAGGACTCCGGCGTCAAGGACGTCGCCATTGCGCTGCGCAAGGACTCGAGCTCGGTCAAGAAGGCCGAAGCCGCCGGCTTCAAGGTGATGGAAGTGGCCGAAGCCGCCAAATGGGCCGACCTCGTCATGATGCTGACCC
>NZ_JACOFQ010000059.1:0-11634 GCF_019455395.1 Bradyrhizobium sp. BR 10261
GAAAGTGTAACCCATGTGTCCGGTACATTTTGTCACCTATGTCTCGGGCCGCTCAGCAGGGCTGTGCCTGGCTCGGCAAGCCGCTGCCTGCGCTTGCGTGATTTCTCTCACATAAGCACGCGCCCCTCTTCCCTAGTGTCCCCTCACGCAAACACGGGGAGATTTCACATGCGCAAGATCATTCTGGTTGCCGCCATGGTTCTGGTCTCTGCATCGGCCGAGGCCGGCGGTTCACGCAGCCTCTCGCTGGCAGCGGCCAACGATCCGGCTCCGGCACCGCAAGCGGTTGCCGCGCCGAACGCCACCGCCACGCAGGTGAGCGAAGCCGCTCCAGCGGCTGTGACTCCGACCTATATCGATCGTCCGCCGGTGGTTACGACCACCGCGCCAGCCACGACCCCATCAGCGACCGCACCAGTGTCAGCGCCTGCTGCGGCCCAGCCTGCGCCGAAGACGAGGGCGAAGGCGGACAAGCCCAGGCATCACAGGACCTGGACCGAAGGCCGGATCATCAGCGAACTGCACCGCCACGGCATCTACTGGTGAGCGAGCGGCTCTTCTCCCATAACAAAATGGCCGGGCTGAGCCCGGCCATCGCATTCTTGTCGAACCTTGAGACGACTAAAGCGCGATGAGATCAGGCTGAATCGTCATCGCGCTTTAGGTTATTGTTTGAGCATGATCTTGTCGGAAAACCGCTTCGCACTTTTCCGGGTCATGCCTTAGCGCTGCGACACCGTCTGCACCACGCTCGAGACCGGGCGCGCATTCGTCGCGCTGCTGGACGCCGGCACCTTCAACTCCCTGAGGATGGCTTCGTCATACTCGGGCAGCGAGTCGAAATTGGTCTTCGCCTTGATCTGCACGACCTTGTAGCCGCCGGCCTTGAGGCGCGCGAGCAGCGTCGGCAGTGCTTCGCCGGTACGCTTCTGGAAGTCGTGCATCAGGATGATGCCCTTGCCGAGCTTGTCGAGCTTGGTCATCACGTTGCTGACGATCTTGTCCGGCGTGCTCTCCTTGCGGAAGTCGAAGGAGTCGAGGTCGGTCGAGAAGATTCCGAGGTTGCGGGTGCCGAGATAGCTCACAAGCGCCGGGCTTTGCGACAGCTGCGGGAAGCGGAAGAACGGCGACGGATTGGTGCCGAGCGCCCATTTCACGGCGCTGAAGCCCTTTTCGATCTCGTCCTTGGCCTGCTGCTCCGTCATCTTCTTGCCGGCGAGATTGACGTGCGACCACGTGTGCGCGCCGACTGTATGGCCCTGCGCCAGCACCTGGCGCAGAATCTCCGGATGATAGGTCGCATGCTTGCCGACGGAGAAGAACAGGCCCTTGGTGCACTCATCCGCGAGTGCCTTCAGCACCGCCGGGGTGTTGACCGGCCACGGACCGTCGTCGAAGGTCAGCACGACCTCCTTGTCGGTGAGGAAATCAAACTGCTTGTACTGCTCGAAGCCGAAGCCCGGACCGCCGGTCGTGTCGATCTCGACCACGCGCGAGACGCCAAGGGCATTCGGATTGCTGCAGTTCGCCTGCTGAACCGGTGCCACTGCGGGCGCGGGTGCGGGGCTGGCTGCCGCAGCGGCAGCGGCCGGCTTGCCCGCGATCGCCGCGGTGGTCTCGACGTCATCCTTGGCGGCGAGCTTGGCCTGCGCCGGCAGAGCATCGGCGGCACGGGCGGCTGTTGTCTTGGGGGCGCCCTGGTCGGCGCGGGCGGAATAAAAATACCAACCTCCGGCGATCACGATCGCCGCAACCACACTGGCCAGCATCAGGCCCAACGCATTACGCATCGCTACTCTTTCCAATTACGCAACCAAACCAGCGGAATTTCCCGCGTCGCGAGCCATTAATGCGAAGGAACAGTTAACGTGACACCAACGCGGCAGCGGTTCTGGAGGAATTTCAGGTGAGTGCGCCAAAGTGACCGAGGTCACAAAGACGGGGTCGCCCGTGACTGTCATCACAGTGGAAACTGTTTTGCTGGAGCATCGTAGTTCCCATCAACAACGGGCCCCGCTGCGGCGGCGCCAATGGGAGCTGCAAATGACCAAGTCGTTCACTGCCAAAATCCGCGACACCAGCCTCGCTTTGGGCTTTGCCGCCATCGTCTCGATCGTCTCGACGACCTCGAGCTTCGCCTTCACCGCCGAGGCGCAGCAGATGTGCACCGGCGACGCCTTTCGCCTGTGCTCGTCGGAGATCCCCAACATTCCGAAGATCACCGCGTGCATGATCAAGCATCGCTCGGATCTGAGCGCCGGCTGCCGCGCGGTGATGGACAAGGACCTCGCCAAGGGCGCGTCACGCAAGGTTGCTGACGCCCAGGACGGTCAGTAAGAGCCCGAGCCGTTCCGTCGCTTCGAGCTCCCCTCGCGATGCGCTCCGGCTCAACGCCGGAGCCATCCCGCCGCGCAGCCTGGCTGGCAACAAAGCCGTTGCGGGTGCGGCAGCACCGCTCTAGCTTCGCCCGCACATCTTTCCGGGTACGAGGCATTATGCGATGAGCCGACTTTTTTTCATTGTCCCTTTGACCCTGTGCGCCTCAGGCGCCCTCGCGCAGCAGCAGCCCGGCCATGATGCCTGCGCGCGCGACGTCACACGCCATTGCCGCGCCGTGATGAGCAACGGCGATAGCGCCGTGCTCGCCTGCCTGAAGGAGCACCGCGCGCGCCTCAGCAAGGCCTGCGACAAGGTGCTGACCGAACACGGGCAGTAAACAAACTCCTCGTCATTCCGGGGCGCGCCGCAAGGCGCGAACCCGGAATCCATTTCTCCCCGCTTATGCTGTTCGATGGATTCCGGGTTCGCGCTTCGCGCGCCCCGGAATGACGGGGTGAGCACCTAGGTGCTGCTCCCCGCCGCGACAACGGGCAACACCTCAGCGCTCGCGCGATCCGGCGTCTCCTCCTTCCAGCGTACCGAGCCGAACGGCCGCTCCAGCATGCGGCGGATCCGCACCGGATCGGGGCCGATGTGGAAATCGATCGCCTGCTGATGCAGCGCGCGTTCGGACTGGGTCGAACGGTTGCGCTGGCGTAGGTAATCGAACCAGGTGGGGCAGTGATAGCGCTCGGTCCACAATTCGGGATCGGCAATGTCGCGCGCGATCGACCAGCCATAGGCGCCGTTGCGCTGCCGGGAGAGCTGCACGTCCTGCATCACATTGTGGAAGGCGCGCGCATTCTCCTGGGCGACGCGATATTCGATCTCGACCACCAGCGGTCCGCTGCGCCCCGTCAGCGACAACCTGACTTCAGGATCGGCCAGCACCTCGGCATCCTCGTTGCGGGCGCCGACGCGCGGCATTGCAAGCCAGATCCCCAGCAGCGGTGAGATCAGCATCAGGCCGGCGGCCGTGAGCAGCGCGACCTCGACGCCGGCGTAGTCGGTGAGATGGCCCCAGCCCCAGGCGCCGATCGCAATGCCGCCGGAAATCGAGGCCTGAAACGCGGCGAGCGATCGACCGGCGACCCAGCGCGGCGCGGAGAGCTGCACGCCGATGTTGAACAGCGCCACCGCCGCCATCCAGACCGCGCCGGCCAGCACCAGCGCGGCCGCGGTCAGCACCGGCTCGGTGCTCAGGGCAATCGCGGCCATCGCAAACGCCATTGAGATGGTGCAGGCGCGGATCGCAGCTTCGCCGCTCATGCGCTTGCGCAGCTCGTGGATGTTCAGTGCGCCGACCACTGCGCCCATGCCGAACGCCCCCAGCATGATGCCGTAGGTCTGCGCACCGCCATGCAGCAAGTCGCGGGCGACCAGCGGCATCAACGCCATGATCGCGCCGCCGATCAGGCCCATCACCAGCGTGCGCAACAGCACGATCTTGATCGGCGGCGAGTTGGTGATGTAGCGGAAGCCCGAGACCATGGCGCGGTTGAGCTTCTCCCGCGGCAGGCGCGAGGGCTCGACCTCGCGCCGCCAGAGCAGCAGCACCACCAGCAACGGCAGATAGAGGATCGCGTTGCAGGCGAATGCCGCGACCGCGCCGGCGGCGGCAACGATGACGCCGCCGACCGCGGGGCCGAAGCTGCGAGCGATGTTGTAGCTGATGCCGTTCAGCGCCACCGCCGACGGCAGTGCGTCCGGCGGCACCTGCTCGCTGACCGAGGACTGCCAGGCCGGACCGAACAGCGCATTGCCGCTGCCGACCACGAAGCAGAAGGCGAGCAGCGATTCCGGGGCGATGAGCTTGAGCCCGGCCAGGATCGTGAGGGCCGACGCGCCGGTCAGGGCGATCATGAGGGCCACCAGCGTCACGATGCGGCGGTCGTACATGTCGGCGATGGCGCCGGCCGGCATCGAGATCAGCATGATCGGCAGCATCAGGGCGGTCTGCACCAGCGCCACCTTGTCGGCGGAGGCCGCCATCTGCGTCATTGCCCAGGCCGCACCCACGCCCTGGATCAGGAGGCCGAGATTGGAGAGCAGGCTGGCGAGCCAGATGCGCCGGAACACGGTGTACCGCAGCGGCGCGGTGATGCCGTCGGCGGAACGTCTCTGACGGTTCGTCTGCTCGGTCATATACCCTTCCAAGTCGTATGGCAGAAATGGCTTGAATAATTCCGGCAGGCCCAGTGATGCCCGCGAAAGTCGTTCGCTGTCCAGTGGTTAGGCCGCTATAAGCAGTGCAAAGACTTAGGTTTTATCGGGGAGGATTGAATGAAGCTGTCACGACGGACAATCCTGCAAGGCGCAGCCAGCCTGCCTTTCGCGGTTGCGAGCTTTCAGATGGAGGCGCTGGCGCAAACATCGTTGACGGCCGGCAGTTCCGAGGTGCCGCCGATCCTGTTTGTCCATGGCAATGGCGATTACGACGCCCTCTGGATCACGACGCTGTGGCGGATGGAATCCAACGGCATCGCGCGCGACCGTATGATGGCCATCAATTTCACCAATCCCAGGGCGCGTGACGACGATGCGGTCGAGCAGCCCAACCGGTCCTCGACCGAGGAGCAGCGCCGCGAGCTTGCCGCGGCCATCGCTGAACTGAAACGCCGTACCGGCGCGGCGCGCGTGGCGCTGGTCGGCAATTCGCGCGGCGGCAACTCGATCCGCAACGTCATCAAGAATGGCGGCGCCGGCGATGTCAGCCACGCGGTGCTGTGCGGCACGCCCAATCATGGCGTGTTTGCGCTCGACGCTTTGCTCGGCAGCGAGTTCAACGGACGCGGGGCCTTCCTGCGCGGTCTGAATGAAGGCGAGAGCGAGGTGACGCCGGGCGTCGCCTTCCTTACCCTGCGCAGCGACGGCATGGACAAATATGCGCAGCCCGACGGCCGCTTCATGGGCAAGCCGGGCGTGCCGACCAATGTCACCGCCGAGGGGCCGGAGCTGAAGGGCGCGACCAATCTCGTGCTCGGCACGATCGATCATCGCGAGACGGCGTATCATCCGCGGGCGTTCCGCGAGATCTACAAATTCATCGCTGGTCGCGAGCCCGCGCGCATCGCGATCACGCCGGAGCGGACGGTCCATATCGGTGGACTGGTCACGGGCGCCGCGGATGGCGCGCCGACCAATCGCCCCGTGGCCGGCGCAACTGTCGAGATCTACCATGTCGACCGCGAGAGCGGGGAGCGCAAAGGCGAATTGGTTTACCGCTTGACCACGGGCGCCGATGGACGCTGGGGGCCGGCCGAGGTCGATCCCGCCTCGCCGCTCGAGATCGTCCTGACCTCGCCGGACGCCCCGATCACGCACTTCTACCGCTCGCCCTTCCCGCGTTCCTCCAATGTCGTGCATCTGCGCGCCGCGCGGCCCTTCCTTCCGGAAGAAAAGGATGCCGGCGCGGTCGTGATCATGTCGCGCCCGCGCGGTTATTTCGGGCTGCCGCGCGATACCGTTCTGCTCGATGGCCGCGAGCCCGCGGACGTCACGCCGGGCGTGCCTACGGATGCGACAGCAACCCTGCGCCTTCCGGCCAGCGAGGTCGGACGTAACATCGTGGCCCAGTTCAACGAAGAACGAATTGTGGCGCGCGCCTGGCCGGCCTCCGAGAACAGGATTGCGGTTGCCGAGCTGACTTACTAGCTATTTGCTTGCGTCAGGTCTGCGGGAGAGAGCCATGAACATCGCCAGCATGCGCCGGCCTATCATCCCGCCGACCCCGCCGCGTGCGCCCGACAACATGTCGTTCTTCGGCCGTATCGCGGTGATCAAGCGTAACATGATCGCGACCTGGGGGCAGCGCGCCTATGAGGAAGAGGTCATTCAGGGCCGCTTCTTGCTGCACAAGAGCTTCATCCTGAACCAGCCGGATGCGATCCGGCACGTCCTGCTCAGCAACTACCAGAATTACACGCGGACGCCGGCGGGCATCCGCATGCTGCGTCCGGTGCTCGGCGAGGGTCTCCTGCTCGCCGAGGGCCACGCCTGGACATTTCAACGGCGCACCCTGTCGCCGGCGTTCACGCCGCGCGCTACCGCCAATCTCGTCCCGCACATGACAGCGGTGCTCGACGAGACCATCGCGAAGCTGGAGACCCGAACCAACGAGCCGGTCGATCTGCGCGAGATCATGCAGCGCATGACGCTCGAGATTGCCGGACGCACGATGTTCTCGTTCGGGATGGACCAGCATGGTCCGACCCTGCGCAACTTCGTCATGGAATATGGCGCGCGGCTCGGGCGGGCCCATTTCCTCGACATGGCGCTGCCGGTGTCGTGGCCGACGCCGATGGACCGGGCCCGCGCCCGCTTTCGCAAGCGCTGGACCCAATTCGTCGCGATGCTGATCGCCGAACGGCGTGCGGTGGGAAAGAAGGACGGCGCGCCGCCGCGCGATCTGTTCGATCTCATGGACGAGGCGCGCGACCCCGAGACGGGCAAGGGCTTTTCCGACGAGCAGCTCGTTGACGAGGTCGCGACCATGATCCTGGCGGGCCATGAGACCACCGCGACCGCATTGTTCTGGGCGCTCTATCTGCTGGCGCTCGACCCCGACACGCAGGAAGAGGTCGCTTCCGAGACGCGCGGCGAGCATCTCGACAGCATGGCCGATATCGACCGGCAAAAATTCACCCGGGCCGTGGTCGACGAGACCATGCGGCTCTATCCACCGGCCTTCCTTGTTGCGCGCGCCGCGCGCGACAAGGACATCGTGGCCGGAGCCGAGGTCAGCAAGGGCGACATCATCATGATCGCCCCCTGGCTGCTGCACCGGCACGAGAAGCTATGGGATCAGCCGAACGCTTTCATCCCGAAACGCTTCATGTCGAAGGAGCCGCCCGATCGCTTCGCCTATCTGCCGTTCGGTGCCGGCCCGCGCGTCTGCATCGGTGCACCGTTCGCGCAAGCCGAATCCGTGCTGGCGCTGGCACGACTGATCGGCGCGTTCCGCGTCGAGCTGATGGACGCAGCGCCGGTCATTCCCTTTGGCGTCGTCACGACCCAGCCGGACCACTCACCTATGTTCCGCATCACGCGCCGGTGATAGGCCGTCATCTGGCCGCCGGCGTGATCCACCCCAGATAGAGTTGCACCATGACCGACATCCAGGCCCAGATTTCCGTTCTGAAGCAGACCGCGGATCCTGCCGTCGTCGAGGCCATCGCGCAGCTGATCGCCAATGGTCACGACCGCGACCTCAACCGCATCAATGCATTGGATTTTGCCGATCGGACCGGACTCGATCAGGAGAAGGTCATTTCCGGATTCCTGCATGCCTCGCGTCTCGGCCTGTTCGACATCGGCTGGAACGTGCTGTGTCCCGGTTGCGGAGGGGTTCTGGGCGCGCACACGACGTTGAAATCACTGAAGCACGATGATTACAATTGTGCGCTCTGCGCGGCCGGATACGAGGCGTCGGTCGACGAGATGGTCGAGGTGGCTTTCACCGTCAGTCCGCAGGTCCGCCGCATCGCCGCTCACGATCCCGATACGCTGCCGATCTGGGAATATGTGCGGCAGATGTTCTGGAGCTCGGGCGTCGATATCAACGAAGAATCCTTTTCGCGCCTGATCAACGAAGTGACGCTCGAAGCGTTGGAATTGCCTGCAGGCGAAAAGGCGATCCTCTCGCTGAACCTGCCGAGCCAGTTCATCATCGTGTTCGAGCCGGTCACCCATTCCGCGCATTTCCTGGACGTCCAGGGCGAGCCGACCAGCGAACGCCAGCAGCTTTCGATCATGTTCAACAAGCTGGAGGCGCCGACGGGGACTACCGTGATGCGTCCCGGGCCGTTGCGCCTCACGCTCGAGAATCAATCGGGCGGTCGCGTGCTGCCCTCGGTCTGGATTGCCGCCGACGCGATGCACGAGATGATCGGCAAGCGCAAGCCGATCCTGACCGCCAAGAGGATGCTGTCGAACCAGACCTTCCGCGACGTTTTCAAGGCCGACAATCTCAATGTCGATCAGCGATTGAAGATCACGTCGCTGACGTTCCTGTTCACCGACCTCAAGGGCTCGACGGCGCTGTACGAGCGCGTCGGCGACCTCAGCGCGTTTGATCTCGTGCGCGCGCATTTTCGGGCCGTGCTGGACATCATCGCCGCCGAGAAGGGCGCCGTCGTGAAGACGATCGGCGATGCCGTCATGGCGACCTTCGTCAGGCCCGAGCACGCGATCACGGCGGGGCTGCGCATGCGCGCGGCGATGGATGATCTGAACAAGCAGCGCGGCGCCAACGATCTCATTCTCAAGATCGGCATCCATGAAGGCCCGTGCCTTGCGGTGATGCTCAACGAGCGGCAGGACTATTTCGGCCAGACCGTCAACATCGCCGCGCGCGTGCAGAGCCTGTCGACCGCGCAGGAGATCCACATCACCGGTCCGGTGCTCGACGCCCCGGCGGTGGCCGAGATCCTGCAGCGGCGCGAGATCAAGCCGATCCAGAAGCAGGCGGCCCTGCGCGGCATCGCCGACAAGATGGTGGTGTACGAGATACCGTGAGGGACGGGGGCGATCGCCACGTTCTCCGTCGTCATGCCCGGGCTTGCCCCGGGGCATCCACGTCTTTCTTCGCGGAGATACGTGGATGGCCTGGACAAGCCCGGCCATGACGGAGAGAACAGATTGCCGAAACGTAATGCGGCGCGCGGAACTGACACACGTTGCGCCGGTTGAGTTTCCCGCTCATATAAGGCTTGTAGCGGCCGCGCTTGCTGCGGCGTCATCGATTTCGGTAGGACCTTATGCTCGACGGCTTGCGCCAATTCATCGCCGACATTGTTGCCCCCCATGGTCAGGACCGCGCCTTTGGCGACAGCGACTACCGCCTGGCGGCAACCGCGCTGCTGGTCCACGTGGTTTCCCTGGACGGCAAGCCGACGCAGGCCGAGCAGCGCAAGCTGCACAGTCTGATCGAAAACCATTTCAAGCTGGACCGCGGCACCGCCGATCGGCTGATCGCGGATGCGACAGAGGTCGAGGGCGAGGCGGTCGATCTCTATCACTTCACCAGCGTCATCATGCGCTCGCTCGATGAAGAGGGTCGCAAGCGCATCGTCCAGATGATGTGGGAGCTGGTCTATGCCGACGGCCAGGTCACCGAGTTCGAGGACAACGTCGTCTGGCGCGCCTCGGACCTGCTCGGGGTTTCCCAGCGCGACCGGATCGATCTCAAGCACGCCGTCGCCGAGCGCGTTGGCGGGCAGGTCAAGGATGGCGCTCTCGGAAGCTGAGCGACCGCAAGCCCGGCGTGATTGCTGGTTGTATCGATCACATGACGAAACTTTAATGTAGCCGCCGGAACGTCCCGGTTCCGTATGTCCCTGTAAATTCGGGCTTTTTCTCGCATTCCGGACGGTCGCTCAGATCGCCATGCCGCCAGCACCGCTTGCCTGTCGCGCGTGGCCTATGCTCCAGTTCCCGCTGTTTCGGGCCCAAAAGATTACATCAAGAGACTGCGATTGTGACTGAGCGGGTAACGTTGATCACCGGTGCGTCGGCGGGCATCGGCGCGGAGCTGGCGCGTGTGTTTGCCGCGAATGGACATCGTCTCGCGCTGACGGCGCGGCGCGCGGACCGGCTCGAAGCGCTCGCGAATGAGCTCGCTGCGACATGCGGCAAGAGGCCGATCGTGATCGCCTGCGATCTCCAGCAAGCCGACGCCGGCGAGCGGATCGCCGCTGCGCTCGCTGCCGAAGAGGTCGAGCTCGACAACCTCGTCAACAATGCCGGTTTCGGCGTGTTCGGCGATGCGATCGAGCGCGACCGCGACGAGCAGGTCGGCATCGTCGACGTCAACGTCCGGGCGCTGACCGATCTGTCGCTGCGCTTTGCCGATCAGCTCGTCAGGAACAAGGGCGGCCTTCTCAATGTCGGCTCGGTCGCGGGCTTCCTGCCCGGTCCCGGCATGGCCGTGTATTACGCCTCGAAGGCCTATGTGATTTCGCTGACCGAGGCGTTGCGGGCGGAGCTCGCGCCGCGCGGCGTGCGCGTCACCGTGCTGTGTCCGGGACCGGTGCAAACCGAATTCCAGGGGCGTGCCGGGGTCGGGTCCGGGCATGATACGGCGATTCTCAACGTTCCCGCCGCGGACGTAGCGCGGCAGGCCTATCGTGGCTTGATGGCAAACAAACGGGCAGTGCTGCCGGGTCTCGGCATCAAGATTGTGCCGTTCGCGCTGCGCTTCTTCCCGCGCGGCTTCATCCTGTCCGCCACCAGCCGGTTTCAACGGCAGCGGAGCTGAAGCAGCCCGAAGCACCCGTAGTGGCCCGGAGCTTGCTTCTACATCTAGCAGGATTGCATCAAGCAGGAGTGCATCAGGCAGGAGCATGGGCCGCGTGTGTGCGCAAACTCACACGATGTTAACCTTCGCTTAGCTATGCTGGCGGCTTGAACCGATAGCACTCGCAAAAGGCCATGTCGTTTCGGATGGACAGGTTTGGTGGCGCAGAAGTGGTGTCCTTCCGACGGAGGACGCCGAGCGCGGCCGCCGCCGATCCGCGCCTGCCGGTTCTGATCGTTCTCCATCAGGAATCCTCCACACCTGGCCGCGTCGGCAATGCGCTGCGCGCGCTCGGCCATCGCCTCGACATCCGCCGTCCGCGATTCGGCGATCCCCTCCCCGATACGCTCGATCAGCATGCCGGAGCGGTGGTGTTCGGCGGGCCGATGAGCGCGAATGATTCGGATGATTACATTCGCCGCGAGATCGACTGGATCGAGATTCCGCTCCGCGAACAGCGGCCGTTCCTCGGCATCTGCCTCGGCGCGCAGATGCTGGCGATGCAGCTTGGCGCGCGCGTCGCACCGCATGCAGAGGCGCTGACCCAGATCGGCTATTACCCGATCCGCCCGACCGCGGCAGGTCGCGCGCTCTGTCCGGACTGGCCGGCGCAGGTCTATCATTGGCATCGCGAAGGCTTCGAGCTGCCTGATGGCACCGAGCTGCTCGCAGAGGGCGATGACTTTCCCAACCAGGCATTCCGTGCCGGCAACGCCTTCGGCGTGCAGTTTCATCCTGACGTGACCTACGCCATGATGCATTGCTGGACCACGCGTGGCTATGACGGTCTCGGCGCGCCCGGCGCCCGCGAGCGGCATCATCATTTCGCGGACCGCGCGGTCTACGATGCCGCGGAACGCGCCTGGCTCGATCATTTCATCAATAGCTGGCTGGCGCGCCGGCCGGTGCTGGCGCAAGCCGCCGAGTGATCGCGCCTTCACGCAAGCCCTCGCCTCATT
>NZ_JACOFQ010000005.1:0-289566 GCF_019455395.1 Bradyrhizobium sp. BR 10261
AGATGATCTTGGCGCCGCCATGGTCGAGCTGGAAGGCGATCGAGGGCGCATCGAGACGGACGTTGAGCGCGTTGAGCACCGCGCCGACCATCGGCACCGAGAAGTGAAGCTCGTTCATGGCTGGAACGTTCGGGAGCATGGCTGCTACCGTATCACCTGCACCAACGCCGCACCGCCGGAGGTACGATGCAAACCGTTTGCAGCGCGCATGAACCTGCGCCCATGTGAAGCTGCGGTCTCCGTAAATGGTGCTTGTGAGATCTGGATAGACGGCTGCTGTGCGCGATAGAAAGCTCAACGGCGTCAAAGGCAAGAAATTGGCCGGACACTTATCCAAACCCACGTCATAGGGATTGTGCTTTTCACTCACCAGTCGCTCCCTCCCTGGGCACCAGTCGATTACGCCGCCGCCTGAGCGCAAATCAATCGTCCATCTGATAGCAGCACGCCCGAGCCTGCAGAATCGGTCGACTGACGTATTGTCGGAGAATGACGCGCAGCGGAAGCTCTGCGACCAGCTGGTTACGAACCGCACGCCGTCCATCGCTTGGATACGAGCGAGCATGGTTGGATCCAGCAAAGGCGTTGCTGAGGTGGTTGGATGTTGCAGATGAAGGCTGGTCTGCAATTCTCGGATTAGGCTTGCGCTGGATAGCGCCAAGAAGGAGGAAGATAATGGATACGGTCGTTGCTCCATCGTCCTGCAGCTGCTCGTCGGACGACCAACGTGCGGATGAAGTGAAGCATCCTCTTGATCCCCTGACCGCTGCCGAAATTCGAGCCGTCATTGAGATCGTTCGCAAAGATCCACAATATGGTGCCGACTTTCTCTTTGAGACGATCGAGCTTCTCGAACCGGCAAAGGCCATCGTTCGTCGCTACAGGTCCGGAGAGCAGATCAACAGAACTGCACGTGTTAATCTGTTTCAAATCAGGCAGGACGGTATCTGGCGGCTAACCGTCTCGCTGACCGAGCAGAAGATCCTCACCTCCAGCTATCTCCCGTCGGCCAAGCCGATGATCCAGCTCGAGCAGTTCACGGCCATCGAAGACGCCGTCCGCGCGGCTCCCGAGTTCATTGCCGCCTGCAAGAAGCGCGGCATCGAGGACATGTCGCTCGTCTGCATCGATCCGTGGTCGGCGGGAAATTTTGACATTCCGGGCGAGGACGGGCGCTATCTCGCCCACGTCTTCGCATGGGTGCGTCTACGACAGAACGACAATCTCTACGCCCACCCCATCGGCGGCTTGAACGCCGTGGTTGACATCAAGACCTACGAGATTATCCGCGTTGATGACCACGAGATCATCCCGCTTCCGAAGGCGGAGGTGAACTACGAGGCCGAATTCATCAAAAATCCGCGTACGCCCTATAAGCCGCTCAATATCGTTCAGCCCGAGGGCGTTTCGTTCAAGCTCGATGGGCATCGGCTGGAATGGGACCGGTGGTCCGTGCTTGTCGGTTTCAATTCACGCGAGGGCCTAACTCTGCATGATATCAGCTACGATGGACGGCCGATCGCGCACCGCGCGTCGCTGGTGGAAATGGTCGTCCCATACGGAACTACAGAGAAGGGGCATTTCCGGAAGAACGTCTTCGACATCGGCGAGTACGGCATAGGCAAGCTCGCCAATTCGCTGAAGCTCGGCTGTGATTGCCTCGGTGCCATAGCCTATCTCGATGCACATCTCGCAACGATGGACGGCAAAGTGGTCACCATCGAAAACGCGATCTGCATCCATGAGGAGGATGCCGGCCTGCTGTGGAAGCATTGGGACTTCCGCTCTAACAATGTTGAGTCGCGGCGTGCCCGGAGGCTGGTGGTTTCCTGCATCGCGACGGTCGCCAACTACGAATATGGGCTGTTCTGGTACTTCCACACGGACGGCTCGATCCAGTTCGAGCTCAAGGCGACTGGCATCATCAATACGGCCGCGTGCGAGCCGGGCCACCCCGGCAAATACGGCAGGGAAGTCGCCCCCGGCGTCGTCGGTCACATTCACCAGCACATTTTCTGCGCGCGCCTCGACATGAATATCGACGGTGACGAAAACAGTGTCGTCGAGCTCAACACGAAGGCCGATCCCTGGGGGCCGGATAATGCCTATGGCAACGGCTTCTACGAGGAGGAGACGGTTCTCAAGACCGAACTCGGCGCGTGCCGCCAGGTGAACCCGGCGACGCATCGGGCCTGGAAGATTATCAACCCCAATCGCAAGAACTGGGTTGGAACGCCGACCGGGTACAAGCTCGAGGCCAGTCACCCCGTGACACCATTCATCCATCCGGAATCGCCGTCGGGCAGGCGATCGACTTTTATCAAGAACCAGCTCTGGGTGACGGCCTTCGATCCCGAAGAGCGATATCCGGCCGGCGACCACATGAACCACTCGGATGGAACGGGAGGTGTCTCCGACTTTGTCAAGAAAAACCGGAATATCGAGAACACGGATATCGTGCTCTGGCACGTCTTCGGTCTTCACCACCAGGTCCGCCCTGAGGACTTTCCCGTTCAACCCTGCATCTTCACCGGCTTCAAGCTGATGCCCAGCGGCTTCTTCGATCGCAATCCTGGCATCGATCTCGCGCCCGACACGAACGCCGCGAGTTGTCATGCGCACGCCGCCGAGTAGGGCGCGGCTCGTCATCCGACCCGTCGCGTTCCAGCTCGCCCGACCGGCATCGCGGGCCGGTCGTGCCTCGTCCTTTGCAAGGGCAGCGTGCTTCAGGTGGTCGATCGCCTCCGCGATCGTCGCTTTGGCGATCTTTGCAAGCGCGGCCGCACGCGTCCTCCCTGCGTTGCTGGCCATCACGATCCAGCAAGATCGGGGCTTCCAGCCCCCCGACGTGTCCTTGCCGATCACGCTCGGCATTGCAGTCTCCGCGAGCGCATCGCCGTTCGCGGCGTACAGCCTCGAACGCTGGGGCGTTCGAGCGCCGTTGATCGGCAGTCTGGCCCTCCTTGCGTTATCGCTTGCAGCGACGACGCAGGCGGCGTCACCATGGCATCTCACTGTGGCCTGGGGGTTGGGTGTTGGTTTCAGTGGCTCTTTGAGCGCCGCCCTTCTCGGCGCGATGATCGGGAGTCGTGGCGGCGCGACGCATTGTGGGACACGCTACGGTCTCCTGGCGTCAATGCAGCCGCTGGGATCGGCGGCGGGACTGCTGCTGGCATCGCGAGCGGCCAACGCGCTGGATTGGTGCTTCGTGTTCCAGGCCGCTGCCGTTGGCGTGCTCGCCACGGCGATTGCCGTTGTCCTTGCCCCTATATCCGGTCGAGGAGCCTTGCTGCGAGAGCGCAAGTTCAAGCGGCATGGGGCAGCGCCTCCAAAGGAGAAGAACTGGCGCTTCTGCGTCCTTGCCACGATCTTCTGCGTCTGCGGCGCGTCGACATCCGGCTTGATCGATGGCCAACTCGGTATGATCTGCATGGGCACGGGCCTCGACCTCACATCGAGCGCCGATGTCATGGCGATTGTCGTGTTCGGCGGTGCGATAGGGAGTGTGGTGAGCGGGCATCTCGCGGACCGGTGCCCCGCGCGAACGGTGCTGGCGCTCTACTTCGTCGTCCGCGCGCTCCTCTTGCTCTGGCTTCCGTTCACCGGCTTCAGCTTGGTCGAATTGGCCCGGTTTGGCGCACTCTATGGTCTTGATGCGGCACTGACGTTCCCTGCACTGGTCAGGCTGATGTCCGGAAATCTAGGCGCGCGCCACGTCGGCAGAGCGATGGGCTGGATGACGGTGATGCACCTGGGAGGAGGCGCTATCGGTTCGGCCGGGATCGGCGCCCTCGGCCCCGCAGCCTACGCGGTCGGATTCGCCGGCCTCGGCCTCGCCTGCCTCGTGGCTGCGGGTCTCGTGGTGCTTCTGAAGGATGCGCGTGCGCAAGGCGCGCCATCCGGCTGAAATGGTTGCGGTCGATCAATGGCCAGCGAAGTTCCGAGACCGTCGGGAGGGGGACTCCGCAAGCAGCAGTCCTTCGGACACCGCGAGAGCCGCGAGTCGCGTGCGCGAGTCGCAGCCCATCTTTGCGAGGATGTGCTCGATGTGTGTGGAGACCGTGCGCGGCGACACGAAGAGTTGCTCGGCGATGTTGGGATTTGACGCGCCGCTGGTCACGAGATGCAGGATCTGTATCTCCCGGAGGGAGAGATTGTACGGCCAGCGAATGCATTGTTCTGTGATCAGGAGGATGTTTCCGCGGCAGGGCGTGATCGTAACCTGGTGACAGCGGCCTGCCTCGTCCGGCCAAACGAAGCGTTGAGCGCTGGGGGATTTCGCCTTCTCCAGCACGAGCCGCCGAAGCTCTCCGCCCTCGCCGAGATGCGGGCCCGGACTACGGTTGGGGAGATGAAACGCAAAACCGTTCGGCGAGACGGCGATGGCATAGGCGCCTGGCGCGAGCTCATCGGCCAGCAGCTGTGGTGTCCTGAGCTGATCGCAGATGTTCAGCAGAATCGGGCGGAATCGCTCCGTCATCTCACGGTGCTCGTCCTTGGCGTGCGCCTCCTTGGACCAGCTCATGTGGATGGCCCCAATGTAGCGGCCATCCGCGACGCGCAGACACATCGTCGAGCCTTCTCTGAAGCCATCCGGCATCAGGTATTCTTGAGCGGTGAATGTATCCGGCAAATAGAGATTCCAGTCACGCTTGTAGTCCCGCCAGCGCAGCGAATGCGTGTCTTTCTCGCGAGCGATCGCGTAGGCGGGGCAGGAGTTAGGGAATCCGTCGAGCACGTAGGACATCGTTCTGTCCGTATACCCGTCGGCGGCAAGAGAGCGATGGGTTCGGGATATCGGGTCCATCGCGATCAGGGCGATCGCCTCGCTCCTAACGAACTCGCGTAAAAGGCGGGTCACCTGCGTGGCCTGATCGATGATCTGATCATTCAGGGCCGCCGCCGGTGTATCGAGCCGCACCGTCGCTGACATCATATGGTCGATCGCTGCCGATTTCACGGTGAGCCTCCAGCTCGTGAAAGATCTTGCCGACGGTTCGTGATCGAATCTTCTTTTTGGCCGCTAACGATCCGTTAGAACCGGCGGCACTGCGTAGTGCTTCGCGTCCTCAGCAGAGCAAGGACCGCGCCAACCATTGCGAACTGCCACATGACCATTTGGCCATTCGCTCGGCTGATCTCGACCGTCCCGGATCGAGCCGAGACGGCGAGCTTAAAGCTGCAATTGCATGTTAGAGGCGGTTACTCCTTTAGTCAAAGCAGTGTCACACTCCACCTCATTCAGGGCCAACAACTCTGACGTAAGATGACTCTTAGCGCCGCCGGCTGATGAAAATCTGGGCGTGGCTTGCTGCGCAAGTCGTCACCCTGAGTTCAGTTCGCACCCGCAGCGTAGTTCTGGATCACACCGGGGCCCTCCAGGTCAGCTTCAAAATCGGTCAGCTGACGTATTGCTGAAAATCGGCAGAAAACCGAGGCTCTGATCCATGCGGTTCGGCCGAAACCTCCATGTCAGTCCGTGGCGATACGGATCGAGGCCGCTATCACCGGACGGTGCCTGACCGCATCGTCTTAGCCCTAACAGAAATCCGGCCTGGTCTCGGTCGCGATGCCGAAGACCCGCGCGCGATTGCAGGAGAGGTTGCTCGGATGGTTCTCAAACTCACCAGGCGTTCAGTGACCGCGGGCATCGGCGCCGCCATGGCCGCACCGTTCGTTGGACGGACGGCGCTTGCCGCCCAGCCGATCGTTCTCGGAGTTCCCTACTGCCAGACGGCCGCGGCGGGTGTCGCGGATCATCAGGACTTCCTGAACGGGACGACGCTCGCGACGGAGGAGATCAATGCCGCAGGCGGCATCCTCGGCAGACCGCTGAAGCTGTTCACAACGGATATGAACGTTCTCTCGCCGGAATCCTCCAAGCAGGCGCTGGCCGCCTGCGTTGATGCCAAGGTTGACGCGATCTCCTTTGCCTTCACGCTTGTCCCGCTGCCGGCGATGGACGCGACGGTGAAGTACAAATGTCCCTACATCAACGGCAACGCGCAACGCGCCGGCACCTCTGCCGTCAAGGACCAGCCGGACAAATACAGCCACATCTTCCAGTTTTGTCCGTCTGAGGTGAACTACGGATGGAGCTATGCTCTCTGGCTGGAAGACCAGGAGCAGGGCGGCGTCTGGAAGCCAAAGAACCGCAAGGTTCATATCATTCAGGAGCAGATCGGCTACTGCCAAACGATATCACGTGCGGCGCAGGAAGCGATCAAGCGGCGCGGCAAGTTCGAAGTCGCCCGCATTACGGATATTCAGTATCCCGTGCAGGACTGGGCACCGGTCATTCGCGAGATGAAGGAGGTCGATGCCGCCGCGATCATGGTGGACCATTGGGTGGCTGCTGAATACGCCGCGTTCTGCAAGCAGTTTGTGGCAAGCCCGGTGCGCGATTCGCTCGTCTATCTCCAATACGGCCCCTCGCAGCCGGAATTCCTCGAGCTTGCCGGTTCGGCGGCGAACGGCTTTGCCTGGGGCACGACCATGGGCATCTATGGCGACGAAAGGGGGCTCGCCTACAGGCAGAAGTACAAGAAGCGCTTCCCTGGCATTGCCGGGCTTGCCTATACCGGCATTGCCTACGATCAGACCTACTACCTCAAGAAAGCCTGGGAAGCGGTCGGCGATCCCCGGAAGTTCAGGGAGGTCTGCGACTGGATCCGGGCCAACCCGCAGCGCGGCGTCTGCGGCTACGTCGATATGGGCAACCCATATCAGGAAGCGCGCCATTTCCCAGACAATGGCGGCGACGAATTGCAGGCGCGCAAGCTCGAGGCCGGCGTCGCGCAGCTCTATGTCCAGATCCAGGGCGGTGAGCACAAGATCGTCTATCCCGGTCCGGTCTCGGAAACGAAGCTGATCTCTGCGCCGTGGTGGAGCTGATGCTCAGACAGATCTCCCGAAACGGTGCGGCTGAACAGGACGGGAAGACCGCCCTGTTCTCCTGCAGTGGCATCTCGCTCGATCTCGGCGGTCGCGAGATCCTCCGCGATATCAACCTGCATGTTGAGGCCGGGGAAGTGCTGGGCATCATCGGACCGAACGGCGCGGGCAAGACCAGTCTGTTTGAAATCCTGTCTGGCCGTATGCCGCCAAAGAGCGGCTCAGTGTGGTTCAAGGGCGAGAATGTTACGGGCTTGCCGTTGTATTCTCGCTCGCGCCTGGGGATCGGTCGCACGTTCCAGACGCCGGTCGTTCCTGACGAGCTGACCGTCGGCGAGACGTTCAAGGCGGCGCGTCAGGCTCATCGTCCGTTTCTCACGAGGTTCGATGCTGAATATGGCGCCGATCTCGTCGGTCTGAAGATCAATGATGACACCCCGGCGACGCAGCTCGAGACCTTCAACCGGCGCAAATTGCTGCTGGCCTGCCTGCTGATGCGCCGGCCCTCGTTGCTGCTGCTGGATGAGCCGGCCGCCGGCCTGATCAATTCGGAGGTCGACGAGATCGATACCCTGCTGCGGATCCTTGCCAAGGAAATGAACATTGCGATCCTCATCGTCGAGCACCGCATCGAGCTCCTCGGGACGATCGCCGACCGCATTCTGGTGATGGATGCCGGGGAGGTCATTTCCGAGGGACTGATGCACGACGTCATGGCTGATCCGAAGGTCCACGCGGCCTACTTCGAGGATTTCAGCGAAGAGGCCGATACATGAATATCTCCGTGAGCAACCATTTGCCGGGCGCTCCGGCGCGTCAGCCGCAGCGCGAGGTCCTGAACGTCAAGGGACTGTCCGCAGGCTATGGGCCGGTTCGCGTCATCCACGATCTCGACCTCGTCGTTCAGTGTGGGGAGCGGATCGGCATCGTCGGCTTGAACGGCCATGGCAAGTCGACCCTGTTCTATGCAATCGCCGGACTTACCGGCTGGCAGCGCGGCTCGATAAAGCTCAACGGCAGGGAGGTCGGCCGCACGCGAAGCCAAGGGCCGGGGCGCTACACCCACGAGATCGTGCGCGCAGGATTGGCGTTGATTCCTCAAGGCGACGAGATCTTCCATGGCCTGACCGTCGAGGAGCATCTCGATTCCGGTGCCTACACCGCGGCGGCCTGGCGCGATCGCGCTGCGCGCAAGCTCCGCATCCTGGAGATATTTCCACCGTTGCGGAAACTGATGGGCGTACCCGTGGGGCGCCTGTCGGGCGGCGAACGGCGGATGGTGTCGATTGGCCGCGGCCTGATGACGGATGCGTCTCTCTTCCTCGTCGACGAGCCATCGCTCGGGCTAGCACCCAAGATCGGCAAGAGCGTGATCAACGCCCTGATGGCCGTCAAGCTCGGGAATGCCGCGATGATCATCGCGGAGCAGAACGTTGCGCTGCTCGAGGGACGGGTGGACCGCGTCATCGGCATGCATGTGGGAAAGCTCAAGGGTGAGGCCTCGGCGGCCCTCGCGTTGAACGTTTATCGAAAGGCGTAAAACGTGGATATCTGGTTCATCGTCAGCAACACCATCGTCCTTGCGTGCATTTACGGCACGCTTGCGATCGGAATTTCGATCACGTGGTCGAGCCTAGGCCTGCTCAACCTTGCCTACGGCTTCATATTTGCATTCGCGGGCTATGGCTCCTGGCTCTTTGCGCAGCATGTCTCCACATCGGGGCCTGCAGTGCTGGCCGCGGGTATCCTCGCAGGCGCGCTCGGGGGAGTGATCATCTGTGCGGTCGGGTTCATACCGATCCACGACAAACCAAACTTCACCATTCGGGGGCTGATTGCGACGCTCGCGATAAATCTGATCGGCACGCAATTCCTGCTCTGGTGGTTCGGCCCGCGATCGAAGAGTCTGCCGGAGATCTTCGGCAACTGGTCGGTGTCCTTGCCGGGCGTGGTCTTAACGGCGGACAAGGTCGGGAACGTGGTGACATCCGTCCTGATATTGGCGGTCGTTCTGAGGTGGATGCAGTCGAGTCGCCGTGGCCTCGAAATCCGCGCTATGATGATGAATCCTCATGCGGCATCCATCGTCGGAATCGGCGTTCGGCGAACATCGTTCTACGTCATGGGCATCACGGGCGGTTTGGCGGGCCTCGCGGCCGTTCTTCTCTCCCAGACGTACTATATCTCGCCGTTCGGCGGACTGATGCCGATGATCAAGGGCGTCAGCATTGCGCTTTGCGGCGGCCTCGGCAGCGTGCGCGGCGCCGTCATCGCCGCTATCGTGCTCGGCCTCAACGAGGCGCTGACGGGCATATCGATCGGCGGCCGCTACGTTCTCATCACCCAGTTCGTCGTGATTATCGTCATCCTCTTGGTCCGTCCGCGCGGCATCGCAGGGCTGCTCGACAAGGCGAGGGAGGCCTGAGCAATGTCAATTAATAGCGGCATCAAGTGGCGCAATCCGCTCTTCGTCTGGGGCGGCAAACGTGACGTCGAGGAGCTCCCGACCATTCCGTTCCACAGCCACCAGGAGGTCTGGCAAAGAACTCGTCGATCGGCGACGAAGCTGAATGCGGTCGGCCGCCTGCGCTACTACTACAAATGGCCAGGCCACGGCGGAACGATGTGGAATCGTCTTCGCTACTGGCCGACACGCCGCCGCGTGCTTCGCCTCCGCGGTGAGTATAACCCAAAGACCTTGCGCGCGGAGAAGACGATCGTCGACAAGCGGCCCATCTGGTGGATGTTGGGGCTTCTTGCGCTGGCGATCGCTCCCCTGTTCACGCCAGGCGATCTGCAGAACACGCTGCTGACGGCGGGAGCCACGTTCGGCATCTATGCTGCTATCAGTCTGTGCTGGATGCTCATCATGGGAACTGCGGGCGTTTTTTCGCTCGCGACCTATGCAGTCGTCGGGACGGCAGCGTTCGTCACGGCATTGCTTGCCGTCAAGTTCGCATTGCCCTGGTGGTTGTTGCCGCCGCTCGGGGCTCTGGTGGGGCTGGTCTTCGGTGGGATCATCGCGCTGCCGGCCACGCGGCTCGACGGATTCTACTATGCGCTTCTCACCCTTGGTCTCAACGAGCTCTGCCGGGTCTACTTCGTGACTTCGAAGGAGTTCGGGTCCGCGAATGGCGGCCTGTACGGTGCCACGACCTACATACCGGAAGACTGGTCGCAGCTAGGTCAGTTGCTCTTGGCGTATTACGCCTGCTTCGGCCTGATGCTGCTGGCTTTGCTGCTTTACCGGTTCGTCAACGGCCGCCGGCTCGGGCGGATCCTGCGCATGGCACCCGAAAAGCGCGAGGCTTTCGCTGAGGCGACAGGGGTCAACTTTCGCCAGGCGCGCGTCTGGGTGTTCCTCGTTTCGTCGGCGGCGCTGGGCTTCATCGGCGGATTCTACACCTCGAATTTCGGTGGCGTGGCGTTCTCGATCTTCAACTTCGATACCGTGCTACTCGGCCTCGCCATGTTGGTAATCGGCGGCGTTGGACGTGCCGAAGGCGCGGTGGTCGGAACGCTCATCGTCGTGTTCTTCGACCAGGTGCTGAATACGTGGGGACCGGCCCGCTTCATGATCATCGGGCTCATCATGCTCCTGGTCGTGCTCTACCTGCGTAACGGACTGTTCTGCATCAAGGCGCAGTTCCGTGCCTGGCGCGACAAGAAGAAGAGCGAGCGGCGATCGACGCGAGCGGAAAAGGGCGGCGAGATGCTACCCGAGGAAGCGACCGAGACCGAGGACAAGAGCGTCATCTACCAGCGGCGCCACGACAAGATGACCCGCGACCATCTCAAGACTCTGGTGTCTCCGGAGATCATCGAGGAGCATCGCCACTCCCTCAACGGGCAGCACAGTGAGGCGCTCGAACGGCTGCTGATCTACTTCCGCACCCGCCCCCAGGTGGAGAAGTACGCCATCATGGCCGTGGAACGCTTCGAAGGATATCGCATCGTCGCTCTATCCGGACATCGTGGCGTAGCGCCGCGTGTGGTGGAGGACCGAATCTACGCGACGCCGGATGAGGCCTGCCATGGCGTCTTCATGCGGCGCGTTCAGGATCTACTGGAGTCCTGATCGCGGAGGAAGCGTTCCGATCTGCGCGGCGGACGCTGGGCCTATAAAGGAAGGAGTTGGCGGTGACACCGGTCAGACTTTTTGGTTACACGGACAGGATCTCGGTCAAGCCGGGCGAGACCCTCCAGTTTCACGTCAGCGCCGAGGGGACGGATACCGCCGAGGCGCAACTGGTGCGCCTGATCCATGGCGATCAGAACCCAGCAGGGCCAGGCTTCGTCGAGGAAGAGGTGGCGTGTACTTCGAACGGCAGGTGGCGGGTCGAGCCGCAGTTCACCCAGGTAGGATCGTTTCTCGAGGTCGATGATCCAGAGGGCCGGCTGGCATTCGCAAATAGCTTCACTCTGTTCGCCTTCGTTCACCCGACTTGGCCAGCATCCGGAAAGCGGCAGACCATAATTGGTCGATGGGCCGGCGATCAAAAGCGGGGTTACGGGATCGGCATCGACGAGAAAGGTTATCTGCAGTTCTGGATCGGACGCGGCGAAGAGGTCGAGCGCCTGACCGCTAACGTGCCGCTGCAGGTACAGATGTGGTATTTCGTGGCCGCGACCTTCGACGCCGAGACCCGGCGTGCGACCTTGCACCAGGTCGGTGTCGGCAACAGGTACAACGGCCTGTTAGGCAAGGTCGCCCTGGTGGACTACGAATCCCGCAAATCTGCGGTTTTCCGGAGCAAGCCCGGTAGCCTGGACTCGACTCCGTTTCTGATGGCAGGTTCGGCTAGCCGCAACGCGGAGAGGCGGGTCTGCGTGGCTGAGCTCTATTGGGGCAAGATCGACCGGTGCGGTGCATTTGATCAGGTCTTGCAGCCCGCCGAGCTCGACACGATCAGGAGCGGGCTCGTCCCTGCGATGGACAGCCTGGTCGCCTACTGGGATACGAGCGCCGGCTACACCGACCGCGGCATCGGTGACCTCGTGGTCGACGTCGGCCGGCACAAGCTGAATGCCCGAGGATACAATCGGCCCGTTCGCGGCCAGACCGGCTGGAACTGGGACGGCTTCACCGATTGTTTCCGTCTGGCTCCGCAAGAGTTCGGGGGGATCGAGTTTCATGCCGACGCGCTGACGGATTGCAATTGGAAGGCGACCAAGGCCGTCGCCCTGCCGCACGGTCTCAAAAGCGGCTGTTATGCCATGAGGCTGCGATCTGGCTGGGGAAAGAGCGTCAGCGAGGAGCATGTCGTCTTCTTCGTGCGGCCGGGAAGGCCGCGGGCGCGTATTGCATTCCTGTTTCCGACACTCACCTACCTTGCCTTTGCGAACGAGCGCCTGAGCTTCGATCACCCGGAGCGCGAAGCTTTGACGGGACAGTCGGCTGTGCTGTCCGATATCGATATCGAGATGCATAGGCGAGACGATTTCGGGCTGTCGACATACGACATGCACGCCGATGGCAATGGCGTGTGCTACAGCTCCTATCATCGTCCGGTCATGAACATGCGGCCGAGGTACAGGATGCCGAGCCTCGATGTGGCTTCGGGATTGGCTGCGGACCTATCGATCATCGCATGGCTGGACCAGAGCGGCTTCGAGTACGAGGTCCTGACCGACGAGGACCTCCATCGCGACGGGTCGCAGGCGTTGTCGCCGTACGCATGCGTTATCAGCGGCTCGCGCCCGGAATATTACACCGAGCGAATGTTGGATGCGACCGAGGATTATATCGCCGGCGGCGGTCGTTACATCTATGCAGGCGGCAACGGGTTCAACGCCACGGCCGGCATTCGCGAGGGCGAACCATGGATCATGGAGTGTCGACGTCGCGATGATGGGTACAAGCCGTGGGTGTCGCGCTACGGCGAGCACTACATGGCAACCGACGGGATGCGTGGTGGTCCCTGGAAGGTGCTCGGACGGGCGACCCAGAAGCTGGTTGGCATAGGCCTCAGCAGCTCTGGCGGTGGACGAAGCGAACCGTACCGGAGGATGCCGGACAGCTATCACCGCACAGTGTCCTGGATCACCAAAGGTGTCGATGGCGAGATCATCGGTGACGCCGGTCTTGCCAATGACGGCGCCGCGGGGCTGGCGCTCGACTATTATGACCGCGCTCTGGGCACGCCGCCGCACACCAAGATCATCGCCTCGTCGGGGGGCCACACGGACAGCTTTGTCGTGAACCAGCAGCTCGTCCTCTATTCCTACCTTGGGCTCTATGGGTCGTACGACTGGCGGGTTCATGCCGACATGACCTACTTCACGGCCCCCCATGGCGGTGCCGTGTTTGCATGTGGCTCGGTCGCATTCGCGCAATCGCTGCCGATCAACAATTTCAGGAACAGCGCATCCCGCGTGCTGGCGAATGTCGTGGAGGCATTCGCCAGGGACGGCAGGTTGCCCGGGTTCGCCTGGGTCAATGAGGAAAAGCAGTGGGCTTGATGCATCCGGTAGGGGAAGCCGCGTCGGCACGTTCCGCGGCCGTGGGTCAGGTCGAATATTTGCAGGTGGAGAGCTGAGGATGCTGCCTCTCGAATACGACAGGTCCGAGGACCGCGACATCATCGTCCGGGATCGCTTCGACGGCTTCCGCCGCGACTTTCTGCGGACGCTGGTGAACCCCGAGGTCATCGAGGAGCACCGGCGATCGCCTTTGGGACAGCACAGCGAAAGGCTCGAGCGACTGTTGATCTATTTTCGTCAACGCCCGCTCGAGCAAAGATATGCGGTCCGGGCCGTCGAGCCGTTCCGGCGGTATCAGGTCGTCAGGCTCTCTGGACGTCGGGGAGTCCCCCCGCGTTTGGTCGATGATGCCGTTTACACGTCGGCGAACGATGCCCGTCACGGCCTGTTCCTGCGCTGCATCCGCGATCTTCTCGAAACCTAGTGCAACACGCCTGCCGGGCAGGGCACCTGGTCCGGCTTTTCGATGGGAAACTCCGCACCATGGCGCAGATCAAGATATTCGGCTACGCAGATAAGATCTCGGTGAAGCCCGGCGACACCATACAATTTCATGTCAGCGCCGATGGCACGTCGACCGCTGAAGCCCATCTCGTGCGTCTGATTCATGGCGACGAGCATCCGCATGGTCCGGGATTCATCGAGGAAGAAATCGATTGCGTGGCCAACGGCACCTGGCAGGTCGAGAAGCAGTTCACGCAGGTCGGTGCCTTCCTCGAGGTGAGCGACCCCAATCGCAAGCTCGCGCTCGACGGCAGCATCACGCTCTGTGCATTCATCTGGCCGACCTGGCCCGATGTCGGGCATCGGCAATGCTTGCTGGGCCGCTGGGACAACGACAGGAATCACGGCTACGGCCTTGGCATCAATCCAAGCGGCAGGCTTGAGTTCTGGGTCGGCTGCGGAAACGAGATCGACTATCTCCAGGCTGAACTGCCCCTGCAGAAGCAGTCCTGGTATTTCGTCGCTGCCACATTCGATGCGCGAAGCGGTCGCGCCACGTTGTACCAGGAAGGGGTCGTGAACCGCTACAACAGCCTGCTCAGCAAAGTCGCGCCGGTCGAATACCGCTCTCATGTGTCGGAGATGTTTCGGTTCAGGCAGAACAACCTGCCTGATACGCCGTTCCTCGTGGCGGGATCACGCGATTGGCACGCGTTGCGCGGGCATTTCGTCTCGCAACTGTACTGCGGCAAGATCGATCGTTGTGGTGTGTTCGATCGTCCTTTGGATCGCGAGGAGCTCGATGCGATTCGCTCAGGCGGGCAGCCCCCATTTGACGGCATGGTCGCATATTGGGACACCACGAAGGGGTATACCGATCGTGGGATCGGCGATGTCGTAGTGGACATCGGACCAAACCGGCTCGATGCGAAGGGCTACAACAGGCCGGTGCGCGCCCAGACCGGCTACAACTGGAACGGCCGCAACGACTGCTTCCGGCTCGCTCCGGATCAATACGGTGGCATCGAGTTTCATGCCGACGCGATGATCGACAGCAATTGGAAAGCCACAAAGACGCTCGAACTGCCCGAAACGCTGCGCAGCGGAGCCTACGCGATGAGAGTACGCGGCGGCGACGGCGAGGGCCTGGCCGAAGAGTACATCGTTTTCTTCGTTCGGCCCCGCATGCCTACAGCGCGAATTGCTCTGTTGTTTTCCACCGCGACCTACCTGGCCTATGCCAACGAGCGCTTCGCGACAGACGGCCAGATCGTGCAGCCAATGGCCGGCCAGCCACCGACGATCTCCGAGGTCGATATTGAAATCTACGAAAATCCGGAGTTCGGTGCGGGCTGCTACGACACGCATGCGGATGGCGCTGGCGTCTGCTACACGAGCTACCGTCGCCCGATGGTGAACATGCGGCCGAAATACCGGATCGCCGCATTCGACTTGCCATGGAATTTTCCGGCAGACCTCTCGATCCTGGCATGGCTTGAGCACAAGGGATACGACTACGACGTATTGACCGACGAAGATGTCCATCTGGAGGGTGTCGCAGCGATGGCGCCCTACGCATGCATTTTGAATTCCACGCATCCGGAATATCATTCTGAGCGCATGCTCGACGCCCATGAGGATTACATCGCCGGCGGCGGGCGCTTTATCTGCATGGGCGCGAACAGCTTCTGCTGCAATGTGGCGTTTCGCGATGACGAACCTTGGATCATGGAGTGCCGCAAGACAGGTGGGCACTGGATTGCCTGGGCGGCACGGCCGGGCGAATACTACCTCGCCACGACGGGTCAGATGGGTGGAATCTGGACCGGCTTTCAGCGCTGGGGGCAGAAGCTGGTCGGCAATACATTTGCCGGCGAGGGCTTCGCCCATAGCCAGCCTTATCGGCGGATGCCCGACAGCTACGATCCTGCGCTCGCTTGGATCACGGAGGGGATCGAAGGCGAGATCATCGGTGATTTCGGCCTGGGCAACGGCGGAGCCGCGGGCATTGAGATCGACTGCTACAAGCTGGGATTCGGCACGCCGCCTAACACCAAGATCATCGCATCCTCGGGGGGGCACCCCGACAACTACATCGCCCACGACGAGGAGGGAGCCCACGCCCACCAGGGATTCAGCGGGACGCACAACTACATCCTGCGGGCCGACATGGTATATTTCGAGGCGCCGAATAATGGCGCGGTGTTTGCAACCGGATCCATCGCGTTCGGAAGTGCCCTTCCTATCAACGGCTTCGAGAACAACGTCTCGCAGCTTCTGAGCAACGTGGTGGACGCGTTCGTCAGGCCGGGTCCGTTGCCCGGCTCGAACAGACCTAGGAAGAGCACAACAGGGCTCGAACGAGTCGCCCCCTAGGAACGACCGGAATGATTGACCTGCACTATGCGCCGACCCCCAACGGCTGGAAGATCTCGATTCTGCTCGAGGAACTGGGGCTGCCATATACCGTCGTGCCGATCGATATTCGCGCTGGTGAACAGTTCACTCCCGAGTTTCTCGCCATCAGCCCGAACAATCGTATTCCAGCGATTGTTGATCGCGCGCCTGCCGACGATGGCGAGCCCATCTCCGTGTTCGAGACGGGTGCGATCCTGATCTACCTGGCCGAGAAGACCGGACGATTTCTGCCAGTGGACGTGCGTGGTCGTACCCGGGTCTTACAATGGCTAATGTGGCAGATGGCCGGTCTTGGACCGATGCTCGGTCAGCACGGTCATTTCCGTCTCTATGCGCCGGAAAAGATCCCCTATGCGATCGATCGCTATCAGCGGGAGGCGACACGATTATATGGTGTGCTTGACGCCCAATTGGGCAAGACCGGACGCTTCGTCGCCGGCAACGAATACACGATAGCCGACATCGCTTGTTTCCCGTGGACGATGACCCATAAGGCGCAAGGCTTCACACTCGACGACTATCCGAACGTCAAGCGCTGGTATGCGGAGGTCCGCGGCCGGCCGCAAGTCCAGGCCGGCCTTTCGGTCGGCAAATTTGTGAAGGAGCCGTTCTCTGACGAAGCAAGAAAAAACATGTTCGGCGCACCGAAGTCGTAACCAAAGAAATTGCGCGACCTCCGGCGAGCGAAAATCAAAAGGCGGGTATGCCGCATTGCATTTCAGTCAAGAAGAGAGTGTCTGATCGATGATAGAGTTCTTCTTCGACTGCTCAAGTCCATGGACTTATCTCGCTTTCCACAACATCCAGCGGCTGGCAAAGGAGTTTGGCGAGCCGCTCTCGTGGCGGCCAGTGCTGGCTGGCGGCATCTTCAACGCGGTTAATCCGAGCGTTTATGCCTCGCGCGAAAGTCCGATCGTGCCGAAAGCGCAGTACATGTTGAAGGATCTTGCAGACTGGGCGCGCTCCGCCGGGCTTGCGATCAAGATGCCACCGACGGTTTTTCCGGTGAACAGCGTAAAGGCGATGCGCGGCTGCATCTGGCTCGGAGGCGGGATGGTTCCGTTCGCTACCGCGGTGTTCGAAGCCTATTGGGGCGAGGATAGGGACATCTCCCAGGATGCGGTGCTAACGAACATTTGCAAGAAGGTAGACGTCGATCCTGCGGAGTTTTTTCGGGGGATCAGCGAAGAAGCGGTCAAGAACCAACTCCGGGCCAACACTGACGAGGTGATCGCTCGCGGCGGCTTCGGATCGCCGACAATTTTCGTTGACAAGACCGATATGTATTTTGGCAACGATCGCCTGCCGTTGGTCCGTGAGTTGCTGGAGCGCCGGATGGCACAGGGCCATTCGGCCCGCAAGAGTGCTCCCTGAGCCGGAGACCTGCGCAGCAGCCCTTGGTTTCGGTGATCCGCGGCGGTCAATGTTGCGCTCCATGTCGAGCGCCAATCTCACTGTCCTTACGACGACGAAGGTCACTGACATATTCTTCCGGCGGACCTGGCCGCGCAGGTTTCCGCAAGGCCGCGCGCACTCCCCAATTCGGTCGCTCGTATGTGCGCGGCCACATATGAGGTGGCGCAGGCCTGTCAATTCGTCGGCCCGTCGCCGCGAATGGCGAACGTCGTCGCCTTCAGCTTGGTCATGCCGAATTTATCAAACAGCTTGTCGTAGGTGCCGTCGGCCCGGATCGCGGTGAGCGCATCTGCGGCGGCCTGCGCGAGCAGCTTGTCACGGAAGGCAAAGGTGATGTCGGTGCCGGCGATGTCGCGAACCCAGATCTTGGCAATGCCCTTCTGCTCCAGCGAGTTTGCGGTCTCGTTGATATTCAGCGCGGCCTCGAGCTGGCCAGCGCGCAGCGCTGCCGAGGTCGCGGTTACCGTGGTGAAGGTGCGCAGATCGATCGGCTTGAGACCCTTGGCCTCCATGGCCGTGCTGAACTCACGCGCCTTGCGCTCGGTGTAAGTCGCCGATTCCACCCCGACCACGCGGCCGGCGAGATCCTCGAATTTCTCGAGCTTCAGGCTGGAGGAGGGGTCGGTGTAGATGCTGATCGCCTGCTGCGCGTAAGGCACGAGGTAGAGCATCTTCGAACGCTCCTCGGTCCAGAACAGGCCGGTGTTGATGGCGTCGAAGCGGCCCGAGCGCAGCGCCGGGATCATGGGCGGGAAGTCCATGCGCAGGAACACCGGCTCGACGCAGATGCGCTTGGCGATCTCGCGGGCGAGCTCGACGTTGAGGCCCTGCAACTCGCCCTTGTCGTCGACGAATTGTTGCGGCGGCAAGGTCGGGTTGATCGACATCTGCCATTTGGGCGCTTCGATCAGGCTCGACGCCGGCACTTTCGGCGTGCAGGTCTGGGCACCGACGGCCTGGGTCAGGCCGACCAGAAGAGCGAGGGCGGAGAAGGTTTCTGGAAGTCGCATCAAGGTACTCCTGTCAATCGTGGGTGGCAGTTGAGCCGTCTCCGGTCCGAGGCTTCGTCGTTGTTACGTGGCAGCCGGCACGCCGCGATCGGCCTGCCGGGTCAGGATCAGCGAGATGTGGCGCCCCGCAGTCACGACCTCGTCGCGCTGGTTGAGCAGGTCGAGCGCCTCCACGACGATTCCTCGTTCAGGATTTTTGGTCGGCCGCTTTTCGACGAAGCGGAAACGAACGCGCAAGCTGTCGCCGGCAACGATTGGCCCCTTGAATTTCACCTCGTCCCAGCCAAGCGAGGCCACCGAGGTCTCCTCGTACAGCTTCAGCTCCGACTTCAGCCCCTCCATAAGCGACAGGCCGAACAGGCCGTGGCCGATCACGGCAGGAAACCCGCGCGAACGCGCATAGGCGCCGTCGATATGGAGCGGGTGGTGATCGCGCGTGACGTCGGCGAAGACTGCGATGTCAGCCTCGGTCACGGTGTGCACGGCGGTCTCGAACTCCGCGCCGAGCGCGATGTCCTCGTAACGGAGATTGATCGGGGCGCTCGTGTCCATGGTGATCCTCAGGCGACCTTGCCTGGCCGCGCTGGCAGGGCGTTGAAGGCTTGCGCGATTCCCATCGGCCCGGAGCGGAAGATGCGCGGGTCCATGTCCTTCAATTGCAGGCTGATGCGTGGGCGAAAGCCCATATGAGCGAGGACGTCCTCCTCCAGACGCACGCCCGGCGCGATCTCGGTCAACGTCACGTGGCCGTTCTCCAGCTCGAACACGGCGCGCTCCGTGACGTAGCTGACGTGCTGGCCGCGTTGCGCGGCGAGCGAGGCGCTGAAGCTGATCTGGCCGACCTGCGGGACGAATTTGCGGAAGGCGCCATCGCGCCGGATCGCGAGGCGACCGTTCTCGACCCTGATGTCGAACTTGCCGCCGGTCATGGTGCCGCTGAAGATCAGCCGCTTCGCATTCTGGGTGATGTCGATGAAGCCACCGGAGCCGTCGCGTCGCTCGCCGAAGCGGGTGACGTTGACGTTGCCGGCTTCATCCACCTCAGCGAAGGACAGGAAGGCGCAGGACAATCCGCCGCCGTCGTAGAAGTCGAACTGATAGGCCTGGTCGAGAATGACGCGCGGATTGATCGCGGTGCCGAATTCTCGCGCATGGCCGGGTACGCCGCCGACCACGCCCGATTCCACCGTCAGCGTGATCAGATCCGAAATACCTTCCTCGGCTGCGACATTGGGGATCATGGCGGAGATGCCGACGCCGAGATTGACGACGTCGCGCGGCCGTAGCTCGAAGGCGGCGCGGCGCGCGATCACACGCCGCTCGGTGAGCGGATCGGGCGTGATCATCGCCACCGGGACGCGCGTCTCGCCGCAGCGCGCCGGATCGTAGACGGTGCCGTAGGTCTGCATCTGCTCGGGCTCGAGCACGACGTGGTCGATCAGGAAGCCGGGGATCTTCACCATCTGCGGATGAATCGAGCCGCGCTTCACGATGCGCTTGACCTGGCAGATCACGGTGCCGCCGGCATTGTGCACGGCCTGCGCGATCGAGAGATCCTCGCGCGTCGTGCCCTCGTGCTCCATGCTGATATAGCCGTCCTCGTCGGCCGAGGTGCCGCGGATGATGGCGACGTTGGGAGGGGCGGGAACGCGGTAGAGCAGCCAGGACTGGCCGTGCAGCTCGAGCAGGTCGACCAGCGCCGCGGTGGTGCGCTTGTTCATGCGTCCGCCGTCCTGGCGCGGGTCCATATAGGTGTTGAGGCCGACATGGGTGAGCACGCCGGGGTGTTTCGCCGCCATGGCGCGGCAAAGTTGGCTCATCACGCCTTGCGGGAAATTGTAGGCGTCGATCAATTCGTCGCGGACGAGCCGCATGAACGGCACCTGAAGACCGAAATTGCCGCCGATCACGCGCGCGATCAGGCCTTCGTGGGCGAGATGGCAGAGGCCCTTCTCGGTCACGGCGCCGACGCCGGTGATGTTGATCAGCGTGAGCCCATGCGGGCCCTGGCCACCAAGGAAGCGCTGCTCCAGCGCGTCGAGGATGGCTTCGGCTGCCCCGGTGCCGCCATTGCCGCCGACAATTAACGTATCGGCGTCGCGAATCAAACTGGCGGCTTCTTTCGCGGTGATGATGCTCAGCATGCCCTCACGCAGCCTCCTTCTCGACCTGCCGCGCGATGATCAGCCGCTGGATCTGGTTGGTGCCTTCGTAGATCTGGGCGAGACGCACGTCGCGGAACAGCCGCTCAATGCGGTACTCGCGCGAATAGCCGTTGCCGCCGTGAATCTGCAGTGCGTTGGAGACGTGTTTCATCGCCATATCTGTCGTAAACAGTTTTGCCTGCGCTGCCTCCTTGGCGATCGGCTCGCCGGCATCGTGCAAGCGGGCGGCGTGGTGGATCAGGAGACGCGCGGCGGCGATGTCGGTCGACATGTCCGCGAGCATGAACTGCACCGCCTGGAAGCCGATGATGGCCTGGCCGAACTGCTTGCGGTCCTTGGCATAGGCGGTGGCGTCCTCGAACGCGGCCTGTGCCATGCCAAGCGCCATCGAGGCCATCATCAGCCGGCTGAAGTTGAAATTGCTCATGGCCATTTTGAAGGCCTGGTTCTCCGGCCCCATCACGCTGTCCGAGGGTAGGCGCACATCGGAGAACGTGATCTGGCAATCGTCGAGGCCGTGCATGCCGAGCAGCTCCTCGTTCTTGCCGCGGGCGATGCCGGGCAGGGCGCCGTCGACGAGGAGGCAGGAGATGGAACGGTGGCCTGCCTCGCTGCCGGTGCGCGCGAACACCATGATGCGGTCAGCGACGCCGCCGAGCGTGACCCAGGCCTTGGTACCGTTGAGCCGCCATCCATTGCCCTCGCGCACCGCGTTGGTGCGAATGCTAGCTACGTCGGAGCCGTGGTCGGGCTCTGAGACGGCGGTGGCGGGAATGATGTCGCCGCTCAGGATCTTCGGGATCAGCGCCTTGTGCGCCTCGGTGCCGTGATGGTCGAAGAACAGCACGGCCTCGACCGGGATCGCGAAGGCGTTGGCCACCGCACCGGAGCAGCGTGCCAGTTCTTCCATAGCGATGCAGGCCGCGACCGCATCGAGCCCGGCGCCGCCGGCGCCTTCACGCAGGCAGATGCCGAACAGGCCGAGATCGGCCATGCTTTTGTAGAGTGCGCGGTCGAAACGGTCCTCGCGGTCGATCGCAGCAGCGCGCGGCAGGATCTCCGCCTCCGCGAAGCGGCGGGCGGTGTCGCGGAGTGCTTTCTGGTCCTGGCTGTAGAAGCGGTCCATGGCGTGCTCCGTCAGTCGCTGGCCAGTTTGGAATCGTGGGACACTTCGCTGCGGTCTCGGTCGATGAAATAGACCGCGACGTCGTCGCCGGGCACGCCATAGGCGCTGCACACGGCGCGGGTCAGCGCGATGGCGGCGGCGCGCCGCTCGGCCTCGCTGCGGCGGAAGGCGTGGACCTTGAGCAAGATGCGCTGGCCGGTGGCGGGAGCGCCGAACGTGCCGGCATGAGCGTAGTCGTCGGGCGCAATGTTCAGGAAATAGAGCGTGACCGTATCCGCGGTGACGCCGAACGTCGACATCAGGCCGTCCGTCACCGACCGCGCCAGCGCGGCCTTGCGCTGGTTTGGAACTTGCGGGGCGAGTACTTCGACATAGGGCATCGGTCAGACCTTGGCGGATTTGGCCGCAGACGGTTTGGATGAAGAGGATTTGGACTTGCCGGATTTAGCAGGGGCGGGGGCGTCGATCTGGCGGCAGGAATCGCGCTTGATCAGTCGGGCGCCGACGCGATATTCGCGCACCCCCTCATTGCCGTTGCCCTTGACGTCCATGCGATGCAGCAGCCGGTCGACGGCGAGATTGGCAAGATCCCGCGCGCCGTTGTCGACAATGCTGATCGCCGGGCGATGCCATTCGAACCACGGCATGTCTTCATAACAGAGCAGCGAGAGATCGTCGGGAATAGCGATGTTTCGTTCCGCCGTCACCCGCAGCACGCCGAGCGTGGCCTCATGATTGGCAACGAAGATCGCGCTGGGCGGCCGGGGGAGATCGAGCAGCTGGCGGGCGTAGCTCGCGCCAGTCTCGGGGACGTAGTGGCCGGCATGAATCAAGGTGTCGTCCCTGGCGATGCCGGCCTCACGCAGGGCGCGGACATAGCCGGACAATCGCTCTCGGCCCGACGTCGTGTCCTGGCGGCCGACGATCAGCCCGATCCGCTTGTGCCCGAGCTCGATCAGGTGGCGCGTGCCGAGATAAGCGCCTTGCGGATCGTCGGCGAGCACGGTCTCGAGATCGGTCGCGTCATCGCGCCGCACGAGGCAGACGATGGGCACGTCCTTGGAGAGCGTCTTGAGCTGCGCGCCGTTCTTGCCCGTGGGCACCACGATCAGCCCGTCGACGCGGTGATCGACCAGCGTGGCGAGGGTGTCGCTCTCGGCTTGCGGATCGTCGCCGCCGATACACAGAAGCATCTGATAACCCAGCGCCTTCAGGCGTGCCTGCACCACTTCGGCCATCACCTGGAACGAGGCGTTGGTGAGATTGTGGACCAGCAGCGCCACGAGCCGCGACTGTCCGGTCTTGAGGCCGCGCGCAATCGGGTTCGGCCGGTAGCCGAGCTCGCGCGCGATGCGCGCCAGGCGCTGCTGCGTGCGTTCGCTGGTCAGGCCGGTTCCCGTCAGCGCTCGGGAAGCAGTGCTGACCGAAACGCGGGCCGCCAGTGCCACATCTTTGAGCGTGACGCTCATCAAACCTGCCGATAGACTGCAAACGATTGCAGAAACGCTATGAGCTTATTCTCTGCCGATCAAGCTCAAAAAATGGATGGTGTTGCCCAATGCAGAGCCAGTTATGCAAACGATTGCATAGATCATGCGGATATTCAGCAGGCGGCGCCCATCCTCTGAATCCACTCGAGCACCCGGCTCCCTGATGAAGACGTTCCGCGGCACCTACACCGTTATGATCACGCCGTTCAACGCGGCGGGCGAGGTCGATGTGATGGCATTGCGCGCCTTCGTCGACTGGCAGATTGCGGAAGGCATTCATGGGTTGATCCCGCTCGGCTCGACCGGCGAGTTCCTGTCCATGGACGATGACGAGAAGGTGCTGGTTGCGGAGGTCGTCATTCGCCAGGCCGCGGGCCGGGTGCCGGTACTGATCGGCACCGGCGCAGAAGATACTCGCGAAGTGGTGCGCCTGAGCCGCCGTGCTGAAAGACTGGGCGCCGACGGCGTGATGATCATTCCGCCGTTCTATTCGACACCGACCGATGACGAGCTCGTGCACCACTACAAGACGGTGGCGGATGCGATCTCGCTGCCGATCATGGTCTACAACAATCCGGCGACCGCCAATGTCGATCTTAAGCCGCAGCTGGTGGCGCGCATCGCCGAGATCGACAACTGTCTCTATATCAAGGAGTCGACGCTGGAGGTAACGCGCGTGCGCGACATCATCCGCCTCTGCGGTGACAGGATGACCGTGTTCGGCGGCATCCTCGGCTTCGAATCCTTCGTCGAGGGCGCGCAGGGCTGGGTGGCCGTGGCCTCCAACGTGGTCCCGACGGAAATGGCCCGCATCTTCAGCCTCGTCGCCGACCACGGCGCGATTAAGGAAGCGCACGAGCTCTATCTCAAATACCTGCCGGTAATCGAATTCGTCGGCGGCCAGGCCTACGTCGCCGGCAGCAAGGCGCTGCTCAACCACATGGGTTTTGCAGCCGGCCACCCGCGCCCGCCGCGTCTGCCGCTGCCGGCAGCACAGGATGCGACCGCGCGCGCCCTGGTCAAGACGTTCGATCTCGCGTGGCGCGGCGCGCCGGTTGCGGCCGCTTGAATGAGGTGAACGGATGAACCTGCTCGACGGCGTCAAGATCCTCAGCTTCAATCACTATCTCGCAGGCCCACTGGCGGCGCAGACGCTGGCCGATCTTGGCGCCGACGTCATCGCAGTCGAGCCGATCGAGGGCGCGTTCCAGCGCAACTGGGCGGTCGCCAACCACTTCGTCGCGGGCGACAGCGTCAATCATCTGGCCACGGGGCGTAACAAGCGCAGCCTCGCCGTCGATCTCAAGCATCCGGATGGCATAGCCGCGGTGAAGAAGCTGGTCGCGACCGCCGATGTCGTGATGGAGAATTTCCGGCCAGGCACGATGGCCAAGCTCGGCCTCGGCTACGACACACTCAAGGCGATCAACGCCGGTTTGATCTATGCTGTCGCCACCGGCTTCGGATCGGAGGGGCCGTACAAGGATCGTCCCGGTCAGGACCTGCTGCTTCAGGCGATGTCGGGCCTTGCAATGCGGACGGGGCGTGCCGATGGCGAACCGACGGCGGTCGGTGCCGTCATTGTCGATCAGCATGCCGCCTCGCTCTATGCGATGAGTATTCTCGCGGCGCTGTTCGCGCGGACGAAGACTGGCAAGGGGCAGCTCGTCGAGGTCAACCTCTATCAGGCCGCGCTCGATCTCCAGGTCGAGCCGCTGACCGCCTGGCTGAATGGCGCACCGTCGCCGACGCCCCGCGGGCCGGCCGGCATCGCGGCGTGGTTCAGCCCCGGTCCCTATGGCATTCACGCGACGGCAGACGGCCATATGGCAATCTCCATGGCGTCGCCCAAGGCGCTCGCGGTCGCGCTCGACAGCGAAGAGCTGAAGCAGTTCGGGGAGAGTGACAGTTTCTCGAAGCGCGAGGAGATCACGCGGATGGTTGCCGCGCGGTTGAAGCGGAAGCCGACCGCGGAATGGCTGCCCGCGCTGGAAGCCGCGCGGGTTTGGCACGCCCCCGTGCAGGATTATCGCGACCTCGTCTCCGATCCCCAGCTCAACTATCTCGGCGCGTTCAAGAGCGCCGAGAGTGCAGGGGGCGCGCCGATCCGCATGGTCGCGCATCCCGCGCGCTATGACGGGCAGACGCCGGAGATTCGGCTGGTGCCGCAGCGGTTAGGTGCCCAGACGCGGGAGGTGCTCGGCGAGATCGGTTACGGCGCGGCCGACATTGACGCGATGATCGCCGGCAAGGCTGTCGGAGTGGGGCAATGATCGATTTTTCTGTTCCCGAGGAGACGCGCCTGCTGGTCGACACCGTCCGCCGTTTCGTCGAGACGGAAGTGCAGCCGCTCGAGGACGTCGTGGAGCAGACGGCCACGGTGCCGGCCGACGTGCTGGCGGTGACCAAGGCCAAGGCACAGAAGCTCGGCCTTTACGCCATGAACATGCCGGCCGATGTCGGCGGCGGCGGGCTATCTTGCGTGGAGCATTGCCTGGTCGAGGAGGAATTCGGCAAGACCTCGGACGCGCTGATCCGCCGGGTGTTCGGCCAGGTCTATCCGATGCTGATGGCGTGCAAGGGCGATCAGGTCGAGCGCTATCTGCTGCCGACGGTGAAGGGCGACAAGATCTGCGCCATGGCGATCACCGAGCCGGGCGCCGGCTCAGACGCGGCGTCGATCAGCACGACCGCTCAGCTCGACGGCGATCAGTGGGTCCTGAGCGGCACCAAGCATTTCATCAGCGACGGCGACATTGCCGACTACGTGATCCTGATGGCGCTGACCGACAAGGAGAAGCGGGCGCGAGGCGGCATCACGCTGTTCCTGGTCGATCGAGCTACGGCCGGCTTCAAGGTCGCGCGCACCCAGCCGATGATGGGCCATCGGGGCTATGGCCATGCCGAGCTGAGCTTCGAGAACTGCCGCATTCCCAAGGCGGCCGTGCTCGGCGAGATCGGCGGCGGTTTCAAGCTGATCATGCAGAGCGTGCTGCAGATCCGGCTCGCCCATATCGGCGCCCGCGCCGTCGGCATGGCGCAGCGCGCGCTGGAGATGATGCGCAAGCACGCCGGCGAGCGCCGCCAGTTCGGCCAGCTCATCGGCGACTTCCAGATGGTGCAGAAGCTGATTGCCGATTCCGCCACCGAGATCTTTGGCGTCAAGATGATGGTGCTGAACGCCGCCTGGGACATCGACCAGGGCCGGGATGCGCGCGACAAGGTCTCGATGATCAAGGTCGCGGCCTCCGAGATGCAAGGCCGCGTGGTCGACCGCGCCATCCAGGTGTTCGGCGGCATGGGATTCAGCAAGGATCTGCCTTTGGAGCGCATGTATCGCGACGCCCGCGTCACCCGCATCTATGACGGCACCTCCGAAATCCACCGCATGCTGGTTGCGCGCAGCACCATCAAGAACGGCTTGCAGCTCTAGGAAGCGTTTCATGTCTCACGCACCTCTCAAGCCCGGCGCTGCGTTCGCGTTCCGCAAGACTATGACCGTTGCCGAACAGGCGATGTTCACGGGAATCAGCGGCAATCTCGGCGGTCTCTACGTCGATGCCGTTCGCGCCAGGAAGGTCGGCGCCGCCAACATGGTTGCCTTCGAGCTCGCCGTCGGCGGTCTCGCTACCACCTGTCTCAGCCAGCTCGGCGGACCGACACGGCGGATCGGCAGCATCGCGCTGAACTTTGCCGCGCCGGTGATCGTCGGCGAGTCGGTCGAGGCCAGGGCCGAGATCGTCTCAGTTGATGGCGATGATGCGGTCTGTCGCGTTACCTGCACGCTGTCACCCTCGGGCGCGACCGTGGTGGACGGCACCGCGACACTGGTTCCCTTTGCCAAGGGCTGAGCTATGTACGAGCCAAAATCCTTTGATGATCTCAAGGTGAATGACAGGGTCAGCCTGAGCAAGACCATCACCGAGGCCGACGGCGCGCTCTATATCGCCGCCACCGGCGATTTTGGCCCGGTTCACGTCGATGAGGTCTATGCCGGCGCGACGCGCTTCGGTCGCCGGCTGGCGCCAGGGATCATGGTCGCGGGCCTCTGCACCAGCATCCTCACCTCTGAGCTGGTTGGCACCATCGGGGTCTCGGTAGAGGACCGCTTCTGGTTCACCGGCCCCGTGTTCTACGGCGACACGCTGACCTTCGACGTCTGGATCGCCGAGCAGCTCGATGAGACCCGCACCATCATCTGGGAGGCGAGCGCGCGCAACGAGAATGGCCTGGAAGTGCTGAGGGCGCGGGCGAGCCTGAAATTCCCGCGGCGCAAACCGTCATGAGCAAACCGATGAAGAAACCCGACCTACGTGGCGTCACGGTCGCAACCGTGCTGCCCTTTAAGGATAATCTGTCCATCGACTGGGACGGTTATGCCCGCCTGCTCGACTATTGCGCCTGTCCAGACGGAATCGCGGCAGTGTTCGTCAATGGACATGCGGGCGAGGGCGGGTCGCTTTCGGATGACGAACGGCAGGCGGTGATCGCGCGGACGCGCCGGCAGATCGGCGGCAAGCCGCTGCTTTCGGGCATCATCGCGCATTCCACGGCGGAGGCGATCCATCAGGCGCAACTCGCGGAAGCTGCCGGCGCCGATTGCGCCGTGCTGTTCCCACCGGCGCCGCTGGGCGGCGGAGCATCGGCGACCTCACGCGCGCCGCTGGCTTTCGTGCAGGCGGTGAGCTCCGCGATCGGAATTCCGGTCTCCATCTTCCAGTATCCGTTGGCGTCCGGCTTCGGCTATTCGCCGGAGACGCTGGCGAAGATCGCAGCGCTCGACAGCGTCATCGCCGTCAAGGAAGGCAGCGATACCATGCTGGCCTATGACGAGAACCGGCGGGCGGTGAAGCAGGCCGACGCTACTGTCGCCATCCTGCCGTCGAACTTCAACTGGTTCCTGCCGCAACTCGCCGTCGGTGGCGACGGCGTTCTCTCCGGCCTGGTCAGCCTCGCGCCGCGTTTGTTCGCAGAGCTCTGGCAGGCTGCGCTCGCCGACGACCTCAAGGCGATGCGCGCCGTCAACGAGCGGCTCTATCCGATTGTGCGGTCGATCTATGGGCCTGCGCCGATCATGGACATGCACACGCGCATGAAGGTCGGGCTGAAGGCGCTCGGCCTGATCCGCAACGCCGATCCGCGGCCGCCGCTGCTGCCGGTTCTGCCTGCACTGTGCGACGCCATCGCAACCACTGTCGGTGCCGCGCGCGCGGCCGGCGACATTCGACTGGCATGAGGGACGGGTGCATGCCGGACGAAGCCTTCATCCATATCGTGCGGGTCGACATCGATCCGGAGCACGAGGCTGCGTTCAACACTTGGTACGAGCAGAAGCACTTTCCCGATCTGCTCGCCTGTCCCGGCTGGCTCTCGGCAAGGCGCTTCGTCTCTGTCGGCGACGGGCCGAAATACGCCGCGATGTACGAAGTCGCGGGACGATGGGCATTCGAGACACCGGAGTTCCTGGAGGTGAAAGGTTTTGGCCCGTTTGAATCTCTGGTGAAGAATTTCATGCGCATCCAGCTGAGGCCGATGTCGGGACCCGCCTGAGCAGATCGAAGACGATGCTGCCTGTTGGATCGCAAGATCCGGCCGGCCGAATCCAAGAAACGTTGAGGGAATTCCGGACGAGGGACTGCATCGGTTATTGGCGTCTTACTGGAGGTATTCATGATCTCGACACTGCTTCGCTTGGGTGCTGCTGCCGTACTCGTTCTCGCATCCGCGTCCGCGCATGCCGCGTGTACGCCCGCGATCACCGATGACAATCTGATCGCGCCCGGTAAACTGCAGCTCTCCATCAACCCGACCAATCCGCCGCAGCAATTCGTCGACAAGGACGGGCAGTTGCAGGGGCTCAACGTGGAACTCGCCGCCGAGCTCGGCAAGCGGTTGTGCCTTCCGGTCGAACTCGTCCGGATGGATTTTCCGGCGATGATTCCCGCGCTCAACGCCGCCCGCATCGACGGCATCGACACCGGCATGTTCTGGACCGAGGAACGCTCCAAGCTGATGTACATGGTGCCCTACGCCATTCAGGCGATTTCGGTCGTGGTTGCGCCCGAGAGCGGCACAAAAATTGCTACCGAAAACGATCTGATCGGAAAATCATCCGCGGTCGAGGTCAGCAGCTACCAGATGAACTGGCTCAAGAAACTCAGCGACGCCAGCGTTGCGAAAGGTGGAGCCGCCGTCGAGATGCGGACGTTCCCCACCGCGACCAACGTCGTCAGCGCGCTGCTTGCGGGCCAAGTGGATAACGCGCTGCTGGTCGATAGTGTCGCGCGCGATCTCACCAGCCGGGGCCGCGTCAAGGAAGTGCTGAGCGGCCTAGGCACTGCGCGTACGACGCTCGGCTTCCGCAACAAGGTGGTGGTTGACGCAGTCGTCAAGGCGCTCAACGCGATGCGGGCTGACGGCTTTTATCAAGCACTGTTCGACAAGTTCGGCCTGACTGCCATGCCGGCCGACCAGCCGCTTGCGATCGCCGGCCCCGGTCCGGCCTGATATCAACGGAGACGAGCCGATGAGCCATTTCAGTCCGACGGCCGCCGTCAATTACTTCTTCAACTACTTCCTGATGAAGGGAGTGCTCGTCACCATCGGCTTGACGGTGGCGGCGGTCGTCGGCGGATTGATCCTCGGCATGGGCATCGCGTTGCTGCGCATGTCGTCCAATCCGGTGCTCGCGGGTGCCGCGCGCCTCTACATCTGGTTCTTCCGCGGCACGCCGCTCTTGATCCAGCTGGTCGTGATCTACAGCGGGCTGCCGCAGCTCGGGATCAAGTTCTCCGTGATCACCTGCGCACTCGTTGGCCTGATCCTCAACGAGGCGGCCTATCTCGCCGAGATCGTGCGCAGCGGCTTCATGGCCGTCTCGGCGGGGCAACGCGAAGCGGCCTGGGCACTCAGCCTGTCGCCATGGGTGACGTTCCGTCGCGTCACCCTGCCGCAGGCGTTCCGGCTGATGATCCCGCCGCTCGGCAACTCCATCAACTCGCTGTTGAAGGCGACCTCGCTTGCTTCGGTGATCTCGGTCGAGGAGCTGATGCGCCGCAGTGACATGCTGATGCAGGAGCATTTCCAGATCCTCGAAGTCTATGCGGCCGCGACCGCCTATTACCTGATCCTCACATCAGTCTGGGATGCGGTGCAGCGCCGGCTCGAGAAGCATTTCGGACGGTCGAGCGTTGCGAAATCCAGGAAGGTCGCGAGGGCGGCGCCGGTCGCGCGGGCGAGCGCGGAGGCCCGGGCATGAGCCAGACACCGATGATGACGGAACGTGCAACAGTGCAGCCGCAGCTCCGTGAGGTACCTGCGGTGCGCATGGAGGCGGTCTACAAGCACTATGGTGACTTCACGGCGTTGAATGAGGTCGATCTCAAGGTCGCCAAGGGCGAAAAGATCGTTGTCTGTGGTCCCTCCGGCTCGGGCAAGTCGACGCTCATCCGCTGCATCAACCACATCGAGAAGCACGACGAGGGGCTGATCTACGTCAACGGCGTCGAACTCGACCACCAGCGCAAGAACATCGATGCGGTCAGACGCGACACCGGCATGGTATTCCAGAGCTTCAATCTGTTCCCGCACATGACGGTGCTGGAGAATTGCACTCTGGCGCCAATGACCGCGAACGGCATGAGCGAGGCGGAGGCCAAGGACCTCGCCATGCATTTCCTGACGAAAGTCCGGATTCCGGACCAGGCCGAGAAATATCCTGGGCAGCTCTCGGGCGGCCAGCAGCAGCGCGTCGCCATCGCGCGGGCACTCTGCATGCGTCCCAAGATCATGCTGTTCGACGAGCCGACCTCGGCGCTCGATCCTGAGATGGTCAAGGAGGTGCTGGAGACGATGAAGAAGCTCGCCGAAGAGGGCATGACCATGCTGTGCGTGACCCATGAGATGGGCTTTGCCCGCGAGGTTGCCGACCGCATCGTGTTCATGAACGAGGGCAAGGTGGTCGAGCAGGCCGCGCCGGAGGAATTCTTCAAGCATCCGAAGTCGGAGCGGGCGCGGACGTTCCTCGACCAGATCATTCACTAGATGGCGGCCGTATCCAGCGACATGACGCAAACATTTGGCGCGCGCCTGCGCGGCATCCACGCCGCCACGATCGTGCCGATGACGGCCGATTTCGCCGTGGATGAGGCGCAACTCTCAGCCCACCTCGCCGCAGTCGCGTGCACGCCCGGCATAAATGGGCTCCTCGTCAACGGTCATGCCGGCGAGAATTTCGTTCTGTCGCTGGCCGAGAAACTGCGGGTAGTGGAGCTGGCGCGCCGACACGCGCCGGAGGACTGCTTGATTGTCTCGGGGGTCAATCATGAATCGAGCCTCGAGGCCGCGCGCGAGGCGGCTGCGCTGGAGAGGGCCGGCGCGGATGGGCTGCTGGTGTTTCCTCCCAACAGCTGGGCGCTCGGCCATGCCGATGACTGCGTGATTGAGCATCACCGCCGGATCCGCGATGCGACGGCCGCAGCGCTGATGCTCTATGCCGCGCCCGTCGGCGCGGGCGCGATGGCCTACGTCCCGTCGCTGCTGGAACGGCTCGTCGCAGATCCTCGCTTCGTTGCGATCAAGGAGGGCAGCTGGGAGGTTGCGACGTACGAGCAGAACTTGCGGCTGATCCGCCAGCTGCGTCCGGACTTCGTCGTGCTCGGCTCCGGCGACGAACATCTGCTGACGAGCTATCTCGTCGGCTCGGCCGGCAGCCAGGTCAGCCTCGCCTGCGTGGTGCCGGAGCTTGTCGTCAGCCTCTGGGATGCGGCCGAGGCAGGCGACTGGGCGCGGGCGCGCGCCGCGCACGAGAAGCTCTATCCCCTTGCTGTCGCGATCTATCGCAATGCGCCCGGAGGGCGCGCGACGGCGCGGCTCAAGGCGTGCCTGAAAATGCTTGGACGTCTTTCGTGTGACGCAGTACGACCGCCGCAGCCCTCGGCCACACCGAACGAGTTGCGAGCACTCGAACAGGCGCTGCGGATCACCGGCGTACTCTAGGAAACGAAGAACGATGCGCGCCAGCCTTCAATTGACGAAGCGCTTCCCAGCTTCAGCTCAAGGCGTGACCGGCCAATCCGTAGACCCACGGCTCGTTGTCCTTTCGGTTCAGGAATCGCCGTCCCTTGGACATGGTCGTGACGGTGTCGTGCATCCCGAGACGGCTCTGTTGAAGGAAGTCCGCAAACAGGCCCGTTTGCTCCCGCGTATCCACGCGGGCGAACCTTCCGGCGAGATCCTTGAGATGGACGGCCGTAAGATGGATCGCGTCACCATCATTGCTGGCGACGATGGGGCCGATCACATGACCGCGCCCGAATTCGCGCTTCATGGAATAACCGACGGTCTCACCGCCGCGGCGCAGAACGCAGATTGACGCGCCTTCGGAAAGCAGTGCAAGCAGCTTGTGACGGTTGGCTCCGAACGCGCGTTCGTCCAGTGCCGCGATCGCTTCGATATCGTCGGTGGACAACGGGCTCAATGCACCATCCAGCGCCGGCACTGGCGGAGGTGGTGACACGACCTCACCTTGCCACTGATACACCATGGCCTCCTTCGTGAAGCCCAGCGAAAGATATAGATGATACGCGGCATCGGTCGAGTTGAGGCTCAAATTCCGTTTGCCACACCGCTCGAACACCTGCTCCATGAGCCAACGGCCAGTACCCTGAGCCTGGGTTCGAGGCGATGTGATCACGAGGCCAATGGTCGCGAATTCACGGCCATATGGAAACCACATCGCGCTGCCGAAGACGCGTCCTATGCCATCAACGGCTACGATCCCGTGGCCTGCGCGGCGCAAGAAATCCCAATCCTTGGGCCGATGCGGCCAGCCAACCCCAGCCGAGAGCGCGTGGAGCAGCTTCACATCAACGTCGTTGACGTCTTTCGCGGCCAGTTCAAAGGACTTCACGCGTACCGTTCGTCCCATCTCGACTCGTCCATTCCTTCGCGGGATGCCAATTTCTCGCACATCGCGCCTTTTCTCTCCCGCTAAAATGGACAGCGGGCGCATTTTCGCAGCACTATCGCACGGAAAGCCAGCAGGTTTCGCCTGTTTGGGCCTTCTTTTCGAAATCTTCGGCCTGTCTTGCAACCTAATTCGGCAGGGAAAGCTCCGGCTTGCAGCTACCCTCTCGGTGTTCGGCAAGAACTGTGCAGGCAGAGCGGATCGCCGTGAATCCCCAAGAGAGTCTTGCAAGGCTAATCGCTTTTCCCGGCGTCGTCGACATGCCGGGCGGGGCAGGGGCGTGCATCGATGGCATTTCTTTTCAATTCTGATGCTGCCAGGGGGGCGATCTTCCGGAAGGCTTTTGCGTGCGACCTCCCCGATCTGGAATTTTACCATTGCAGCGAAAGTTTCGACCCGGAAAAGGTGCGCTACCTGCTGACCTGGAGCGCGCCCGATGATCTCTCGCGCTTTTGTAATCTGGAGTTGCTCTTTTCCATAGGGGCTGGAGTCGACCAGTTCAAGCCGGAGACCATACCTGGTCACGTAAAGCTCGTGCGCATGGTCGACGATGGCATCGTTCGCATGATGCAGGAATACGTCGTCCTTGGTGTGCTGACCCTGCATCGCGAAATGCTGGCCTACCGGGAGCAGCAGAGCAGGGGCGTTTGGCAAGCGCTAGCGACGCCCCAGGCGACCGATCGGCGTATTGGCTTCCTCGGCCTTGGCATGCTGGCGCAAGCCGCGATCGACCGCTTGAAACCGTTTCGATTTTCCCTTGCCACGTGGAGCCGCAGCAAGAAGGTGGTCGAGGGAGTCGCCTGCTTTCACGGGGACGACCAGCTTGGCGATTTCCTGCGAGGAACAGATATCCTCGTCTGTCTTCTTCCCCTGACGGAGCAAACAAGCGGCATCCTGAGCGCAAGGCTCTTCTCGCTTTTGCCAGCGGGAGCGAGGCTGCTACACGTCGGCCGCGGCCCGCAGCTGGACCAGGGCGCACTGATCGAGGCGCTCGACAGCGGGCATTTGGCAGCCGCGATGCTTGACGTCACCGATCCCGAGCCGCTGCCGGAAAGCCATCCACTCTGGTCTCATCCGAAGGTGATCATCACGCCGCATATCGCGTCCGTGACGCAACCGCATTCGGCAGCACAAGCCGTCATAGAGAATATCCGGCGGCACCGTGCTGGACAAAATCCGATCGGCCTTGTCGATCGAGCACTCGGCTACTAACAGGAAAAGCGCCATGTCACTTCTGGTCACCATCGACACCAATCCGGACTTCGCACCGAAGAACGCATCGCCTGCCCCGGAACGGCTCATTTCCGGCAATCCGTCGTTCAAGACCTGGGCTCAGGACGCCTCGAAAGGCGAGAAGGTGCTGACCGGCGTCTGGGAAGCAACGCCGGGCGAGACCCATTCCATCAAGGGCACCACCTTCGAGTTCTGCCACATTCTCTCGGGCGTCATCGAAATCGAGGAAAAAGGGGGTGAGACCAGGAGGTACCGCGCCGGCGACAGCTTTGTGATGAAGCCCGGCTTCGTCGGGGTCTGGCGGACGATCGAGACCGTGCGAAAGATCTACGTCTGCCATTATGATTGAGACAACGTTGAGGGCGGCACTAGCAGCCCTCGGAATGTTCGACCTCCCGGACCGCGCCTAGCCAAATTCAACGCGGCAAGACACTTCATTCTTGATGAAAAATGCGGCGTGCCGTCCTGTACTGCTCGCATGAGACGGCTTCGTCTCGCCACGCGCAAATCAGAAGGTGATGGTGAGGCCGGGCCTGAAGCCAAGGAGCAAGCCCATGATTGCGTTGAAGGACAAGAATCTGTTTCGCCAGCAAGCGCTGATCGGCGGCATTTGGCGGGATGCGAGCACGAAAGCCACCGTTGATGTCATCGATCCTGCCAGCCAGAAAGTCCTTGGCACCATCCCCGACATGGGCCGAGACGAGACCAGGGCAGCAATCGAGGCTGCGGCCGCTGCGTTCAAGCACTGGAAGGCAAAGGCTCATGCAGAGCGTGCCGCACTACTGGAGCGTTGGTATGAGCTCATGCGAGGCCATGAGCAGGATTTGGCGCTTCTGCTCACGCTGGAACAGGGCAAGCCGCTTGCGGAATCGCTCGGAGAAATCCGTTATGGCGCATCCTTCGTCAAATGGTTTGCCGAAGAGGCCCGCCGCATCAACGGATCGACTATCCCGGCGCCCACAGCCGATCGCCGCATTCTGGTGCTGAAAGAGCCCGTCGGCGTCTGCGGGATCATCACGCCCTGGAATTTCCCCAACGCGATGATAACGCGGAAGGTGGCACCAGCGCTTGCCGCGGGCTGCACAGTCGTCATCAAACCTTCCGAGTTTACGCCTTTTTCCGCTCTCGCCATTGCTGTTCTGGCTGAACGGGCCGGAATCCCGGCGGGCGTGATCAACATCGTGACGGGCATGCCGGCAGACATTGGCGCGGAGCTGATGGCCAACGAAACCGTCCGCAAGATCTCGTTCACCGGATCGACCCGCGTCGGCGCTTTGCTGATGAAAGGCGCCGCTGACAACATCAAGAGACTGAGCCTTGAGCTCGGTGGCAACGCGCCGTTCATCGTTTTTGACGATGCCGATATCGACCGGGCGGTCGAGGGGGCGATTGCGTCAAAATTCCGCAATGGCGGGCAAACGTGCGTCTGCTGCAATCGCATTCTCGTTCAATCCGGCATTTACGACGCCTTCGCCCGGAAGCTTGCCAGTCAGGTCGCAAAAATGAAGGTCGGTCCCGGCACGGAAGACGACGTTGCGATTGGGCCGATGATCAATGGCGCGGCGATCGAGAAGATCAAGCGGCACATCACGGACGCCCTGAACAAGGGCGCAAAGATCATCGCGGAGAGTGGGGCGGTGCCGGAAGGTCGGCAATATGCCCGCCCCGTCGTGCTCGGCGGCGCAACCACCGAGATGCTGCTGGCTTCAGAGGAGACGTTCGGGCCGGTCGCACCACTTTTCCGCTTCGAGACCGAGGACGAGGCGATTGCGATCGCAAATGGCACGCCATTCGGCCTTGCCGCCTATTTCTATACTGAAAACCTCAAGCGCTCATGGCGTGTTGCCGAGGCGCTCGAGTTCGGCATGGTCGGCCTGAACACCGGCCTGATCTCGACCGAGGTGGCGCCGTTCGGCGGCGTCAAGCAGTCGGGCCTCGGACGCGAGGGATCCCAGCTTGGGATGGAAGAATATCTCGAGACCAAGGCGCTCCATGTCGGCGGTTTGGACTGAGCGGCCATCGAATGAGCAGCTGAAACAAGAAAAGGGGGCGGTCGAACCGCCCCCTTTTTCCTTCACTGCGTACCGATCTCGATTGAAGCTTTTGAAGAACTGAAGCGCAACGAGAGAACCCGAGGGAACTGCGCTCAGGCGCTTTTGCGCAGGGGCTCCAGGCCGACTGCCGCAGCAAGCCCTCCGATGTCAGCGACCTCGGTGTATTCATAGTAGGGGTTCGCGGGCTCGTGACCGCGGTTCACCCAGACCTTGCTCTTGATTCCGAGATCGTAGGCCGTCATCAGGTCGTAGCGGAAGGAGGAGGAGACGTGGGTAATGTCTTCCGGCCCGCAGCCCAGCTTGTCAAACATGTACTCAAAGCCCTTCATGTGCGGCTTGTAGGCGCCGGTTTCCTCGGCCGTGATGACCATGTGGAAGGGGGCACCGAGCTTCTCCACGTTCGACATGATGAGGTTCTTCATGGAGTTCGACAGGATGACCAGCGGAATCTCCCTGGCAACTTTGGCCAGACCCGCTGGGACGTCGGGATGTGGACCCCATGTGTGGATCTCTTCATTGATGCGCTGGGCATGCTCCGGACGAAATGCGATGCCGTTGCGCTTGCACGCGCGCTCCAGCGCATTGTGCACGACTTCGAAGTACGGCTTCCATGCGCCAAGAACCTCGTCCAGGCGATAGGCAGCGAAATCCTTGATGAAACTTGCCATCGTCGTGGCAGAAAGTTGAGAGCCATAGACTCTCCTTGCTGCGCCGGCCATGTCGAAATTGGTCAGCGTGCCGTAACAGTCGAAGGTGATGTACTTGGGTCTAAACGTTGCCATGGCTCGATCCTTTTCGTCCTCACGCACCGCGCTCCGGTACGACAGGGATCATAGCGGGCAGCCGAACGGATAAAGCACCGCTGTCGCGGCGGCCGGAAGCAGATTGTGTCGTATCGGATCGCAGGCATGGCAGAGAGTTGTGCGAACAGGTGATTTCGACTTGAGCACCAATACCTGGCGCAGGCCGATGCCGGCATAAGATGCGGCGCAGATCGTCAATGACAGTCAGAATGCCCTTCGTCGATGTCCAGCCTGGGAGCAAGTGCTGTCCTGGGCGTCTTACGTTGAGCTCCGAAGACATCGGAGCGGGCCGCACGAGCATTGCGGCTGATCTGGAGGACGACATGTTGAGCAACTCGCTGATTGAGCTCGATCGCGCGCATCTGATTCACCCGGTCTCATCCTATCGCAGCCACGAGGCGACAGGCGTCCGTGTGCTGAAGTCGGGGAAGGGCGCGACGCTGACAGACGTCTCGGGACGTCAATTGCTGGACGGTTTTGCGGGCCTGTGGTGCGTCAATGCCGGCTACGGACAGGACAGCATCGTCGAGGCGGCCTTGAGGCAGCTCCGCGAGCTGCCTTATGCGACGGGCTATTTCGGGTTGGGCTCCGACCCGGCGATCCGGCTGGCCGCCAGGCTGGCCGAATTGGCGCCTGGCGATCTGAATCATGTCTATTTCACCTTGGGCGGCTCAGATGCCGTCGACAGCACGATCCGGTTCATCCGGTACTATTATCACGCCAAGGGTAGGCCGCAGAAGGACCAGTTCATTTCGCTCGAGCAGGGCTACCATGGATCGTCGACCGCCGGATCCGGCCTGACTGCTCTGCCGGCCTTTCATGCGGGATTTGGAGTGCCATACAACTGGCAGCACAAGATTCCGTCGCACTACGCCTATCGCAATCCTGTCGGTCCCCATCCACAGGCCATCATTGCGGCCTCGGTCGCGGCGTTGCGAGCCAAGATCGCCGAACTCGGCGCCGAACGCGTTGCCGCCTTCTATGTCGAGCCGATACAGGGGTCAGGAGGCGTCCTCGTTCCGCCGCCGTCTTGGCTGAAGGCGATGCATGCTGTTTGCAGGGAGCACGATGTTCTGTTCGTTGCCGATGAGGTCATCACCGGCTTCGGCCGTGTCGGTCCGCTGTTCGCTTGTGAAGAGGACGATGTCGTGCCGGATCTCATGACCATGGCCAAGGGCCTGACGTCGGGCTATGTGCCGATGGGGGCCGTTCTGATGTCCGACCGCGTCTACAACACCATTGCAGACGGCGCCGGCAAGACGGCCGTCGGCCACGGCTACACCTATTCCGCACACCCCGTCAGCGCAGCCGTCGGGCTCGCGTGCCTGGATCTTTACGAAAACGGCCTGCTGGAGAACGGCCGTAAGGCCGGGCATCGTCTGATGGAAGGGCTTCGCGGGCTTGCCGATCATCCGCTCGTCGGCGATGTCAGGGGGCGTGGTATGCTGGGCGCAATCGAGCTTGTCACCGACAAGCAGCGCAAGACGCCGCTGCCGGCCGAAGCCGACGCGGCGCGCCGTATCTTCGATCGCGCATGGGATAACGGCCTCGTCATCCGCGCCTTCGCTCAGGGCGTGCTGGGCTATGCGCCGCCGCTTTGCTGCACGGATGCGGATATCGACGGCATCATCGAGCGGACAAGGGTCACGCTCGACCAGACGCTCGAAGACAAGGACGTCCGCGCAGCGATGAACGGTTGATCGCTGCGCCTGCTTGTCAGCTATTGAAGATGCTTTCGAGCGGCAAATGGGACTTCACGATCGGCGATTTTAGCACGACGAAACTGAAATATTTGTCGATGCCGATATCCATCTCGACCAGGCGTTCCATGACCGCCTGGTACTCGCTGATCCCGGCCGTGATGAATTTGACGAGATAGTCGTATCCGCCCGAAACGAGATGGCACTCGACGACGGAATCGATCTTTTCGATCGTCGTGAGAAAGCGCGCGAAATCGATCTGACGATGATTCTTGAGGGTGATTTCGGCGAAGACAGTGAGAGTTTGGCCGAGCTTGGAAACGTCAATCCGGGCGGAATAGCCGGTGATGAAACCTTCCGTCTGGAGCCTCTTCACCCGCATCAGGCACGGGCTCGGAGAAAGGTTGATCAGCTCTGCGAGCTCGACGTTGGAAATCCGCCCGTTCTTCTGTAGTTCGCATAAAATCCTGATGTCGATCTTATCAAGCTTCATCGCAATGCCATGAGATGGGGGCGACAACGGCGTCAAGGATCTGAGACTTCTGCGTCATACACATCGTCATAACATCAACCAGCATGTTTTCCCACCGGACCGTGGAAATTGCCTTTAGAACTCGCTGACCTTGCCCCAGGCGCTCATTTTCAGCCGCTCCGGCCTGTAAGGCCGCGGATCGACAATGGGCGGACTGCCCGTGATGATGTCGGCGATCATATGCCCCGCGCCTGGGCCAATTCCAAAACCGTGGCCGCTGAATCCCGCCGCAAGAATGAAACCTGGAATCGATTCAACTTCACCGATTGCGGGAATGCCGTCCGGCGTGCTGTCGATGTAGCCGGCCCAGACGTTCGAGATCGCGACGTGCCGGAGTTCCGGCACGAGCTTGCAGGCTCTTCGGTGCGTCAGCCGAATCTGCCTCATGTCAGGGCGCGGATCGAGCGTCCGGTTCAGCTCCATCGGGGTCACCGCGTCGAGACGCCATTTCGCCAAGGATTCATGGCCCTGCCTCAGGCCCTCGAAAGCCCCAGGGCTGAGACTTCGCCACCGGCGCGCGAACATGGGCAGGAATTCGCGGCCGAACCTGAACTGCTGCGGCGTCGGATCGACCCGCGCACGCCCGCTGATTGCCAGCGTGTATCCGCCGTTGCCGCGTCGCGTGGCCGATACGAGCCCGGCGTACAGGGCATCAGGCAGCCCGGCCGCGCCGGGAGCCAGGGCGAGAATGGAAGAGCGCACGGATGCCTGCGGAAAGCGAATACCAAGCTGGTTGCAAAACGAAGACGCCCACGCGCCTCCTGCCATGACCACCGTTTTCGACCGGATCGTGCCGGCTTCGGTCACCACTCCGCTGACCCGGCCGGCAGTGAGCTCTATGCCGCGCGCCGCGCAATGCTGGTGCACGGTGCCGCCCGCCGCCATGATCGCACGCGCCGCGATGGGCACGGCCTTTGAGGTATCAGCCGTCCCATCGGTTGGCGAGAAGACGCCGCCTTTCCACTTGCGATCGGTCATCTTGCCTCTCGCGTTCGCCTCCTCGGCGCTCAACATGTGCGTCGTAACGCCGACGGTCCTGGCGAAGTCGCGCCACTTGGCCCAGCCGGCCAGCTCATTTTCGTCGTTCGACAAGTACAGCAGACCGCAACGGCGAAAACCGGTATCCTCACCCGTCTCCTCGGCAACTCGCTCCCAGAGCGCGAGGCTCTTGGTCGCAAGCGGCAGCTCGCGGGCGTCGCGGTTCTGCTGGCGGCACCATCCCCAGTTGCGGCTTGACTGTTCGGCGGCGACGCGGCCTTTTTCAAGCAGTGCGACCTTGAGGCCGCGACGGGCGAGATAGTAGCTCGTGAACACGCCCACCACCCCGCCGCCGATGACCACGACGTCTGCCTCACGAGGCAAGGACGGACTGGATTCGATATGCAGGAGCGGTGCGCTCATCGGACGGTGATCTCCGGTGGTTGCCGTAGCGTAACCGAGGAGTTGCGGCAGGCCCGGCGGACTTTGGTCATGGGACCGAATATCCTGCGGTTTGCTGCCTTTGACACAGGCAATTATTGCGACAATTCTTTGCATGCGCCGCAGTTTGCAGGGCGAGGCCGATGCAGGTGCCCTGCAATCCGTCGCGCGCTCTCTTGGCAGGGCGCCACAGCGGACCTGGCCTCGCAGACTGAAATGCCAAATCAGACTTCGTTTTCAGAAGTTCCTGCTGCTTCGTCGCCGGCTTTCGGCGACTCCGGGGCGATCGAAATCGTCAAGATCGGCAGAACCAACCGATCAATCGACCGAAGTCCATAAAGGCAACTTGCATGAGCCGTGTCCAGGAGCAGGCCTTCGCGGGAGCGATCAAGCCATGACGTGGATGCCATCTGAGGTTCACTTCGATCGAGGTGGCCGGTCAGGTAGGCACTGTGCTCCGAGCAACAGCTCTTGCGTCTTGCACGAAGAGGCCTGAATCATGTCGCAGCCTCCAACGAAGGAATGGCAAGTTGAGCGGCGAATTATTGACTTGTCCCAGGAGCGTGGAGGCGCAAGGAGCCGAAGGCGCCGGCCGCAGCAAGATGACGGCGCTGGCTTGAAAGAGGAGGATGCTCGCATGGCCTCTGGCATCCAGGCGGCAAGCCCCGTCGATGTTGCACTGTCGGTGCGCGAGCTGACCGTGAGTCTGCCGGAAGGAATGGAGCGGGCCTACGCCGTCGAGAACATCTGCTTCGATCTGAAGCGCGGACAGATTCTCTGTATCATCGGGGAATCCGGATCGGGCAAGTCGGTCACCGCCAACGCGATCATGGGTCTTCTGCCGAAGGCGATCCGGGTCTCCTCGGGTGAGATCCACCTGGATGGGACGAATATCGTAGGCCTCTCGGCCGACAAGCTTCGCAGCCTGCGCGGCCGCGTCGTGTCGATGATCTTTCAAGACCCTCTCTCGGCGCTCAACCCGCTGATGACCGTGGGCGCGCAGATCGAGGAGGTGATGGCCGCGCACGATGTCGGCACGCCGGCCTCCCGTCGCAGCCGGGCCATCGACCTGTTGATTGAAGTGGGTTTGCCCGACCCGCAACTCATGTATCACCAATATCCCTTCCGGCTTTCGGGCGGACAGCGGCAACGGGTCATGATCGCCATGGCTCTGGCCCTCGAGCCTGCGATCCTGATTGCGGACGAGCCGACCACCGCACTTGATGTCACGACCCAGGCGCAGATCCTGCAATTGATCCGCGACATACAGCGCCGCAAGGGGATGAGCGTCATGTTCATCACCCACGATTTCGGCGTCGTGGCCGAGATCGCCGATTACGTTGTGGTGATGGAGAAAGGCCATTGCGTGGAGCAGGGCGGTGCCGCGCAAGTCCTGAAGTCGCCCAGCCACCTCTATACGCGGCGGCTGATCGCGGCCGTGCCGCACCTGACCGGTAAGGACCGTGTTGCCTTGGACGCCGCCGACAGGGAACCCATCCTGAAGGTTGAAAGCCTCGTAAAGACCTATCGTAGCGGCAGCGCACTTTTCCGTACGCAGCGCATCGTGCCCGCGGTCAATGGCGTCACCTTCGATCTCTCGTCGGGGCGCACGCTGGGCGTCGTCGGCGAAAGCGGCTCGGGGAAATCGTCGCTCGGCCGGCTGCTGATCAAGCTTATGGAGAGCGACAGCGGCTCGATTCTGTTCGAGGGCCGCGACCTGGCTGGGCTTTCTGAAGCCAAGTTTCGGCCGTTGCGGCCAAAAATCCAGATGATCTTCCAGGATCCTTTTGCTTCGCTCAATCCGCGATCGACGGTCGGGCAAATTTTGACAGTTGGTCCCGTCGCGCATGGGATGCGCTACAGTGAAGCCGACGAGCGGGCGCGGGAGCTTCTGGCCCATGTCGGCCTCGATTCAGGAGCCTTCGACCGCTATCCACACGAGTTCTCCGGCGGGCAGCGCCAACGCATCGGCATCGCCCGGGCGCTGATGTTCAAGCCAAAGCTGCTGATTGCCGACGAAGCGGTCTCTGCGCTCGACGTATCGATCCAGGCCCAGATCCTGAAACTGCTGGACCAGATTCAGCGCGAGACGGGCGTCTCGATGATCTTCATCACGCATGATCTGCGCGTCGCCAGCCAGATCTGCGACGAAATCGCCGTCATGCATCGAGGACAAATCGTGGAACGCGGTCCGCCGTCCCAGATCTTTCTCGCCCCGAAATCCAGTTACACGCGAGAGCTGGTGGCGGCGATCCCGGGCGAGCAGCCCGGAAGCATGCCTCAACATGAAGGCTACGTCGAGAACCCCAAGCAAGGAGAGTCGTTATGATCAAGCGGTCTGCGGATACATCGAACTACTCGCGGCGCGATGCCCTGCGAATGGTGGCGTTCGGCGGAGCTGCTGCCTTCATAACGCCGAACCTGCTTGGCGAGCCCGCCTTCGCTCGTAGCTCTGCGGCTAAGCCGAGCGGCCGCGTGATCGTCGGGCTCGGACAAGAGCCGACCGTATTCAATCCGCTGATGGCCCACATCGAAGTCGATGACGGCGTGCATTTCTCGGTTTTCGACGCGCTCTTCCGCATCGATCCTCAAGGCGCCATTCAGCCCAACCTTGCGGTGGAAGTGCCGGACCAGAAGAATGGGGGGATCTCGCAGGACGGTCTCCAGTGGCGCATTCGTCTGCGTGACGACGTTCGCTGGCACGATGGCAGGCCCTTCGGTGCCGAGGACGTGAAGTTCACGCTCGAGCTGATCACGAATCCCGACTTCCGGGCTTGGCGCACCGCCGGACATGCTCTCGTGCGCGACATCACCGTGATCTCACCGACGGAGATCTCGTGGCGAATGGAAGAGGCCTTTGCGCCGTATTTGTCGTTCCTGACCGAAACCTTCATCGTCCCCAAGCACATTCTGGGGACGGAGGCCAATCCGAACAACGCCGCCTTTAACCAGGCGCCGGTCGGCACCGGTCCGTTCAAGTGGGGACAGCGCGTCGCCGGCGATCATCTCGAGCTTGTGGCTAACCCCGACTATTTCGGTGAAGGCCCTCACATCGAGAGGCTGGTCTTCAAATACATTCCCGATCTCACCGTCCTCTACACCCAATTCAAGAGCGGCGACATCGATCTGGTGGGGCAGCCCTACATCACCCCTGATCACTACGGGGAAGCCAAAACGCTGCCGAACCGCGTCGTGACCCTCGTCCCGAGGACCTCATTCGAGTCCTTCTACCTGAACCTCGAGCGGCCGCAGTTCAAGGAGCTTGCGGTTCGCGAGGCGCTTTACGCGGCGATCGACAAGGAGGCGATCATCCAGGGGCTCTATTATGGAGTGCCGGCTCCGACAGAGACCTTCATGCCGCGGCAGTCCTTCTTCTTCAACGCCAATCTGCCGCTGCACCAGTTCGATCTCAATCGCGCGCGCAAGATCCTCGATCAAGCCGGCTGGGCGCCGGGAGGCGACGGCATTCGCACCAAGAACGGCGTTCGTCTGTCCTTTACCAATTCGACCACGTCCGGCGATCCCTTGCGCGAACAGGTGCAGCAGTACCTGCAGCAGACGTTTGCTCAGCTGGGGGTCGAGATGAAGATATCGAACCTGCCCGCCGCCGTGATGTGGGGCGAGTTCTGGGGGCAATCAAAATTCGATTCCGTCATCGTCGGCAGCACCTACTTGATCGGCGCAGACCCAGACGTAACCAATCGCTTGCACTCGCGGTCGATCGCCGCGAAGGGCGGCCGCGGCTCGAATAATGCGCAGTATGCGAATCCGGAGGTCGATGCGCTGCTCGACAAGGGCGCGCGCACCTTCGATCCGGAAGCCCGGCGCGCGATCTACGCTCGCGTCCAGGAACTGGTCCGTCGCGACCTGCCCTTCCTTCCGTTGTACCAGAGCAATGCGGTCGAAGGCCTCAAGAAAGGGATCAACGGTTTCGTGCCGAACGGCAATACGCGCACGGAATCGTGGAACGCGCTGGCTTGGTATTGGGCGAGCTGATGTGCTGCCGGCCGAGGCCCTGTGGCCGAGATCGGCGCTGGAGTGATGCTGCAACGCCAACATGGTGACTCGAATGTCCGGGTTCCTGCTCAATCGTCTCTCGCAGAGCATCGTGCTGCTGGTGATCGTCTCGATCATCGGCTTCACGGTTCTCAACCTCATGCCCGGCGGTCCTCTCGCGCAGTTCGGGCTCGATCCGGGCATGACGCAGAAGGATGTGGAGCGGCTCGCGGCGCAGCTCGGGCTAAACCGGCCGCTATGGATTCAGTATCTCGATTGGGCCTGGCGGCTGCTCCAGGGCGATTGGGGACACTCATTCCGCGACGGCTCTTCGGTGCTGGCGGTGATTGGTCGGCACCTGCTGGCGACGCTGCTGCTCATGGGCACGTCCACCGCATTTGCGATCGCCGTCGGTGCCTGGATCGGAATCCGCGGGGCGACCCACCGCTATTCCCTGTTTGACTACTGCGCGACCGTCGGCGCCATGGTCGCGCTGTCGGTCCCGACTTTCTGGTTCGGCCTCATCGGCATCTACATCTTCACCCTGAAGCTCGGGTGGGTTCCTGCAGGTAACATGTACACGATCGGCGACGGCTCCGTGCTGGACTATCTGCATCACCTGATCTTGCCGAGCCTTGTGCTGTCGCTCGTTCATGTCGCGATCTGGAGCCGCTACATGCGCACGGCGACACTCGATGCGCTGAGTCAGGATTTCGTCAAGACGGCGCGCGCCAAGGGCGTCAGCGAGCGCCGCATCCTGCTGAAGCATGTCGTCGGCAATGCGTTGCTGCCGATGATCACGCTGGCAGGGATGCAGCTGCCCAGCATCCTGACCGGCGCGTTGGTCACCGAGACGGTCTTTACGTGGCCGGGAATGGGTCGGCTGTTTCTCGATAGTCTCGGTTACAGCGACTATCCCGTCGTGATGGGGCTGTTGATATTCTCGGCGATCCTGGTCGTGTTGGGCAACCTGATCGCAGACATCATCATCGCCACCGTCGACCCGCGCATTCGCCTGGGCTGAGCCCGCGGAGTAACGCCTGATAACAGGAGGCAGCAGATATGACCGTCATCGCCGCGCCCGCTACTCCGACTCGCTGGTGGCACAGCCGTGCGGTGTCCCGCTTCACGCGTCATCATCTGGCGCTCGTTGGGATCGCGATGATCAGCCTGCTCGTGCTGGCGTGCGTCCTCGGTCCCTATGCCTTGCCTTACGATACCCTCCAGATCGACCTGCGCGCGCGCTTTGCTCCACCTCTCAGCGGTCAGCACTATTTGGGCACCGACCCCTTGGGACGTGACCTGGCCGCACGGCTCTTGATGGCCGGGCGCATCTCGCTGCTGGTGGGTTTCTCCGCGATGTTGCTGTCAACGCTGATCGGCACCTTGGTCGGCGTGACGGCCGGCTATCGCGGTGGCTGGGTCGGGGTGGCGCTGATGCGTACCGTGGACGGCTTCCTGTCCTATCCCTCGATCTTCCTCGTCCTGGCGCTGGCCGCGACGCTGCGGCCGAGTCCCGTCATGATCACCGTCATCATTGCCGTCACGAGCTGGATGGAAACTGCCAGGATCGTCGAGGCCGAAGTCCGTTCGCTGCGCGAGCGCGAGTTTGTCCAGGCTGCACGCATGGTGGGGCTCAGCGGGAAGCATATCATGTTCCGCGAGATCTTGCCCAATGCCATGGGTCCGATCATCGTGGCCGCAAGCCTGGCGGTCGCCCGCGCGATTCTGCTGGAAGCCTATATCAGCTTCCTCGGCTACGGCATCCAGCCGCCGCTGCCGAGCTGGGGCAATATGCTCAACGGCGCCCAGCAATATCTGGCGAGCGCTCCATGGCTCGCGATCATTCCCGGTGCCGCAATTACGATTGCGGTGACGAGCTTCAACTTCATCGGCGACGGTCTGCGAGATGCCCTCGACGTTCGAGACGACCACATTTGATACGTCGAGCCGAGCCACGGCTGATCATACGAGACGCAAACGCCATGCACGCCCCGAGAGTTGACGAGAAGGCGACGCCCTATTGATGGGACGCCTCACCGCCGATGGCAGCAGATTGATCCTGTTGCCGCATCATCAATGAAATTCTATGCCGAACTTTGCGCCAGCCCGGCGGCGTAATGCCGTCGCACCCAAGTTACGCTGCGAACTGCGCGGGGATCATGAGGTGGCCTCACGCTATCAGGCATTGGCGATCAGGCCGGCAAACCCCGCAAGAGACGTCTACTCAATATGACAACCGCAGCTTACCAGGCCGAAGATCGTGACAATGCAGACGTGGCCCTGCTTCCTTTCTCCAGATCGCATCTGGAAGGCGCCCTGAAGCTCTCGCAGGAGATGTCCTGGCCCTACCGGATCGAGGATTGGGACGTTGCGCTGCAGTTGGGCTATGGCTTTGTTCTGCAGCGCGGTGGGACGGTGATCGGCACCGCGGCGTGGTGGCCGTACGGCGAGACGCATGCGTCCGCCGGCATGATCATCGTCGCGAAGGCCGCTCAGGGCCGCGGCTATGGGGCGCGGCTGATGGATGCGTTGCTGACGTCCGCGCGCCCGCGGATCATCTCGCTGAACTCGACCGCCGAAGGCGTCACGCTTTATCGCCGCCGCGGCTTTGTGCCGACCGGGATCATCCATCAGCATCAGGGAATTCCACGCCCAAGCCACGAGACGCCGCGACCTGGCCTCCTCAGGCCGATGGCCGCATCGGAGTTCGGAGCGATCGCGCGGCTCGACCGCATTGCTACGGGGTTGGAGCGGCGGCAGTTGCTGAATCGGCTGTTCGATAGCGGTGACTGTTATGTCCTGCTGCGTGACGGCATGCTTTGCGGCTACGCCATCTCTCGTCTTTTCGGCCGCGGGCACGTCATCGGCCCCGTGGTGGCCGAAAGCCCGACCGATGCACGCGCGCTGATCGAATTCGCGATCGCGCGGCTCGGCCCTGTCTTCGTCCGGATCGATACTCCGGCCTCCTCGCAACTCGGGGAATGGCTCGAAAGCATCGGGCTGCAACGGGTCAGTGATGCCACCACCATGGTGCTGGGGACACCGGCTCCATGGACTGGACCGGCCCGCATGTTCGGCCTCGCCAACCAGTCATTCGGATAAGGGGACATCGGGATGCTGCGCGGGGAGATGGACAGAACTGATATCCCAGATGCCGGTCCGGGCGAGACGGTCGCAACGGTCGGTGCGTTGGCAACACCGGCTCTCCTGCTCGACAAGGACCGCCTGGACCGCAATCTCGTGCGCCTGTCCTCTCGTATGGCAGGGCAACGCGTCGTGCTGCGTCCCCATATGAAGACGGCGAAATCCATTGACGTCGCCCAACGCGTCTATCCATCGGGAGCGGGACCGATCACCGTCTCCACCTTGGCGGAAGCGGAGTATTTCGCGCAGCATGGATTCCGGGATATCACCTATGCCGTGGGACTTTCTCCTCACACCGCCGACAGAGCAATGCGCCTGCGGAAAGCAGGCGTCGACCTCAAGGTGCTGCTGGATTCGCCTGAGCAGGCGGCCATGCTTGGCGCGACCGGTCGCGCAGCCGGTGTGACACCATCCGCCTTCATCGAGATCGATTGCGACGGTCACCGCGGCGGGCTGACGGCGACCGATTCCAAGCTCATCGCCGTCGCGGCGGCGCTCGCCGAGGCAGGCGTCAAGATCGCCGGCATTCTCACGCATGCCGGCGAATCCTACGGCCTCAGCACGCCCGCGGCCCTTGTCGCGGCTGCGGAGAACGAAAGGGCCGTGGCCGTCGCCGCCGCAACGACATTGCGCGCGGCGGGGCATGAATGCCCTGTCGTGAGCGTCGGCTCGACGCCCACCGCCCATTTCGCCGAAGACCTGACCGGCGTCACGGAAATGCGCTGCGGCGTCTACATGTTCTTCGATCTGGTCATGCACGGTGTCGGCGTCTGCACCACCGACGACATCGCCATCTCGGTGCTCGCCACCGTGATCGGCACGAAGCCCGAGAAGGGCTGGATTTTGGTTGATGCGGGGTGGATGGCACTGTCGCGCGACCGCGGCACCGCGGCGCAGCGGGTCGACCAGGGATACGGTCTGGTCTGCGATGTCGCCGGCAAGATCTATCCCGACCTGATCGTTTCGCAAGCGAGCCAGGAGCACGGCATCCTCGCCATCAGGCCCGGGTCGGCGCACGCTTTGCCCAATCTTCCGGTCGGCGCGAAGGTCCGCATCCTGCCCAATCACGCCTGTGCAACGGCGTCGCAACACGAATTGTATAACGTCGTCTCCGCCGGCAGCGACGCGATCGAAGCGCGATGGCCCCGGGTGCGCGGCTGGTAGGCCGTCGAAAGGATCGCTTCCAATGACCTCGCCCGTTCGATACCTGGCGGAAGCCGGCTTCCTCAGCAAATTCTACATCGATGGAGAATGGCGGAAGCCGGCTGGATCGGCCGCGGTGAGCGTCGTCAATCCGGCGACCGAGCAGCCGATCGCCGACATTGCTCTCGGCAATGATGAGGATGTGGACTGTGCGGCTGCAGCTGCGAGAAGCGCCTCCGCCAGCTGGTCCATGACACCGCCTGCTGACAGAGCGGCGCTGCTCAACCGGGTTCATGGTTTGCTGCTCGAGCGGCTGGAGTTGTTCGCGCAGGCGCTGACGTGCGAGATGGGAGCCGCCATCACCTATGCGCGTCGGGCCCAGGTGCCGCTTGCCGCCGAACATATCCGTGTCGCACGCGACAATCTCGCGAACTATCCGTTCGTCACCCCACGCGGCAGCACCGCGATCATGCGAGAGGCGATTGGCGTCTGCGGCCTCATCACCCCCTGGAATTGGCCTCTCTACCAGATCACAGCCAAGGTCGGCCCCGCGCTCGCGGCCGGTTGCACGGTGGTGTTGAAGCCGAGCGAATTGTCGCCCCTGAGCGCCTTGCTATTCGCCGAGGTGATGGACGATGCCGGTTGTCCGCCCGGCGTCTTCAACCTCGTCAATGGAACAGGTCCGATCGTGGGCGCTCGTCTGGCGTCGCATCCGCAGGTGGACATGATCTCGATTACCGGCTCGACGCGCGCTGGCGTTCTCGTTGCGCAAGCGGCAGCGCCCACCGTCAAGCGCGTTGCCCAGGAGCTCGGCGGCAAGTCGCCGAATATCATCTTGCCGGACGCCGATCTCAGCCGCGCTGTTCCGCTCGGCGTCGGCGCCGCCTTCCGCAATCTCGGTCAATCCTGCAGCGCACCGACCCGCATGCTCGTGCCTCGCTCACACATGGAAGGGGTCGAGACCTTGGCGGCCGCGGCTGCTTCAGAACTGGTTGTCGGCGATCCCCTTGCGGAAAGCACGACTCATGGTCCGATTGCTAACCGGCCGCAGTTCGAGCGCGTGCAGACCATGATCGATGTCGGTCTGAAGGAAGGCGCCAAGCTCGTCATCGGCGGGCCGGGGCGGCCTGAGGACCTTCAGATTGGCCTCTATGCGCGGCCAACGATCTTCTCCAACGTCCATCGAGACATGAGGATCGCGCAGGAGGAGATCTTCGGCCCGGTGTTGGCGATCATTCCCTACGACTCGGTGGACGAAGCCATCGCGATCGCCAACGACACCGTCTACGGCCTCGGCGCTCATGTACAAGGCACGGACATGGAGACGGTGCGCGCAGTCGCCCGCCAAATCCAGTCGGGGCAAGTGCATCTCAACCATCCCGACTGGGACCCCAACGCACCTTTCGGCGGCTACAAGCGCTCCGGCAACGGTCGGGAATACGGTCTTGAGGGCATGGAGGAGTATCTGGAGACCAAGGCCGTCCTCGGATTTTATCGATGAAGGCCAGCGATACCGGAGCAATCCAACGGACGAGCAGGTCGCGCCGCCCTCCGCCGAATTGGGACGCGGCTGGGGCTTGAGCAGCATCGTCCGATCAGGCGGTCAAACACCCCTACATCTTGCGAAGTCCGAGATGATTTCAGCACATTCTATCGCGCGCATGATGCGATGAAGGCGCTGATCGGGACTTTCCTTTTCGCATCCCCGGCAGCCGAGGTTCGTTGAAACATGTCGCCCCACGTCGAGCGCATTCACAGCGATGAGCGTCTCCCAGCCGAGGCCGACGTCGTCATCGTCGGCGGCGGCATCCTCGGCTCTACGGCCGCCTATTACCTGGCGAAGCGCGGCCTCTCTGTGGCGCTCCTCGAGAAGGGCCACGTCGCCTGTGAACAATCGAGCCGAAACTGGGGTTGGTGCCGCCAGCAGAACCGCGATCGCCGCGAATTGCCGCTCTCGGTGATCTCCATGCGGCTGTGGGACGAGCTCACGCGCGATATCAATCGGGACCTCGGATTTCGACGCTGCGGTCTCGTCTATGCGACCCACGACGAGGCCGTGCTCGCCGGCTGGGAAAGGTGGCGCGAGGTCGCCAGGGAGTACGACGTCGACACCCGCGTGCTGAGCCGGGCGGAGGTGGCCGAGCGCGTCCCCGAAGCGCGCGACAAATGGGTCGGCGGGACCTATTCGGCTCGGGACGGCAAGGCCGAACCTGCGCTTGCCGCGCCTGGTATCGCCGAGGGGGCCAGAACTCTGGGCGCCACAATCCACCAGGGATGCGCCGCGCGGGCGCTCGACTTGGCCAATGGCAGGATCGCGGGCGTGCAGACGGAGAAGGGCTATATCAGAACCAGCGCGGTGCTGTGCGCGGCCGGCGCCTGGTCCTCGCGCCTCCTTCGGCCGCTCGGGATCAGTTTCCCTCAAGCGAGCATCCGTCAGACCGCGCTGCGCTCTACCCCGACAATCAACATAGGCGAGGCGGTCTCCACTCCTTACTGCACGATCACGCGCCGACTGGACGGCAGCTATACGCTTGCGATCAGCGGCAAGGCGAACCTCGAAATCACGCCTCAGGCTATCCGGTATAGCCGGGAATTCATGCCGCAGTTCATGCGTCGCCTGAAGAACGTCAGGCTCGGCGTCGGCCAATCGTTCGTTTCGGGACCGGATTCAATGGCGGCGCTGCTGACCAACGACGATCGGATCTTCGAGCAGAATCGCGTGCTGGATCCTCCGCCCTTGAAATGGCTGGTGAGCCAAGTGGTGGAGAGTGTCCGGAAAACCTTCCCCCAACTCGGCGAAATCAAGATCAATAGCGCCTGGGGCGGCTTCGTCGATTGCACCCCGGATGCAGTTCCTGTGGTGTCGCGGGTGGACGGGGTGCAAGGCCTCGTCCTCGCGGCGGGCTGCTCGGGTCACGGCTTCGGTTTGGGCCCGGGGCTCGGCTATCTGGCCGCAGAGCTTGTCGTTAACGACACGCCTTGTGTCGATCCCACACCGTTCCGGCTCTCGCGTTTGGTCGACGGCTCGAAGCTGGACATCGCCGCCATCTGACGATAGGGCCGTCGATGGAACAGATCGGCCTCTTTATTCCAGTTGAACCGGAAGTGCGTTCAGGCAAAGGATATGCGCGCTTCAAATGGTCAGCGGCGAATGCCGGTTTTTCCTGGCATAGCCGATTGGAGTAGGGTGTAAATTATTGAAATCGCAAAGCTATCGCTTTTCCGTCGCGCCGATGATGGATTGGACCGACCGGCATTGCCGGGTGTTCCACCGCCATCTGACTCGGCGGGCGCTGCTGTACACGGAGATGCTGACCACCGGCGCGATCATTCATGGCGATCGGGAGCGGCTGCTCGGCTTTGACGCGGTGGAGCACCCGGTAGCGCTTCAGCTTGGCGGATCGAATCCTGGTGAGCTCGCGAAAGCTGCGCGGATCGGCGAACAGTTCGGCTATGACGAGATCAATCTCAATGTCGGCTGTCCGTCCGACCGGGTAAAGGACGGTCGCTTCGGTGCCTGCCTGATGGCGGAGCCGGAGCTCGTCGCAAGATGTGTCGACGCGATGAAGGGCGCGGTGTCCGTTCCCGTTACGGTGAAATGCCGCATCGGCATCGATGACCAGGATCCCGAAGTCGCGCTGGATACGCTGGCGCGCGCCGTCGTGGCTGCAGGCTGCGACGCGCTGATCGTGCATGCGCGAAAAGCGTGGCTGAACGGTCTTTCGCCGAAGGAAAACCGCGACATTCCGCCGCTCGATTATGATCGTGTCTATCGGCTCAAGCGCGCGATGCCGGATGTGCCTGTCATCATCAATGGCGGCGTTCTCGGTATCGAGGAGGCGAAAGCGCATCTTGCGCATGTCGATGGCGTCATGCTCGGCCGGGCCGCCTATCAGGAGCCGTGGCGGCTGCTCGCCCTTGATAGCGACATCTTCGGCGAAGCTCCTCCGCATGCGACGATGCAGGACGCGTTCGAGGCGATGATGCCTTATATCGAGGCGCAGCTCGCGCGCGGTACGCGCCTGCACGCCATAACGCGGCATTTCGTCGGCGCCTTCCACGCAGTGCCCGGCGCGCGGGCCTTCCGTCGCCATCTTGCCGAACAGGGCGTTAGGCCGGGAGCTGGGGTTGATGTGCTGCGCGATGCGATCGCGCGTGTTGGGACACGCGCGCCGGCCGAGGCGGCAGCCTAGGTCCTCAATCCACTGCCGTGCGGGCGCGGCGATGGCTACTTTGCAGCTCCGGATAGCCCGTGAGCATCAGCGTGTCGGAGCGCACACCCCAGCTCTCGAGGCGATCGAGGAAGCTCATGCCGAGCAAATTGGTCTTCATCTGCCCGCGCTGCACGACGAGGGCCGGCACCGATTTCTCGACGAGATGGCCGACGGCGAGACGATCGAGCGTCAGCCGGGCTGCCTTGGTGTGGCCGCCGGCGGTTTCGAGGTCGACGTCGTATTCGAGCATCTCGAGTGGCAGGCCGATCGCCTTTGCGGTCTCCCAGGTCAGCACCACGGAGGTGGCGCCGGTGTCAATCACCATCGGCGCGGCGACGCCGTTGATCTTGGCGCGCAGCGCAAATTCTCCGCCCTGACCGCGCTGGATCTGCACGGCGGGGGCCGGCACCGCGGTCTGCGCGCGGAAAATATGTGAGACCGTGTGGCTTGCGCGCGCGATCTGGCCGGGATCGCCATAGGCGACGACGGCGCCCCCGGTTCCTGCCAGCAAGATGAGAACGAGCAGGAGGCGGATCATCGCACGCCTCCGATGGCCCGGACGCCGGTCAGGCGCGTTTCGGCGATCCCGCGATCGGCAAAAGGCCAGCGTCCGCCATGCGCGCCGGCAACAGCGCCATGACGGCGAGCCGTTCGACGCTCTCCATGGCGTGCCAGCGCGCGATCTCCGGCAAGGTCCGGCCGCAGCCGAAGCACAGCTTGGTTTTGGGATCGATCATGCAGACGGCGACGCACGGCGTTTCTTTGCTCATACGTGGATATTGAAGGAATATCGGGCATGTCGGCAAGCATGTGTTTTACGAGCCCGTGCCTGCACTCATGATGGGCTTGTGGCGCGGCCGGCGCTTTTCATCGAGAAGCATAGAACTCTCTGGCTGCAGTGGTGGCGAATCCTCCGATAGCGGCGCCAGCGCGCTCATCACGCGCTCCGGCGGGAAGGTGACGATCACTTCGGTGCCGATGCGCAGCTTCGATTTCAGCGTGAAGGTGCCGCCATGCAGGTCGATCAGGTTTTTGGCGATGGGCAGGCCGAGGCCCGCGCCCTGTTCGGCCGACTTGATCGAGTTGGAGCCCTGGCCGAACGAGGCGAGCACGATCGGGATCTCGTCCTCGGGGATGCCCGAGCCGGAATCCCTGACCGAGAGGTACTGGCCTCCCGAGGCGGTCCAGCCGGCCTTCAGCCAGATCTCGCCGCCCTGCGGGGTGAACTTGATCGAGTTCGAAAGCAGATTGAGCACGACCTGGCGGATCGCGCGCTCGTCGGCCCAGAGCCGCGGCATCGCCTGCTCGAACACTTCGTGGATGGTGATGCCTCGGCTCGAGGCGCGCAGTTTCATGAGATGATGGCAGTCGGCGACGATGCCGACCAGCGACACCGCTTCCTCGTTCAATTCGTAGCGGCCGGCCTCGATCCGCGACAGATCGAGGATCTCGTTGATGAGGTTGAGCAGATGCACGCCCGAATTATGGATGTCGGCGGAATATTCCTTGTAGACCGGCACCGCATGCGCACCAAAGATCTCGCTTTTCATCACCTCGGAGAAGCCGAGGATGGCGTTGAGCGGCGTGCGCAGCTCATGGCTCATCTGTGCCAGGAAGCGCGATTTCGCCACGTTGGCGGATTCGGCGCGGTGCCGCGCCTCGTCCGAGATCGCCTTGGCCTGTTCGAGCTCGCCGATCAACGCGTCCTTCTCGGCCCGCGCCTCCAGCGTCGCGAAGGTCGATGAGTGAAGACGATGCGCCAGCAACGCGAAATAGCCTTCGGCCGCGAGCGCGAGCGCGGCCAGGATGTAATTGTCCAGCGAGCCGGTCATCGCAAAGCTCAGCGCCATGGCGACCGCAACAGGCGCGGTGGCGGCGAGGGCTGCGATCGGCAGATTGGCGGCAAGCATGCTCGACACTGCGATCACCAGCAGCATCAGGAACATCATCAGCGTTTCCGTGACCATGTCGAGCACGGGATGGATCAGGATCGCCATCCAGCACAGGCCATAGAGCAGGTCGAGCACGACGAAACGTGTCCGCCAGGCGCGCGTTGCCGCCGGCGAGGCGGGCTCTGCCAGGAAGCGGCGGCAGCTGCGGATCATCGCCGCGTGAAGGCAGATCATGCCGGCGGTCCAGGCGGCGGCGGGGATCGGCTGCATCCACAGTCCGAACAGCACACCGGTCGCGACCACCAGCAGCATCACGACATAGGATGCCGATAGCCGCGTCTGGGCATATTGGCGCAACAGCTCGGCGTCGAAGGCCGGCCGGGTTCCGCTGGTCGACGTTAACTTGTCGCGTGCCTCGCGGACCCGCTGCGACGCAGCCCTTCGGCTGCTCACTGATGGAGCGCTGACCGGCGCGGCCGGAAGCTGCACTACCTCAGGCTTTTCAGCGGGGTTACTCATCAAGCAACAACGGTTCCTGCCCGCGTCGGACGCGCGCCTTCTGCATTGTCTATCTCTGGCAAGAAATCCTTAAGAGGTGACTTAAGGAGCTAAAGAATTACGTTAACGAGGCGTTAAATTTGGATCGGGTCAGTGCAGCCACGCATGTTGCGCGACGTAGACCACGGCGCCAGCCAGATAGCCCGCAAGCGCCGCGCCCGCGATGCGTCGGGCGTACCAGAGGAACTCGATCCGCTCCAGCCCCATCGCGGCAACGCCCGCCGCCGAGCCGATGATCAGGATCGAGCCACCGGTGCCGGCGCAATAGGCGATGAACTCCCAGAGGAAGCTGTCCGTCGGGTAGTGGCCGAGGTCGTACATGCCCATGGTCGCCGCGACCAGCGGCACGTTGTCGATGATGGCGCTGACCAGGCCAAGCACGACGACGATGACGTCCTGGCGGCCTATCGTCGTCTCCAGCCATCTGGCCAGCATCGTCAGGAGGCCGGCATGTTCGAGGCAGGCGACCGCGAGCAGAATGCCGGTGAAGAACACAATCGAGCCCATGTCGATCCGGGTCAGCGCATGCCCGAGCGAGAGAGGCTGGCGCACGTGCTCATCCTTGTTGCGGTGAAGGACCTCGCCGACCAGCCAGACGATACCGAGGCCGATTAGCACGCCCATGAAGGGCGGCAGATGCGTGAGCGTCTTGAAGGCCGGCACCGCAATCAGCACGCCGAGCCCGAGACAGAACATCAGGTTACGTTCGAACCGGTCAACGGCGAGCAATCCGTCCTCCGATTGCGGCGCCGCGATGGTCTTGCCCCTGAGCGATAGGCTGATGAAGGTGAGCGGCACGAGCAGATTAACCAGCGCGGGCAGGAACAGCGCGCGCATGATCTTCAACGGCGTGATCTGGCCGCCGATCCACAGCATTGTGGTGGTGACGTCGCCGATCACGGTCCATGCGCCGCCGGCATTCGCCGCGATGACGATGAGGGAGGCGAATAGCAAGCGGTCGTCGCGCCGGGCGATCAGGCGCTGGATGAGCGAGATCATGACGATGGTGGTCGTCAGATTGTCCAGGATCGCGCTCAGGACAAAGGACACGAAGCCGACCACCCATAGCAGCGTGACCTGGCTCGTCGTGTTGATGCGGGAGGTGATGACCTCGAAGCCGTCATGGGCGTCGACTACCTCGACGATCGTCATCGCTCCGATCAGGAAGAACACGATCTGCGCGGTAGCCGCGACGGACTCGTCGAGCTGATGACTGACCAGCGCGTGATCCCTGATGGTGACCGCGTAGATGGTCCAGAGCAGACCCGCGCCGAGAAGCGCGGTCGCGGTCTTGCTGATCCCGAGGGGATGCTCGAGCGCGATCGCCGCATAGGTCACGACGAAGATTGCGGCGATCGCGGTCAGCAAGGCAGTATCAGGTCAGCGATTGAGGCGCGCGAGCAGGCTCGACGTATCCCAGCGCTTGCCGCCCATCTTCTCGACCTCGGCATAGAACTGGTCGACCAGCGCGGTGACCGGCAGGCTGGCGCCGTTGCGGCGGGCTTCGGCGAGCGCGATCGAGAGATCCTTGCGCATCCACTCGACCGCGAAGCCGAAATCGTACTTGCCCTCGTTCATGGTCTTGTAGCGGTTCTCCATCTGCCAGGACTGCGCCGCGCCCTTGGAGATGGTCTCGATCACGGCCGCGACGTCGAGGCCGCTCTTGTTGGCGAAGTGGATACCTTCCGAGAGGCCCTGCACGAGGCCGGCGATGCAGATCTGGTTGACCATCTTGGTCAGCTGGCCGCTTCCGGCGGGCCCGAGCAGCTTGCACATCCGTGCATACGCGCCCGTGATAACAGGTTCGGCGCCGGCATAGTCTTCTTGCGCGCCGCCGCACATCACCGTCAGCACGCCGTTCTCGGCGCCGGCCTGGCCGCCGGAGACGGGCGCGTCGATGAACTTGAAGCCGGCCTTGGTCGCCGCCGCGTCGAGCTCGCGCGCGACTTCGGCGGAGGCGGTGGTGTGATCGACGAAGGTCGCGCCCTTCTTCATGCCTGCGAATGCGCCGTCGGGGCCGATCGTGACGGCGCGCAGATCGTTGTCATTGCCGACGCAGCACATCACGAAATCCTGGCCCTCGGCGGCAGCCTTCGGGGTCGGTGCCGTCTTGCCGCCGAACTTGTCCGCCCACTCCTTCGCCTTGGCCGCGGTGCGGTTGTAGACGGTGACCTCATGGCCCCCTTTTTTCACGAGGTGTCCGGCCATGGGAAAACCCATCACGCCGAGACCGAGGAAAGCGACTTTAGCCATATGTGTGTCCGTAGCTTGAGTTTTACGGTTGCAGCCGGGCGAGGGGCGCCAGCCGGGGATCCCTAAGGTTCCGCCTGAGGGGGGAACGGGCGCACCATAAACCGTTAGGGGCGGAGGGCAACGGCTTCGTTTGGCGGCCTCCTGTGCTAGGATGGCGGGCCTCAAGGACCTGCATAAAAAAAGGGAGTAAAGGCATGGGCAGCGTGAGCGTTGGCGTCCTCGATCATTTCAATATTCGGACCCGGCATCTGGCCGACACGGTCTGCTTCTACGAGGACGTGCTGGGCCTCGAAAAAGGACCCCGGCCGAATTTCGCCTTCCCCGGGGCCTGGATGTACAGCGAGGGCAAGCCGGTCGTGCACCTCGTCGATATTTCCCCGACCTCCGAGCCGCAAAAGCCGGATTCCGGCGTGGTCCACCACGTCGCCTTCGTCAGCCGTGGCTTCGACGGCATGAAGCAGCGCCTGGCTTCCAAAGGGATGAAATTCGACTCCCGCCAGGTGCCCGGCGGCGAGCTCTGGCAGATCTTCGTCCATGACCCCAACGGGGTCATGATCGAGCTCAATTACGAGGCGGCCCTGGAGCAGGGGACCGCACCCAAGGAGATGGCTGACGATATCGGCAGGCAGTAGCCTTTTGGCCGTTTCCGCTCTAATGGGGCATCTTGAACTTCCAGGAGATGCGCTTTGAGCGTGACGCAGCAACAGGTCCTCGACAGCCTCGCCAAGATCAAGTCGCCCCGCGGGGTCGCGCTCACCAATGCCAATGTGCTGAGCGCGATCAGCGCGTCCGATGGCAAGGTGTTCTTCTCGATCAACGTCGATGCCGCCGAGGCGCGGGCCTGGGAATCCGTCCGGGCCGAGGCCGAGGCCGCCGTGCGCGCCATCCCCGACGTCACCACCGTCATGGTCGCCCTCACAGCCGAGCGCAAGCCTGGCAGCACGCCGCCGCCACCCCCGCAGCCGAGCCGTGGCACACCAGGCGTGCAGCCGGTCCACGCCCACAAGCCGCCGCCACAGGGCGGCGCCCAATCGCCGATGGCGCGGCAGTCCGAAATTCCCGGCGTCGCCGCCGTGATCGCGGTCGCCTCGGGCAAGGGCGGCGTCGGCAAGTCGACCACCGCGCTCAATCTGGCGCTCGGCCTGCGCGACCTCGGCCTCAAGGTCGGGCTGCTCGATGCCGACATCTACGGCCCCTCGGTGCCGCGCCTGACCGGCCTGCACGAGAAGCCGGAGCTGGACAGTGAGCGCAAGATGATTCCGCTGCGGCGCTTCGGCCTCGCCATCATGTCGATCGGCTTCCTGGTCGAGGAAGAGACCGCGATGATCTGGCGCGGGCCGATGGTGATGTCGGCGGTGACGCAGATGCTGCGCGACGTCGCATGGGGCACGCTCGACGTGCTCGTCGTCGACATGCCGCCGGGCACGGGCGATGCGCAGCTCACGCTGGCGCAGAACGTGCCGCTGAAGGGCGCCGTGATCGTCTCGACCCCGCAGGACCTGTCGCTGATCGACGCGCGGCGTGGGCTGGCCATGTTCAAGAAGGTCAACGTGCCCGTGCTCGGCATCGTCGAGAACATGAGCTATTTCCAGTGCCCGCATTGCGGCACGAAATCCGACATCTTCGGCCATGGCGGCGCGCGCCACGAGGCCGAGAAGCTCGGGGTACCGTTCCTCGGCGAGATCCCGCTGCACATGGCGATTCGCGCCACATCCGACGCCGGCAATCCCGTCGTGGACAGCGAACCTGGTGGCCCTCATGCGGCGATCTATCGCGCCATTGCGGGACAGGTCCGGGACCAGCTCAAGGGCGCGATTTCCGCAGCCTGAGCCTGATGTCTGGGGACATGCGACTTTCGTCGCCCCCCGTCATGCCAATGTCGCGTTCCGTGGCAAGGGCTTCCGTGTTAAACGCCACGGCAGCAAAGCCCCTTCGGTTCGACGCGGCTCAAATCCGCGTCGGCGGGACGAGTGGCAGCAAAGAGGAAGTTCGGGGACACGCCCCAGCAAGGAGAGACCTGAAAATGAAGCGTCGTGATTTTCTGAAAGTGTCGGCAGCAGGCGCGGCTGCGTCAGCCGCGGTGGCCTCGCCGGCGATTGCGCAGTCCTCGCCCGAGATCAAGTGGCGCATGACGTCGAGCTTCCCGAAGTCGCTCGACACCATCTATGGCGGTGGCGAGCAGCTGGCGAAGTACGTCGCCGAGATGACCGACAACAAGTTCCAGATCCAGGTGTTCGCCGCCGGCGAAGTCGTCCCCGGCCTGCAGGCGCTCGATGCGACCTCGAACGGCACGGTCGAGATGTGCCACACCGTCTCCTACTACTATGTCGGCAAGGACCCGACCTGGGCGATCTACGCCTCAGTGCCGTTCGGCCTCAACGCGCGCCAGCAGAACTCCTGGTGGTACCAGGGCGGCGGCGCCGAGCTCGGCAACGAGTTCTTCAAGAAGTCGAACGTGATCGGCTTCGCTTGCGGCAACACCGGCACCCAGATGGGCGGCTGGTTCCGCAAGGAGATCAAGACCGTTGCGGACCTCTCCGGCTTGAAGTTCCGCATCGGCGGCATCGCCGGCCAGGTGCTCCAGAAGGTCGGCGTGGTACCGCAGCAGCTCGCCGGCGGCGACATCTATCCGGCGCTGGAGAAGGGCACCATCGACGCAGCCGAGTGGGTCGGCCCCTATGATGACGAGAAGCTCGGCTTCGCCAAGGTCGCCAAGTACTACTACTATCCGGGCTTCTGGGAGGGTGGTCCGATGGTCCACGCTTTCACCAACCTCGACAAGTGGAATTCGCTGCCGAAGAACTACCAGGCGATCCTCACCAACGCGGCGGCCAACGCCAATAGCTGGATGGCCGCGCGCTACGACATGCAGAACCCGGCGGCGCTGAAGCGACTGGTCGCCGGCGGCACGCAGCTGCGTCCCTTCACCAACGAAGTGCTGGAAGCCTGCCTCAAGGCGACCAACGAGCTGTGGGCCGAGCTGTCGGCCAAGAACGCCGACTTCAAGAAGTCGATCGACGCGATGCAGGCCTACCGCTCCGACGAATATCTGTGGTGGCAGGTCGCCGAGTACACCTACGACAGCTTCATGATCCGCTCGCGCACCCGCGGCTGATCCTCGACCAGTCTGTCGGACTGAATGGCCCGGCCTCGTTCGCGAGGCCGGGCTTTTTCGTGATGCGGCAGGCTTATTCAAAATCTGCAAAACAACCCCATGCACAGTAGGGACGGTGATGCGTGGAAGGAGTTGGGCTTGACCCGTCGGGCAAAACAGTGGCATAAGGCGATAATCGAATAATCCGAAATCCGCGTGGCGGTCATCACCCTTGGGCGACGATGAATTTCGATCCCGATGACGTTCAGCGCGCCTTGCGCAAGGCATGGTCGTTAGCGACAGCCAGCCAGTGGACCGTGGACAATCCGGCAGCAGGACAATGCAACGTCACGTCGCTGCTCATTCACGACCTCTTTGGCGGTGAGTTGCTCAAGACACCGTTGCCGGCCGGCGACCATTTCTACAATCGGATCGGAGGCCACAGGTATGACTTCACGGCAAGCCAGTTCGATCAGCCGATCACTTACATGGACTTGCCGGCAAGCCGGGCCGAGGCGGAGCAGGGGGCAACGAGCGGCCAATTGGCTGCACTCAGCGCTGCTTTTCAGAGATAATCCATCACGTCAGGCTAAAAGCCTCTGCAATCGGGCCCTTCGTTTGGCAAACGAGTTGTAGTCACGATTCCACGATTTTGCACGAGGGCACGCTGTGCCGTGGCGTGACTCACGGAGCCGTTCTTCCCAGGAGTTGCCGATGGCCACGAGCGCAGACCTTCGCCGCATAGCCCTGTCGCTGTCCGGGACGACGGAGGCCCCTCACTTCGATCGCGCCGCTTTCAAGGTGGCCCGGATCTACGTGACCCTCGCTGCCGACGGCAAGACGGCCAACTTCAAGTTCACGCCGGACGAGCAGGAGCTCAAATGCCTGACGGCGCCCGAAGCGTTCGCTCCCGTACCGAACGCCTGGGGCAAGCAAGGCTGGACCACGGCAACACTGGCGAAGCTGACTTCGGGCGAGCTGAAGTCGGCACTGGAGACAGCGTGGCGCCACGCTCTGTCGAAACCGCGAAAGTCCAAGCGCGATTGAGCAGCTCCGTCGTTGCACCCAAAACGGGCGGAGAAATGCATCTCTCGCTTTCCGGCGTCGCTCGCCGGAATTGCTCCGAGATCAATGTTATTATTGTACTGATATGAAGATCGGAGCATATTCCTGGCAATCAGCAAATTGCACCGGGTTCGTCCCCCGGGACTTCGGAGCCACGACAATGCACCCCAGTTATTTCGACCTGTTTCTCGCGTTCATCGGACTGTCGTTTGGCGTGCCTTCAGCGCTGCCCCGCTTGTTCTTCCGCAGCGACAGCTCGTCGCGCTCACGCGCTTCGTAGCGACGCCGAGCGGGCGGTGGTGTCGGAGCAACCGATATGGAGATGACGCTCACCACCATCCTCATCGCCTTATCAGGCGTGTTCCTGATCTGCTTCATGAAGGGCGCGTTCGGCGGTGGCTTCTCGATCGTCGGCATTCCGCTGCTGTCCTTTGTGATGGACCCGGTGACCGCCGGCGGCTTGCTCGCGCCGCTGTTCATCGCGATGGACCTGTTTGCGCTGCGCTACTGGAAGCCGTCGACCTGGTCGAAGCCGGACCTGGTGCTGCTATTGCCTGGGCTCGTGATCGGCATCGGTCTTGGCTATCTCTTGTTTCGCGTGCTGGATCACCGCGCCGTCGCGATCGTGATGGCGGTTGTGACGTTGATTTTCGTGGGCCTGTGGTTCTTCGGCGATCCCAAGGTGACCATTGCGCCGCGTTCGGCGCCGAAGGCGATCGCATCCGGTCTCGCCTCGGGTGTCACGACCATGGTCGCGCATTCCGGCGGACCGCCGCTGGCGATGTATCTGTTGCCGCTCGGCCTCACCAAGGAGGTCTATGCCGGAACGACCAGCCTGTTCTTCACCGTCGGCAATGCCACCAAGGCGGTGCCATGGCTGCTGCTGACGCGTCCCGGCGGCAACGAATGGATCGTGATGGCGATCTGTCTCTTCGCCATTCCCGCCGGGGTCTGGCTCGGCTGGCGCCTGCACGGACGGCTGGACCAGCAGCAGGTCTTCCGCGCTTGCTACGGGCTGCTGGTCGTCACGGCGCTGAAGCTGCTGTGGGACGGTGTGTCCGGCTATCTCGCCTGAGCGGCCGCACCGTCGTGGCGGTCAGGTTGAACTGCGCAGCGGCCGGAAGGCGTCGCGAATCTCGCGGCTGAAAATCGCGGGCTGCTCCCATGCCGCAAAGTGCCCGCCGGCCTCGGCCTGATGGAAGTAGATCAGCTTGTGATAGGCCCGCTCGGCCCAGCTCTTCGGCGCCACAAAGCTCTCGCCGGGGAACGCCGTCACGGCGGCCGCGATGGTGACATTGGCCGGCAGATAGAGATTGGTCTTGTTCTCCCAATAGAGGCGCGCCGAGGAGATCGCGGTGTTGGTCAGCCAGTACAGCGAGATGTTGTCGAGCACGTCGTCGCGCGTTAGCGCTCCCGCTGAATGCCCATTGACGGTACGCCCTGCGACGGCCGAGGCGATCGCCGCGGCCGGCTGGGCGTAGCCGTCGCCGTGATCGAGCAGCCAGGCGGCAAGGCCGGCAGGGGAATCGGCAAGGCCCGACAGCGTCTGCGGCCGCGTGCCCATGATCTGCGCATAGGCGCGCCGCTTCGTGAACTGAATCTTGAGCTGGGCGAAGACGTGCTTCTCCTCGTCGGTAAGGTCGGCCGGTGCAGGGTCGCCCGAGGCCACGGCCTTGAAAATCTCCGGCGGCACGACGCCGGGCAGGTTGACGTGAATGCCGATCAGTTCCGGCGCGCCGAGCTTGGCCATCTCGTTCGTAACAGGCGAGCCCCAGTCGCCGCCCTGCGCGACGAACCTGCTGTAGCCGAGCCGCTTCATCAGCACGACCCAGGCCCGCGCGATGCGCTGCGGATCCCAGCCCGTGGTGGTCGGCTTGCCCGAAAATCCATAGCCGGGCATCGAGGGGATGACGAGATCAAAGGCGTCGTCGGCGCCGCCGCCATGCGCGGTCGGATTGGTCAGGGGATCGATGATCTTGAGCTGCTCGATCACCGACCCGGGCCAGCCATGCGTCACGATCATCGGCAGCGCGTTCGGATGCTTCGAGCGGATGTGCAGGAAATGAATGTCGAGGCCGTCGATCTCGGTCAGAAATTGCGGCAACGCGTTGAGCCGCGCCTCGACCTTTCGCCAGTCGTAGTCGGTCTGCCAATAGCGGATGAGCGCCTGTTGCGTGGCCTGAGGCACGCCTTGCGAGTCGTCGTCGACGGTCTCCTTGTCGGGCCAGCGGGTGATGGCGAGACGGTGTCGGAGATCGGTGAGCGCCTTGTCGGTGATATTGATCTTGAAGGGGCGGATCGCGTCCTTCGTTGCGGCTGGTGCCGGGCCGGCCGGAAGCAGGGTTGCGACGCCGGCGGCCATGATGCCGGTAGTGGCCGTGGTGAGGAGCTTGCGCCTATCGTGGTCGACGGCTTCGTTGCTGGACATCACCGCCGTAGCGGCGGCCCGTGGTCTGATGAACGTCCTCATGGAACCTCTCCTTTGCCTGGGATGTGCCTTGGGATGTGCCTTGGGATGTGCCTTGAGATGTGCCTTGGGATGTACTTTGGGATGTGCTTTGGCGTTTCGTCCGGATCATCCCGCCAAAGCGCGGGACGCGCCTGTTATGAGTTGTGAGAGGTCGTTAGCCTTTGTTGCGTCGGCGTCTTTCGGGCGGCGTCTCGCCGTTCCAAGCCGCTAAAGATGCGCCCGGAAGAAAGCCCGACCGCCGTCATTTTTTGCTGGCCCAATCCGCTGAATGGTGGAACAGATCGGCAATCGCCGCGTGCGCGCGGTTCGGAAATGCCGGAAGCTTGAGTTTACTGCATGCGCCTTCTGATCGTCGAGGATAATGTCGAGCTGTCGCGGCTGGTTGCCAGCGGGCTGGCGGCGGCCGGCTATGAGAGCGATATCGTCGGCAGCACCGAGGAGGCGCGTGAGGCGGTGCACAACGTGAGCTACGCTGCGATGATCCTGGACCTCGGCCTGCCCGACGGCGACGGCCTAATGGTGCTGCGCGAGCTGCGACGGCAGATGGAGCCGCTGCCGGTGCTGGTGCTGACCGCGCGCGGCGGCTTGCAGGACCGCGTCAACGGCCTGCGCAGCGGCGCGGACGACTATCTGGCAAAGCCGTTCGCGATGGAGGAGCTGGTGGCGCGGCTGGAAGCGATCCTGCGCCGCCCGGGGCAATTGCTCGGCCGTTCGTTGCGGCTTGCCAATCTCGTCTACGACACCGAGAGCCGCCAGATCTTCGTCGACGACAAGCCGCGGATCATCTCCTCGCGCGAGACCTCCGTGCTGGAGATTTTGCTGCGCCGGCAGGGCAGGGTGGTGCCGAAGAAGAATGTCGAGGATCACATCTTCGGGCTCGAGGGCGAGGTCGCCTCCAATGCGGTCGAGGTCTATGTCTCCCGGTTGCGCAAGCAGCTCACTGAACACGGCGCCAAGGTCGTGATCCACACGATCCGTGGCGTCGGCTATATGATGGCCGAGGAGAAATAGCGTGGCTTGGGGCGGATTCCAGATCGGGTCCAAGACCGGATATAGGACCGGATCCAAACTCCGGGCCCCCTCGTTCAAATCGCTGATCTCGCGCATCGTGTTCCTGCACATCATCGCGGTCGCGGTGGTGGCGATCTTCCTGCCGTTGGTCCTGTTCTGGCTGTTGAACTCCGAGATCGACCAGCTGCATCGGGCGGCGATGCGGGCCCAGGCCGAGACGCTTGCCGAGCGCATCTCTGTCCAGCCCGACGGCAAGGTGACGTTCAATCTGCCGGACAGTCTGCGGGGTCTCTATTCGGAAGCCTATGGCCGCTACCAGTACGATATCCGCGATGTCGACGGCCGCCTGCTGTTCTCATCGCACAAGAAGACCGGCGATGTGAGGTCGGACACGGTTTCGGGTGCCGAAGTGACGCAGACGATCGACGGCACCACCGTTCGCATCAGGGTCGGGGAAGACCTGTCCCACCGCGACGTCATCACCGACGATATCGTATCCAACTTCTTCCGCCGGGTCGGGTGGATCACCATTCCAATTCTTCTGATCCTGCTCGCCATCGACATCTTCATCTTCCGCCGCGCCATTGCGCCGCTCTGGAAGGCGTCGGAAGAGGCCAGCAATATCGGCCCTGCCCGCACGGACGTCCGTCTGCCGACGGAGCAGATTCCGCGCGAGATCATGCCGCTGGTCACCGCGGTGAACCAGGCGCTCGACCGTCTCGAGGACGGCTTTCGCCTGCAGCGCCAGTTCACGGCCGACGCGGCCCATCAGTTGCGCACGCCGCTCGCGATCCTGCGCACGCGCATCGAGACCCTCGGCAACAGTGCGGTCAGGCAGCTCCTGCATGACGACATCGAAGGCATGAGCCGGATCGTCGCCCAGCTGCTGGAGATCGCCGAGCTCGACACCTTGGTGCTCGATCCCGGCGAGACCGCCGATCTGCGCGCCGTCTGCGCCGAGGTGGTCGGCGCGATCGCGCCCCTCGCGATCGCACAGCACAAGGACATCGCGCTCAAGGGCGCCGAGGCGCCCGTGCTGATCCACGGCAATTCCGAGATGCTGCAGCGCGCGGTCTTCAACCTCGCCGAAAACGCCATCAAGTTCACCGCGAAGGAGACGTCCGTCGACGTCGAGGTCGGCGACGACGGTTCGGTGCGGGTGCGCGATTGCGGCCCCGGCGTGACCGAAGAGGAGCGTGAGCTGATCTTCCAGCGCTTCTGGCGCAGGGATCGCCAGCGCAGCGACGGTGCGGGCCTCGGCCTCTCGATCGTGCGGGGCGTCGCCGACGATCATGCTGCAACGGTTGCGGTGGACAATCTCCCCGGCGGCGGCGCCGAGTTCACGCTGCGGTTCAGGCTGGCGGAGGAGGGGGCTTAACCCTCTCCGCTTGCCTTCAGGAAGCGTAGGCTGGGCAAAGGCGCACTCGCGCCGTGCCCACCATCTCTAACCGAATTTTGCAGTACGTGGGCACGCTTCGCTTTGCCCACCCTACGATATCTGCGCTCGTGGAGAGAACCACTTCTCCCACAAGGGGAGAAGGAAGAACGCCGACCGCTATTTCAGCTTGCCTGTGGACAGATCCATGATCATCCGCGTGGTCAGATAGAGGCGCGGCACGATGCTGTCGAGCTTCACATATTCGGCGTCATTGGAATGCGCGCCGAAGCCTGACAGCCCCATGCCTTCGATCACGGCGCCCTTGGTCTTGAGCGCGGCAAAGGCGGCATCGGTGCCGCCGCCCGTCGCCTTCTCGGCAACGTTCATGGATAGTCCGAGCTCCTGATAGATCGTCCTGGCGTAGGCCGCCACGCGGCGCGAGGCGTCGTTGGCCTCGAGCGGTGGGCGCCGCACTTCGAATTTCAGCTCGACCTTGGAGTCCGGCAGCAGGCGATTCCTGATCTTCTCCTGCAGAGTCTTCTCCAGCTCGTCGAAATCGGAAACCTTCAGCGCGCGCGCATCGGCCTGCGCGGTGGCCTCGGCCGGGATCACGTTGCGGTTGGTGCCGGCTTTCGACACGGTCCAGTTCAGCTTCAGGCCCTGCTCGGGCTTGGACAGATCCTTCATCTGCAGCACCTGGTGCGAGAGCTCGTAGAGCGCGTTGATGCCGCCCTCGGGACGGGAACCGGCATGCGACGACTTGCCTGTCACCGTCAGATAGGCCGAGCCGATGCCGCTGGTGGCGAGCCGCACCGAGCCGTCGGTGCCGCCGCCTTCGAACGAGAAGACGACGTCCTGATCGGAAGCGAACCCGGTGATGGTGCTGCGCCAGCCGGGCGAGGAGATCTCCTCGTCGCTGTTGGTGAGCACCGTGAGCGTGCCGTAATCCCTGAAGTTCAGCTTCTGCAGCATCGCGACGGTGTGGAGAATGAGCGCGACGCCCTGCTTGTCGTCGGCGATGCCGAGGCCATAGGCCTTGTCGCCGTCGATGCGGAACGGCTGGTCCTTCAGCATGCCCCGCAGATACACCGTGTCCATGTGGGCGATCAGCATGATCTTCCTGGTGCCGGTGCCCTTGAAGGTGGCGTGCACGGCAGGTCCAATCTTCTCCGGCGTGTCATCGAGCCGATAGATGTCGGTGGGTTGCAGGATCTCCACCTCGCCGCCGATCCGCCTGAGCTGGTCGGCGACGCGGCCCGCGATCACGTTGAGGCCCTCGACATCCCCGCTGCCGGTTTCGATGTTGACGAGATCGCGCAGCGTATCGAGCAGCGGCTGCCGCTCCTGCTGCGCCAGCGCGTGGATGTCGGCCATCGGTTCGGCGGCGGCACTTGCAAGCCACAGTGAGGCGAGCAGGGCGAGCGACGAAGAGATGAGCGATCGTGACATGCGCGGCGGTCCATCGGTTGGAGGATGGCCCGGTATGCCTGCGTTTGCCGCGCTTGTCACGTGTAACGCCACCTTCTCCCGCATCCGCCTTCGCCAAGGCTTCGGCGGACATGAGGGGAGAAGGAAGAAATGCGGTCGCTACTTCTGCGGTGGTCCCAAATCCAGCGGGGGCAGGTCGATCTGCGGCACCTCGATCTTGACCTTGTCGAGGTCGACACTGACAGGCTTGTCCAGCAGGCCCGTCACGGTGATCGGGAAGGCGATCACGATCAGCACCATGATCATCTGCAGGCCGATCCAGGGCATCGCGCCCCAATAGATGTCCGAGCTCTTCACTTCCTTCGGCGCGACGCCGCGCAGGTAGAACAGCGCGAAGCCGAACGGCGGATGCAGGAACGAGGTCTGCATGTTGACGCAGAGCATGACGCCGAACCAGATCAGCGCCGGTCCGTCGCCGACGACGGGCCCCAGGATCTTCTGCGCGATCGGCGCGATCATCGGCAGGATGATGAAGGCGATCTCGAAGAAATCGAGGAAGAACGCCAGGAAGAAGATGAAGAGGTTGATGAAGATCAGGAAGCCCCAGACGCCGCCGGGCAGCGACGTCAGCATGTGCTCGAGCCAGACGCCGCCGGAGACGCCGAGGAACACCACCGAGAAGCAGGTCGAGCCGATCAGGATGAAGGTGACCATGCAGGTGATGCGCATGGTGGTCTCGTAGCCCTGCTTGATCAGGTCGCGCAGGTCGGGGATGCGCGCGGCCTGGATGCAGATCCAGGCGACCGCGAGATAGGTGATGGCGAACGCGATCTTGAAGATCACGTTCTCGGTGAACAACATCGCGACGATGGTGCCGATGCCGGCAGCAACCACGCCTATGATCAGCACCTTGCGGTCGGTCGAGGTGAAATCCTTGTGGTGGATCGCGGCGAGCACAATGGCACCGACCGCGCCCATGGCGCCGGCTTCGGTCGGCGTCGCAAGGCCCATCATCATGGTGCCGAGCACGACGAAGATCAGCACGGCCGAGGGGATGATGCCCATCAGGCACTTCTTCCACAGCGCCCAGCCGGTCAGCGTGCGCGCTTCCTTCGGCACCGGCGGCACGTGCTCGGGCTTGATCAGGCCGAGGATGAAGGTGTAGCCGGCGAACAGCAGGATCTGGAACACCGAGGGGCCCCAGGCGCCGAGATACATGTCGCCGACCGACTTGCCGAGCTGGTCGGCGAGCACGATCAGCACCAGCGAGGGCGGGACCAGCTGCGTGATGGTGCCGGAGGCGGCCAGCACGCCGGTGATGTAGCGCATGTTGTAGCCGTAGCGGATCATCACCGGCATCGAGATCAGCGCCATGGCGATGACCTGCGCCGCCACCGTGCCGGTGATGGCGCCAAGGATGAAGCCGACGATGATGACGGAGTAGCCGAGGCCGCCTCTGATAGGGCCGAACAGCTGGCCCATCGAATCCAGCATGTCCTCGGCGAGGCCACATCTCTCCAATATCGCGCCCATGAAGGTGAAGAACGGGATCGCGAGCAGCAGCTCGTTGGAGAGCACGCTGCCGAACACGCGGCCCGGGATCGCCTGCAGGAAGTTGAGGTCGAAGAATCCGAGATGGATGGCGAGGAAGCCGAAGGAGAGGCCGACCGCGGCAAGCGTGAACGCGACGGGGAAGCCGAGCAGCATCGCCAGAACCAGGCCGCCGAACATGATCGGCGGCATCATCTCCAGCGTAATCATTGGGTCGGCCTCTCGTACTTGGCGTCGATCGTCACATAGCCCTGGAGAGCCGCGATACGCTTGATGACTTCGGAAACACCCTGCAGCGCCAGCATCACGAAGCCGGCGGGGATCACGAACTTGATGGGCCAGCGGACCAGGCCGCCGGCATTGCCCGACATCTCGCCGACGTCATAGGCCTGCATGAAGAACGGCCAGGACAGATAAGCGAGCAGGAGGCAGGAAGGGATCAGGAAGAACAGCGTGCCGATCAGGTCGAGCCAGAGCTGGCCGCGCTCGGACAGCATCAGATAGAGAATTTCGACCCGCACATGCTCGTTGCGCTTGAAGGTGTAGGACGCGCCGAACATCACCAGGATCGCGAACATGTACCATTGCAGCTCCAGCCAGCCGTTGGACGAGTAGCTGAACGCGTAGCGGATCATGGCATTGGCCGCGCTGACCAGGCATGCGAAGAGCACGAGCAGGTTACAGACGTACCCAATCTTCTCATTGAGGGCGTCGATGGCGTTACTCATCGCCAGCAATGGACGCATTTTACCTTCTCTCCGTCGCGGCCCAACACTTCACGGGAGGCTTCAGCACGCAACGCCCGGCCGGCGTGCAAAAGCACGCGACCGCACGGATCGCAGACCGAAAGCGATTGCGGCGTCAGTCCTCCCCTCATGCCTTGCTGTCTTGACCGCGACCGCCAAAGGGGCGGGCCGGCTTATGGCTGCCGGGCAAGCAAAGGCGGTCGCACCAAATCAGCGGGCTTGTGCGCCGTCAATCGGAAAATGGGCAAATTGACGGCGGGTCAAAAGCTTAAGATCGCAAAAGCTTAAGGCAGCCGCGCGGGCGGCGAATTCTCAGCCGCCGGTGACGCTCATATGCCTGGAGACGCTGGGGCGGTCGTGGCGACGGTCGATGATGAAATCATGGCCCTTGGGCTTCAGCCCGATGGCGCGGTCGATCGCATCCGCGAGCAGCATGTCGTCGCTGGAGGCGCGCAAGGGCTTGCGCAAGTCCGAGGCATCCTCGTGGCCGAGGCAGGTGTGCAGCGTTCCCGTGCAGGTGATGCGCACCCGGTTGCAGGATTCACAGAAATTGTGGGTCATCGGCGTGATGAAGCCGAGCTTGCCACAGGTCTCGGCGACGCTGACATAGCGCGCCGGCCCGCCGGTGCTCTCGGCCAGATCCGTCAGCGTGAATTGCTGGGCAAGCCGCGCGCGCACCAGCGAGAGCGGCAGATATTGGTCGATGCGGCCCGCGCCGATCTCGCCCATCGGCATCACCTCGATCAGGGTCAGGCCCATACCCTTGCCATGGGCCCAGCGCATCAGGTCGGGGAGCTCTTCCTCGTTGAGGTTCTTCAGCGCCACTGCGTTGATCTTCACGGCAAGGCCCGCAGCGCGCGCGGCCTCGATGCCTTCCAGCACCTTGTCGATCTCGCCCCAGCGCGTGATCTCGCGAAATTTCCGGGGATCGAGCGTATCGAGCGAGACGTTGATGCGGCGGACGCCGCAATCGGCAAGCTCCTGCGCATATTTTGCCAGTTGCGTGCCGTTGGTGGTCAGCGTGAGCTCGCCCAGCGCGCCGCTCTCAAGGTGCCGCGACAGCGAGCGCACCAGCGACATCACGTTGCGCCGGACCAGCGGTTCGCCGCCGGTGAGCCGCAGCTTTTTCACGCCCTTGGCGATGAAGGCGGAACAGAGCCGGTCGAGTTCCTCCAGGGTCAACAGGTCGGCCTTGGGCAGAAAGGTCATGTCTTCCGACATGCAATAGAAGCAGCGCAAATCGCAGCGATCGGTGACGGAGACGCGCAAGTAGGAAATCGTGCGACCGAACGGATCGGTCATCGGGCTCGACAGCGCGGCGAGGGGACTCGCAGTGGATCCGTTCATACCAAATGCCTTGCAAAATGCCTTGTCACTGACGGCGACGAGCGCACCGCTGCTTCAAGCGATGCTCAGCGGCCAATCTAAGCATGGTATGCCACAAGGACAATCGTGCAGCGCACGGAAGATCAGCGCTTGCCCGCGTTCGGATCGGGGAACGCCGTGTCGGCTGCGGGCGCTGCAGCATCGGCGGGCGCGGCAGCGACCGGTTTCGGCTTCTTCGGCCGGTGCGGCTTCTTCTTGACGGGCTTGAGCGGCACTGCAGGCTGAAGTTCCGCGAAGACCGGACTTGGGTCGGTGGTCACAGTAGCAGAGGTCGTGAGATCGCCGGGAGTCTTGATCACGTTCACCGGCACGGTGGTCGGCTGATACTTGGGCAGCGCGTAGGTGACCGTGAACGGCGCCTCAGGGGCAGGAATCGAGACGGAGCAGGGGGTCTTGCAGCCTCCACCCAGCGAGGTCGTCGCATCGGCCCCCGGGGGATTGGATTCGAGCCGGACCTGAAGGGTCGGCGGCGCCGATTTGAACATGTCCCAAGACATCGAGGAGCAGCCACCGAGGCTCACTCCCGCTAACGCAATCGCGATGACACGACGCATGACCCATCCACTTCTACTGCGACGAACTGCCACATAACCCCGCGCGGACCTTAGGGGCGTCGTTCCGGGCAAGCAACCGGCTGACAATGCATAGTTAACAGATGGTTAACGCGGGGTTCCGCGGGGATAATCGAGTTATCCCAGGGCCTTGCCGGACAGCTAGGCGGTCATCAGGCTGTGGGCGGCGGCCGGCAGGTCGCGCATGTGATGGATCAGCCGGTCCGGCTTCAGCTCGGCGATGGGCACGTCCGTATAACCGAAGCTGACCCCGATGACGGGCACGCCGGCGCGCCGGGCCACGCCGACGTCGGTTCCGGCATCCCCCACCATGATACTGGCTTTGACCTCGCCGCCCGCCCGCGCCACGGTCTGGCGAAAAATGGTCGGATCCGGCTTCTGGACGCCGAACGTATCGGCACCGCAGATCGCCGCGAAGCGGCGGCTCAGATCGAGCTGGTCCAAAAGCCGCTTCGACAGCCATTCCAGCTTGTTGGTGCAGACCGCAAGCCGATGGCCCTGCGCGGCGATCAGGTCGAGCGCGTCAAGCAGCCCCTCGAAGGGGCGGGATTCGATCGCAATATGGTCGGCGTAATAGGCGATGAAATCGGCCGTCATGCGGTCCATGTCGCCAGGCGTGACCGTCCGCCCCTCCGCCTCCAGGCCCCGCTCGATCAGCTTGCGGGCGCCGGCGCCGATCATATTCCGGGCCGAGGCCATCGGCACCGGCGGCAGGCCTTCGCGGTCGAGCACGTAGTTCAGGGCGGTGATCAGGTCTGGCGCCGTATCCACAAGCGTGCCGTCGAGATCGAAGACGAGGGTATAGGGGCCGATCTTGTCTTTGGAGGTCATGCAAAAAGCGCTATCGGTCCGCCCGGGCCGACGCAAGGGGCAGGGCCATAAGATCAGCCTATAGGCCTGTTCCGGGCCCTGTTCTCGGGGGAAAAACGAGGCTACATAGGCCGCCGCAAGCGGCTACCGGCGGCATACCTGATTTCGAGAGGCGGGCGCAGACGTGAACATGGACCAGTTGAAGCGGCAGGCCGCGGCGCGCGCGCTGGAGGAGGTGCGTGATGGGATGCAGCTCGGGCTCGGGACCGGCTCGACGGCCAAGCATTTCGTCGAGCTGCTGGGAGAGCGCGTTGCCGCCGGACTCAATGTGATCGGTGTGCCGACCTCGGAAGCGACCCGCGCGGATGCGGAGCGCTGTGGCGTGCCGTTGACCACGCTCGACGAGATCGACCACCTCGACATCACCGTCGACGGCGCCGACGAGATTGATCCGCAGCTTAATCTGATCAAGGGCGGCGGCGGGGCATTGCTGCGCGAGAAGATCGTGGCGGCCGCTTCGGATCGCATGATCGTCATTGCCGATGACACCAAATGGGTGCCGACGCTCGGTCGCTTTCCGCTGCCGGTCGAGGTGATCCCGTTTGGCCTCGGGGCGACCCGCCGCGCCATCGAGAAGGCATTTGCGCAATGCGGCGTTTCCGGGCAAATGGCGGTCCGCAAGGCCAAAGATGGCCACGTTTTCGTCACCGATGGCGGCCACTGGATCATCGATGCCCAGCTCGGGCGTATTGCCGATCCGGCGAGCCTCGCCAAGGCGCTGAGCGCGATCCCCGGCGTGGTCGAGCATGGGTTGTTCATCGGCTTGGCCAGCTCGGCTGTTTTGGCGGGTGGCGACGGAATCCGCGTGATTGAACGGCGATAAGCCGCCAAAAGGAGACTAGGAATGAAGAGCGTTTTGAAGATCGTGCCCGCCGCGTGCCTCGCCTTCGCGCTGGCGCTGGGGGCCGTACCCGCGGCCGCGCAACAGCAGGGGGCCCCATTGACTCCGGCGGCCATTGCCGCGGCAAAGGAGATTTTGACGCTGAAGAATGCCAGCGCGATGTACGCCGGCGCGGTGCCCGGCATGGTCGAGAAGGTCAAGGCCACGCTGATCGGGCAGAACCTCAACTACCAGAAGGACCTCAACGAGCTCGCCCCTGTTATCGCCAAGCAGCTGGCCGGCCGCGAGCAGGAGATCGGCGACGGCATGGTGGGGGTCTATGCCGGCATGTTTACCGAGCAGGAGCTCAAGGATCTCGTCACCTTCTACAAGTCGCCGCTCGGCCAGAAGCTGCTCACCGCCGAACCCAAGGCCATCAACCTCAGCATGCAGGTCATGAACGAGTGGGCGCAGCACTTCTCGGAGGTCGTCGCCAGCGCCTTCCGGGCCGAAATGAAGAAGCGTGGCAAGGATATCTGACCGTACCTATCTGATCGGAAATCCTTGAAAGGGGTCGGAGTGGACAATGGCTGAATTCGACGTCGACCTCTTTGTCATCGGTGGCGGTTCGGGCGGCGTGCGTGCCGCCCGCATCGCGGCCGGGTACGGCGCTCGCGTGATGATCGCGGAAGAGTACCGCATGGGCGGCACCTGCGTGATCCGCGGCTGCGTGCCGAAGAAGCTGTTCGTGATCGGCTCGCACTTTCGTCACGAGCTCGAGGATGCCGCCGGTTTCGGCTGGACCGTTCCGCCCGCGAGTTTCGACTGGCCGACCTTGATCGCCAACAAGGACAAGGAGATCGCGCGGCTGGAGGCGGCCTACACGACCAATGTCGAGAAGTCGGGCGCGCAAGTGGTCAAAAGCCGTGCTGTCATCGAGGACAAGCACACCGTCCGCCTGCTCGTGGACGACAAGAAGATCACTGCGAAATACATTCTGATCGCCACCGGCGGTGCGCCCAATCATGGCGTCGCGATCCCCGGCATCGAGCATGTGATCTCGTCCAACGAGGCGTTTCATCTGAAGAAGCTGCCGAAGCGGATCGTGATCCAGGGCGGCGGCTACATCGCGCTGGAATTCGCAGGCATCTTTGCCGGCTTCGGCTCCGACGTCACCGTGATCTATCGCGGCGACAACATTCTGCGGGGCTTCGACGAGGACGTGCGTGCCCATGTCCGCAGCGAAATGGAAAAGCAGGGCATCACCATTCTCACCGGCTGCACGGTGACGAAGGTCGATCGTCACGGCGAGGAATTCACCACGCATCTGTCGAACGGCTCGAGCATCGCTTCCGACCAGGTCATGTTCGCGATCGGCCGCCATCCCAACGTCGCCAATCTTGGCCTCGAGAATGCCGGTGTCGCCATCAATCCGAAGAATGGCGGCATCGCGGTCGATCATTTCTCCAAGAGCTCGGTCGACAGCATCTATGCGATCGGTGACGTCACCCATCGCTTCAACCTGACGCCGGTCGCGATCCGCGAGGGCCATGCCTTCGCCGACACCGTGTTCGGCAAGCGCGAGGTGCAGGTCGATCATTCCAACATCCCGACGGCGGTGTTCTCGCAGCCGGAGGTTGGCACGGTCGGCCTGACCGAAACCGAGGCGCGCGCGCAGTTCAGCCACGTCGACATCTACAAGACGACGTTCCGCCCGATCAAGGCGACGATGTCGGGCCGCGACACCCGGGTGCTGATGAAGCTCGTGGTCGACGGTTCGACCGATCGCGTGCTCGGCTGTCACATCGTCGGCGATGGCGCCGCCGAGGTGACGCAAGCCGTCGCGATCGCGGTGAAGATGAAGGCGACGAAAGCCGATTTCGACGCGACCATCGCACTGCATCCGACCGCGGCAGAGGAGCTCGTGACGATGCGTAACCCGACCGCGCGCCACGTGCGCCAGGCGGCGGAGTAGGGGCGGTTGGTTCGCCTCTCCTTGCGGGAGAGGTGGAGAACCCGATCGCCCACCGACTTACCAAACGCGAAATCGCCTAGCCGTACAGATATCCGACCGGCTTGCCTTCGGTGCGCAGCGGACGAATGTCCTTGTGCGTGATGATCTGGCCGGCGAGACCGTCGATCTCGTCGCGCTGCGTCGGTGTCCAGCTGCGAAGATCGTTGATGCCCTTAAGCAGGCCGAGCCGCAGCACCTGGGTGTTTTCGCCAAGGCCGACGAGGCTGATCGAGTCCTTGCCCGCCGTCACAACATCGCCAGCAGAGAGTTCAAAGTTCTCGCCGGACTTCCTCTTGAACTCGGCCGTGCCGCGAATGACGCGATAGATCGCGACCTCGCCCTTGGCAAAGCACGTCGCGTCCGCGGCGGCCGACGTGCTCTTCGGCAACAGCGCGTGCCCACGCGGGTCGGTTGCGATGACGTGGCCGGTCACGAGATGGCCGCTCGGAATCTCGATGCCGATGTCACGCACGTAAACCTGCAGGGCCGATTTGACCGAACCGTCGGTGAGCGGCTTGTAGAGCGCATCCAGCGCGAGGGGATCCTGCAGCCAGAAGCCGGCGTCAGTGGGACGGTCATGCAGCGGGTGGCTCCAGGCCACGCGCGGCGTTTCGTCTTCGTTGATCTGGTCCGGTCCGACGATGGTCGGGTTCGGGAAGGTCGTTGGATCGGTGATGAAGGCCTCGAGGAATTTGCCGGAATAGCCCATCGAGATTGGATCCGGCACCACGGTCTGCGGCGTTTTCAAGTTCTCTTCGGTCGAAAGGCCTGACCAGGTATAGAACAGCTGGCGATGCACGATGGCGCTTTGCAGCATCACCGCGCCGGGGCCGACATTGTACCAGCGCCCATCATAGTCGAAGGTGAACGCGCCCGAGGTGACCAGCACGAGCTGAAAGCCGCCGGGGGGCAGATGCAGATGGAAGTCGGTGGGCCCGGTGTCGGGGCGATAGATCGGCAAATTGGTCGCGACCTCGTGGAGCAGGAAGGTCTCGTTGTTGGCGTGAAAGCCTTCGTTGGCTCTGTTGTAGAGAGCTTGCGGCCGATAGGTCGCCTCGAACTTGGCATTCTTGTCGCGATCGATCGCAACGAAGTCTTGCGTGTTGAGGCGGAGCGGCGCGCCGTTCGGATGGGTGAGGCCTGATGTCTTGAGATCGCCCGCAGCATGCACGTTCATGACGTTCTCCGCTCTGCGCCATTGCCAAGCTCGCAAAGTCATTGCGAATTTTGGGCCAGTTGATTTGCGAAGCAGCAAGCACGCCTGGTGCCAGCGTGCGGCGAGCCGTTCAGGAAGAAATCCGGTGGCTGGACGGGAGGTTAGATCGGCAGCTGAGGCCGAACGCAGGACGCTCCTCACGAGCCTTGCGATTTCCGGATAGCGGATGGCTTGTCTAATTTGTCGGCAAGCATCTCAGTGCACGTGCAGTGGCGCCGTCGGCGGATCGCGCGTGACACCGCAACTGGTCGCGGCGGTGATTGACATCTTGTTCATGTTTTGTTCTTATGCTGTGACCGAGAGGGAGGCAGCCATGGACAACCGCATCAACGACATCCGCAAGACCATCAGAGCGCTTCGCGTCAGCATGCGCGAGGCTGAGGCGATCATGCACGAGCAGATCAACCGCGATGAGGACTGCAGCTTCGTGGCGCAGGAAATCATCAAGATGCGCTCGGTCATGAGCCTGCTGGTGAAGGAGCGGAGCGCGCTCGGCGATTTCGAGCCGATCGTCGTGAGCAGCTTCTTCATTCCGCGGCGGAGGTCGGCGCGAAAGCCGGCTGCTGCGCAGGCGCCGACGGTCGAGTCGGTGTTCCCACGCCTGGTGGCGCGGGCGTGAGGCGAAGGGCGTCTCAATCAAGGGCGTGAGGCGTAGCCCGATCCGGCTTGCCGGCCGGGCTGTCCGCCCACTTCGCCATCTCCATGGTCCGCGTATCGACGCTCTCGCACCACAAGCAGCTCGGCGCTGTCAGTCCCTTGTCGGACAGGATCGGGACCAGGCTGTGACCGCAACCGGCGCACCAGGTGATGTCAGTCATGCATTCCTCGATGGGTGTACAAATTTGGAGATGAGGTTGTCGTCGCTCAAGCTTGCGCGAGCGCTATGACGGCGCTCGGGCGCTGCGCTCGATCGGCGCGCTTGTTCCTGATATCGTCGATGTCGCGATCCATCGTGACACGGCGGCGATGTCGTCGCCGCCTTCGCGATAGGCGCGAAGCTGGAATTCAGCGGAGCTGCCGCGGTCCACAATGGTGCGGCAGTGCTCGATCTCGGCGGCACAGCCCAATGCGTCAGAGTCCTCAGTGGTGTCGTCGATGATTCGCGACAGCATCTCCGAGATCGTCACCGGACCGTCCCTCGATGCAAAGATGCAATCCGTGCCGTAGCGCTGGGCGCGCCATTTGTTCTCGACCGCAACGGCGCGTTCGACCGCCGTGACCTGCCGCGACAGATGCGGCCGCAGATAGAGATGCCGCGCCAGGCAGCGATACAGCGAGGCGATGGCGACGGCGTCGTCGACGAAGGTGCAGGTGTCGGGCGCGCGAAGCTCCAGCGTCGGATGCTTCATCGATGGTCGCATCGCCCACCAGATGTGGCTCTCGTCGGGGATCACGCCGGAGCGCTGCAAGGCGCCGACATAGTCGTCGTAGTCGTGCTTGCTCTCGAACAGCTCGGGCAGGCCGGTGCGCGGCAGCTCGGAATAGGCCGCGAGTCGGTAGCCCTTCAGTCCCGTCTTGTGCGAATTCCAGAACGGTGAGGACGTCGCGAGCGCGATGAACAGCGGCAGATGCGGCAGCATGGCCCGCATCACCGCCATCCGCCTTTCGGGATCCGGCAGTTGCACATGCACGTGCATGCCGCACATCATGTTGCGGTGACCGATGCTGCGCAAATCCTCGATCATCTCCGCATAGCGCGGCTTCGGGCTCGGCTGCGACATGCGCCAGATTGCCGTGGGGTGCGTGCCGCAGGCCATGATGGCAAAGCCATATTGCGCGGCAACGTTGGCGACCTCGCGGCGCAGGAATCTCAGCTCTTCCCGTGCGTCATTGACGTCGACGTGAACATTGGTGGCGACCTCGAGCTGGGATTGCAGCATCTCGCGCATGGCCTGGCCGCCGGTCGACCAGTTCGCCGATTCGAACAGCTCGTTCGGCGTCCGGATCGCGACCTCGAGGGTGCGGCGATCGGCGAGGAAATACTCCTCCTCAATGCCGAAGGAATATTCGGCCGGCTTGCCGCCGCCGCCGGCGGAGCGAACGACAAGATGCTGCTTGTCGTCGGACGGGTCGAGGCGCAGCAATTTCAGGACGTCCGAAGCAATTGTCATCCGTGCACCCGGCGATGGTACTACCTACGGGCGATAATCCGTCGGACAGGGGGCCGGTTCCGCCTCGGCCCCAGCGGAAATTGCGAGGCAGAACGGAACAATTTCGCGGCTTGGGTTGATTTCCCGCCCTGCCTTTAGACGTTCATTTACCCTGCGCCTGGGGAACTCGCGCGTTAATACATCTCTTAACGGTGACACGGTTAGGTTGCGCCCGAAATTTGAGTGCGCATCATGAGCCGGTTTGTTCTTTTCACCTGCATGGCGTTCGTCACCGCGTTCGTCGGTGTCTCCTGGGCCATCCGCGGCTTTCCTGTTTCGCACGCTCCGCCGCTGATCGGCGAGCTGAAGCCCACGCTCACTTCCTCGTTCGGCGACGAGGATTCAAAGGCCAAGCAGAGGAAGGATTGGGAAGCGGAGCACACCCTGCAAAGCGACAAGGATCCGAAGCTCGATGCACTGCGGATGGATGCGTTGCAGGCAGGCACTGCCTACGCGATGTCGCCGTGCGATAAGACTATGAAGGCGAACCTGATCGCAGCCACCGCGGCTTACGCGCGCGGATGGGCGAAGATCTACGATTGCCCGACCCCGGCGATGGGCATGTTCTGCAGCGAGCAGAAGCGCGATCAGGCAAACGCTGCGTATTCGACGCCATTGGACGTTCGCGTCAAGGCGCAACTGGCTGAGGCATTCGAGCAGAAGGGTGTCGTCCAGGAAGATTTCCCTGAGGATATCCGCGAAACCGTCCTCGCATTCACCGGGCCTGGCCTGTGGTTCGAGCCGTCTCCGATATGCCTGCCGCGGCAGCGCGCGTCGGCGAGCTCCAAATGAGTCGCGTCTGGTTCATCGTCTGGGCCCTTGTCATCTGGCAGGTCGCCGCCTGGGCATTCGCTCCGCAAAAGCCAGCCCCGCCCGCAGCCCCGACCGGCGGCCCGGGCTACGGCTCTAATGAGGCCATCTCTGTGGACGGTCGCGCAGGGTTGCGCCGCGAGACTACTCTGGCGTTTGAGCGCCCTTACGGATCGCGCTGCGCAGGAGAGGGGCGGAAGCAATTTGTCGCCAGTGTCGACTACTATTACTATCGTCGTCAGAACGACATGGAACACTATCGCAAGACGTTCGGGCAAGCCGGGGCAGACTACATCGCCAAGCAGTGGTCGAGCGGAGACGACAAGCGTCTCGAACGCTTGACGCAGGAAGCCTACGCACAAGGCTATCTTGCGCTATCGGATTTCGGTGACGTCGGGCGCAAACTGGCGGAGGTCGTTGTGAGGGGCGAGCGCGTCGTCGCGCGTTCCTGCGCAAGCTAGCTCAGGTTGGAAGCGGAATCAGGCCTGCGACCTCTCGATCACCGGCGTTGTCGCTTGCCGCAAGACCTTGCGCGACGCCGATGCGATCGGCCTCCGGCCGGTTCTGGCTCATCTTGCGCTTGCCTTCGAACCTGGTCACGGGGATGCGCACGCCGACGATCCCGCGCAGCTGCGCGGCGATGAAATCGGCAGGTGCGTCACTGACCGCCCAAGGTTTTGCGCGCGCGCCTTCGTGCTTGCTGGTCAGCCGCGTCACGATCTCGAGCAGGCGCTCGGGCTCCTGGAAGAATTCCACCGGGCCGTAGGCATGTACGGCGATGTAATTCCAGGTCGGCACGACCTTCCCGGTCTTCTGCTTGGTCGCGTACCAGGACGGCGTCACATAGGCGTCGGGCCCTGAGAAGATCGCGAGCGCATCGCCGATCGGCGGCAGCTTCCATTGCGGATTGGCTTTTGCGACATGCCCGTACAGCACGCCGCGCTCACCTTCGGCCTCGTCGAGGACGAGCGGCAACGGGGTCGCGACCGGACCATCGGTGGTCGCCGTGACGAGGCTTGCGAGGCGGGCGGCGCGAATGGTTGCGCGGATGCTCTCGATGTCGTCGTCCCTGAAAGCCGGGGGGATATACATGGCGGGTCTCCGTTCCTGATACGGAGATAGCCGGAATCCGGCCTGTCATAAACCGCCGCTTCTCAATGATTTCATCGGGCCGGATCGGCAATCGCCTGCGTTTTCGCCTTATTTGCCGAGCGTTTCGGCGTAAGTCTTGCCGTAGGGATAAAAGTGCTCCTTGCGGCCCTGGTCCCACTGCGCCCTGAACCCGGGCGCGGTGATGTCCCAATCCGGACGGCAGCTCATGCTGACGGCTCTGAGATCGTGGCGAAGCTCTTCGACGGTCGGGCGACCGAAGAACCAGTAGCCGTTATAAATCTTGTGAATACGCAAGCCGGGCGCCAGCACGATGACGTGGGGAATCATCGGATTGTGGACGGGATCGGTGTATTCGGCGATGTCGAGATCCTTCTGCACGATCCGTCTTGGATCGGACAGGAAAGGCCAGTGGGCTCCGGCGCCGGTTCGGTATTCGTTGGTCTGGATGATGGTATCGGTGGTGATGGTGACGAGCTGGCAATAGCCGACCTCCATCTCGCGATGGAGCTGCAGCAGACCTTCGGTCTGGCGACGGTCCTTCGGACAGAAGCCGCCGCGGCCTAGCACGACGATCATGGGATCGATGCCCTGCAGTTCCGAGAGCTTGCGGTGCTTGCCGGTGTGGTCGCTGAGCTCGTAATCAGGGAAGGTCGCTCCTGGCATCATGTCGGGTCGCATGAGGCTCTCCTGTGTCTTAGAGATCGATCACGATGTCGCCGTGTGGCCGGGCGCAGCAGATCAGCACGTTTCCGTCCGCCGGCGGGTCAAGCGGATCGGGCTGATAGCTGACGTCACCGGCAATGAGGCCGCTCTCGCAGTTGTGGCACACTCCCGTCCGGCATGACCAGCGCACGGGGATGTCGCAGGCCTCGGCCAGCTCGAGCAGGCTGGCATAGGACGGCGCCCAGCGGACTTCCAGGCCGCTACGGGCAAAGGACACCATGGGCCCGGGACCCGCCGCTCCCTCCGGCACATGCGGGGGCGTCTCCTTCGTCGACGTCGCGATGCCCGGCGTCAGCGACGGCCCGGCGCCAAACAACTCGGTGTGGATACGATCGGGCGCCACGCCCGACGCGCGGAGCCCCGAGGTGAGGTCGCTCATGAAGGGGCCCGGTCCGCACAGATAGAAGTCGGCGTCTCCTGGCAAATCGAGTTGCCGGAGCAGGGCAGCATCCAGATGTCCTACGCTGTCGAAATCGATTTCCAGCCGATCGCCGGGATCCGGCCTGCTGTAGCAGACATGGCTATGATGGTGGGGAAGTCTGGTCAGGAGTTCGCGCACCTCGACCGCGAAGGCATGCTCGCGGCCGTTGCGGGCGCCATGCAGCCACCAGACATCCCGTTGCGATGCTTCTGCTGCGAGCGCGTGAAGCATGGCGAGCACCGGCGTCACGCCAATGCCGGCGCTCAGCAGGACGACGGGCTGCGTGTCTTGTCGTAGCGTAAAGCTGCCGCGGGGCGCACCGAGTTGCACGACGTCGCCGGGCCGGAGCTGGTCGGCGACGTATGTGCTGGCGATGCCGTGCGGCTCCCTTTTGATGCTGAGGCGGTAGGACGCCGCATCAGCCTGGCTCGACAGCGAATAGCTGCGGGTCATTGCCGCCGTGTCGGTAGGCCCGAACCTGATGATGACGAACTGACCGGGCAGGGCGGCGGCCCCGGCGTGTCCATCCGCAGGTTCGAGGACCAACGACGTCACGTCGTTGGTTTCGATGATCTTGCGCTCGACGCGGAACGGCCGGAATCCGCGCCATGCCGGAGGCGGGCCCGCCGCCCGGCCGAGCCCGGCATTGCCGGCTGGCGCATTCTGGCCAAGCAAGGCCTCGAAGGAATGACGCCAGCCACCGCTCAGCGCCGGAATCCTCAGCGCGCGTTCGAGACCGTCACGTGGGTGAGGGGGCAGGTAAAGCAGCGCATTGATCTCGGACACGCTCATGCTTTCAGGCCCGCGCGCGACCTGAATGATCTCGTCGCCGGCCCCGACCTCACCTTCCTCGATCACGCGAAAATAGAAACCGGGCCGGCCGTGCTTGACCAGCAGTGCGGCCATGTCGGGCTCCTGCATGCGAATGCCGAGCCGGTAGCACGTGACGCGCGGCTGGGTCACTTCAAACAGGGCAGAGCCGATCCTGTAACGATCTCCGATGCAGACGTCGGTATCGGCGAGGCCTTCGACCGTGAAGTTCTCGCCGAATTGACCAGGGACGAGGTTCGAGCGTCCCAGATGTCTTTGCCAGTAACGATAGGATGCGTCCTGATAGACGTACACGGCGCGCTGTTCGCCGCCATGACCCGCGGTATCTCCCTGGCCATCGCCATCGATGTTGAGCCGCCGCACCCTGCGCCGGCCTTCGATGGGAGCCTTCCAGATGCCGGTATGGACCGTCCTGCCTTGCCAGGCGACGTCGCGCGGCAGGCCGACATTGACGGAGAGCAAGCGTGCCATTTCTGTCTCCGGCGCCGCGCGTCGAGCCGGCGGATTCCGGATCGAGGCAGTCTCAATCTGCACCCAGATCGTGGCTTTGGCGCGTTAAGCGTTGTTAGACTTTGCTAGAGGGTCTTGCCGCCGCCCGCCTGCACGCTGATTTAAAAGCGGGAAACGACAAGGCGGGAGATCGCGATGGATGACCTGGCCACACGCGCTGCGCTGCAGCGTCATTGGGACGCTGCGGACGCAAACGATTTCGAGGCCGAGCATGACATCTATCGCGACGATGCCGTGCTCGACTATCCGCAGTCCGGCGAACGCATCCGCGGACGCCGGAACATTCAGCAGAGCCGCTTCGTGCAGCCGAACAGGAAGCGCTTTACGGTGCGGCGGATCATCGGCGGCGGCGATCTCTGGGTGAGCGAGTTCGTCCTGACCTATGACGGGGTGCCGTCCTACGTCGTCAGCATCATGGAACTGCGTGACGGATTGGTGGCGCACGAAACGCAATATTTCGGCGACCGGTTCGATCCGTCACCATCGCGCGCGCATCTCGTGGAGCGGGTGGGGTAGATACGCGAACACTCCGCTGTCATTCCCCGCGCAGGCTACGCGGGCGATGACGGTGAGGAATATGGCAACAACGGAACCTCGCTGCGGCGGCTGGTCGCACTGATGTCGCCTTGATTCCCTCCACCTCATCTTTATCTCCCAAGCGAACAAGAATCCGGGCCCCTCTGGCGAGGACGCTGACCCTCTCAGCAAAACCTCGCGATGTCGGATGACCTGTCCCGCGCGAATGCGATGGATCGGCCGATTGTCGGGCCTTCTTGAGCTCTCTCCGACCTCATCGTCCCCCATCGCAAGCTTCGCGCGGCCATTTCGCAAGCACTGGGAGCGACGATGTCTGACGCCAACGACACCAATTCCATCGAAGCCGAGATCACCGAGCCGTCGCGCTTCAACGAGCAGGCTGCGGTGGCGCTGGTGATATCAGGCGCGCTCGTGGCCGTCGCCGACCGCCGCGTGTCACCGGTCGAGCGCGACGAGGTGATCCGCTTCATCAGGCAGCGCGGTCTGGCGCCGCACATCGGTGATGATCGCTTGTCGTCCATGTTCGACGAGCTCGCCGCACGGCTCGAGGAGCCCGACTTCGCCAATGTCGTCATCGACACACTGCGTCCGGTCTCGGATCTGCCGCTGTCGTCCCATCTCATCGAGCTGTCGGAGCGCGTCGCGGCGGCGGACGATGACGTGCATCCGCACGAGGTGCAGGCGATCAAGTTGTTGCGCCTGCTGACGCTGGTGCTGCCGCGCGCCAGGCCGGTCGAAGCGGCCAGCACCGCCGCGAAGGGGTGATCGATGAGCGCAGCTTCGGACGAACAGAGTACGAAATCCGAGGGCGCCAGGGCCAGACCTGCGGGTGGCGACCCGCGGCTCGACGCGCTCGTCCGTCGGTTGCCGCCGCGCCTTGCCGGCACCGTCGACTATCTTCTGCAACCGTCCAGCCGCTGGATCCGGATTCCCTCCGGCGCGCTGCTCGTCGTCGGTGGCGTGCTGTCCTTCCTCCCGGTGCTTGGCATCTGGATGCTGCCGCTCGGACTCGCGCTGCTCGCCGAGGACGTGCCGGCGCTGCGCGCGTCGCGCTCAAAGGCCTTCGACTGGATCGAGCGCCGCAAGCCACACTGGCTGGACCCGTCGGATCCGAAGAATGATGAGACATGATTGACTTCATCACGGCCGACGCGCTGACGGCGCTGCTCCAGGTCGTTCTGATCGACCTCGTGCTCGCCGGCGACAATGCTGTCGTCATCGGCCTTGCCGCCGCCGGCCTGCCGTCCGAGCAGCGTCGCCGCGCCATCATCGTCGGCATCGTCGCCGCGACCGCGCTGCGTATCGTCTTCGCCGGCGTTGCCACGCAGCTTTTGCAGGTGATCGGCCTGTTGCTGGCCGGCGGCGTGCTGCTGCTCTGGGTGTGCTGGAAGATGTGGCGCGAGCTGCGCGAGCAGGCGGCGCATTCCAGTCAGCTCGCGTTCAGCCATGGCAGTCCTGGCAACACGCAGGTGCGGCGCAAGACGTTCGGGCAGGCGGCGATGCAGATCGTTGCCGCCGACGTCTCGATGTCGCTCGACAACGTGCTCGCGGTCGCGGGCGCCGCGCGCGAGCATCCCTACATCCTGGCGTTCGGCCTGTTGCTGTCGGTCGCGCTGATGGGCGTTGCCGCCGATCTGCTCGGCCGCGTGCTGCAGACGCAGCGCTGGATCGCCTATGTCGGCCTCGCCATCATCGTCTACGTCGCCTTCGAGATGATCTATCGCGGCTCGCTCGAGCTCGCGCCCGTCATCGCAAGCCTCTAAATCACACCTTCGTTTTTCCTGCTTCGCTTTCCTGGAGTCATCGATGTCGTCCGAACCCAAAGCAGCTTTGGCGAACCCGCCGGTCGGCCTGTTTCCGCGGCTGATCTTCGGCTCGCGCTGGCTGCAATTGCCGCTCTATGTCGGCCTCATCGTCGCGCAGGCGGTCTATGTGCTGCTGTTCCTGAAGGAGCTCTGGCACCTTGTCGCGCACTCGTTCGACGCCAGCGAGCAGCAAATCATGCTGGTCGTGCTCGGGCTGATCGACGTCGTCATGATCTCGAACCTGCTCGTGATGGTGATCGTCGGCGGCTACGAGACCTTCGTCTCGCGCCTGAATCTGCGCGGCCATCCCGACGAGCCGGAATGGCTGAGTCACGTCAATGCCAGCGTGCTCAAGATCAAGCTCGCGATGGCGATCGTCGGCATCTCCTCGATCTCGCTGCTCAGGACCTTCATCGAGGCCGGCAATCTCGGAACCACGCGCAGCAATTTCACCGAGACCGGCGTGATGTGGCAGGTGCTGATCCATCTGACCTTCATCATCTCGGCGATCGGCATCGCCTGGGTCGACCGCCTCAGCGATGTCGGGCATCGCAAGGAGAACGGTCACGCCTGAGCGCGCATCAAGTGACGTGCGGGTAGGCCGCGCTCTCGCGCCGCTCGCGCTCGCCCAGCTCGCGCACCAGCTCCTGGAGAAATGACTCCGTAAAGGCGGGCAGGGTGCGCTCGGCGCGGACATAGATGCCGAGATCGGACCAGACCGGGCTGCCGGCATTGTCGAGCGGTAGAAACACAAGCTGCGCGTCGCGCGACAGCCTGCCGATGCCGAGCTGGGTCTGGAAGGCGACACCGACGCCACGCGCGGCGAGCTCGCGCATCAGGTCGATCGAGTTGGCCTGGATCGCCGGCTCCGGCGTCTCGGACAGCTGCGCGATCAATGGCTGGAGCAGATGATAGATCGACAGCTCCGGCAGCGCCTGAATGACGGGGAAGGCGAGACATTGCTCCAGCGTCACGGTCTTGCGGCGCGCCAGCGGATGGTCGCGGGCGACGAGGGCACCGAGGCGAAACCGCTTCAACGCGACCTGGCGCAGGTCGGGCGGATGCCTGAGCGCGATGGCGATGCCGATATCGGCTTCGCCCCGCCGCAGGGCTTCGAGCACGTCGGATGATCCCATCACCTCGGTGGTGAAGCTGACGCGCCGGGCCCGGCTGCGATGCGAGGCAATCAGATCCGGCAGCACCGACTCGGTGAGGGACTCGATGCAGGCGATGCTGATGGTGCCGTGCCAGGCGCCGGACAGCGATGCGACGTCGGAACGGAAGCGATCGAGGTCCTGCAGCACGTTCATGACGTGGCGGGCCAGCATCTCGCCCACTGTCGTGAGTGTCAGGCCGCGCGCGGTCCGCTCGAACAAGGGTGATCCAACCTCTTGTTCGAGCTTGAGAATCTGGCGACTGACGGCTGACGAAGCGACGTTCAAGAGGCGCGCCGCGGCCCGGATCGAGCCGGTGCGACGGACGGCGTGGAAATAATGGATGGAAGGTGAATGAAAGCGCATGGGACCCTTGGGTCCACTATAGCTGTTGCCGAAACGGCAGCAACCTGTACGAATCTCTCTGCCTTTTGAGAACGCCTGTTTCACCCTAGTGTCATCCGCCGACGGGCCCTTCGGGCCCGCGCGGCGACGCGCCCGCAACGATGCGGTGGGGGATTTGGGGTGAACGAGGCGATCACTTGCGAGCTGGAGCACGGGCGGGATGCCGGTCTGGTCGACCGCCGCCGCGCGGCTGCTTATGTCGGCGTCACCGCCGGCCGCTTCGAGCAGCTGGTGCGCGACAACGTGGTGCCTCCGCCTGTCGTGATCGACAACAAGCGGCGCTGGCCGATCGCGTTGCTCGACGACGTCAGGGAAGCGGTCTGCAGCAGCTTGCCATCGGCGCCGGCAGTAACGGCGGATGTCGAGGCGCGTCCGTGCGACCGCGACGCCGTGCCTGCTGCGCGCGAGCTGCCCGATGCGGCCTGGTTCGAGCAGCGCGCGAGCTTCGTGCAGCGGGTGCGACGCTCGCTGCTTTCGGGCAACGAGATCCGCCTGCTGCGCGAGTTCAAGCTGCTGAGGCAGAACCAGATCAGCATGTACGGCTATTATGGCAGCTTCGAAGCGCTGATGGTGCGCGGCTACATCGTCGAGATCGACCGCAAGCCGCCGTCCAGCCGCCCATTGGTGACGTATCGCCTCACTGTGCCGGGCCAGCACGTGATCGCGGCGTTGAAGGACGAGCCGGTTTTCTGACCCAGAGTTGCAAGCCGCGGCCTTGTTGCCTATGGTGGACAAGTTGCACCGCCAGCCAGCCCGGCGCCGGTCCTGTCGCCTCGGACGCAAATCGCGAGGCACTCTCTTTTCCAGATCGATAAAATTGTCTGCAATCCGCTCAGGAGAGGCAAACCGTGCGGACAAGAAGCACGGGGTCTTAAACCAGAGTTTTGGAACCGGCCTGCATTCTGCCGCAAAAGGGCAGGGCATTCATCATGGCAGTTCTCAAGGAGGTCGTCGTCGCAGTCGTGGGAGTCTACGCGCTCTTGTACGCATGCGACGCATTGTTCGGGATCGGCGAAGCGCGCTTCGACGATTCCTATTACAGCGCCAGCTTCTACGCGCCGCGGCCGCAGGAATTCCGCTTCGCCAGCGACACGCCGCCGGCGACCCGCGTCAGCGACGCCTTTGCGCAGTTCACGCGGGCGGAAGCCAAGCCGAACAAGCGCTATTCGTCGCTGACGACGATCATTCGCTAAGTTTCCTCCTGGATCCATTCCGCCACGCCGCGCCACAGCGTGTCGCGATGCTGGGGGCGGAAGAAGCCGAAATGGCCGATCGCCTTTGCACCGACCTCGGACGGCTTCACCGTCAGCACTTCCGGCTTGATCGCGGTGAAGCCTGACGTGAGCAGCTCGACCGCGGGCCGCGTCGCCCAGGGATCGTCGGAGAAGCAGAGCGCGCGCAACTCGCCCTTGAACCTGGCAAAGTTCTCCAGCGCCGGCAGTTTCGAATCGAACAGATAGCGCGGGCTCGAAACCCACTGCGCCCATTGCAGGAACACACCCTTCGGCAAATCCTCGCCGATGCCGACCCAGCCCGGCGCGTAGCCGAAGGCGTGGACCAGCGGTACGCCGATGAAATTCATGAAGGCGAAGACGCGGTATTTTTCCGGCGACGTCATCAGCCGCCAGGTCGCGGCCTGCGAGGCCACGAACGCCGCGCGCGAAATCTCGCTGTTGTTCTCGATCAGCCCGAGCGCCTGACCTCCGAAGGAGTGGCCGACGTAAGCGAGCGGAAGGCCCTGATAGCGTTCGCGCATCCAGCGCACCGCGGCGGTGACGTCCTGCGCGGCCCAGTCCGACATCGAGGCCTTGAAGCCAACCAGCGATTTCGGCTTGGTGTAGCCGACCATCGCCGGCAGGCGGGAGTCGCCGATGCCGCGATAGTCGTAAGTGAGCACCGCGCAGCCGCGATGGGCAAGGTAGGAGGCAAAGCCCTTGTAGATCTTGCGCGGGACGGCGGTCGCCGAATTGATCAGGACGGCATGGCCCTTGGCGCAGCGCGGCAGAAACAGCGTGCCTGTCAGCGCATATCCGTCGGTCGCCGGGAAGCTGATCTCGTCGATGAAAACGTCGTCCAGTGGCGCGTCCATGGGGGAAGCTGCCTTGCCGGTTTCTGCTGCCGCCCCCTAGCAAATGCGAATTCGGCTTTGGTCGCAAGGGTTTGCATTGCAAAATGGATTTACAACTGGCGGTGTCGTGCCAGCCTGTGTATAAGGCGGCCCTCGCAACCCACAGATCAGGTTGCACTTTTTGCTTCACGGAGAGATTGCGATGTCCGAGCGGTGGACGCCCGAGTCCTGGCGCAGCAAGCCGGTGCTACAGGTGCCCGACTATCCCGACGCCAAGGCCCTGGCCGACGTCGAGGCGCAGCTTGCGACGTTTCCGCCGCTGGTGTTCGCCGGCGAGGCGCGCAATCTGAAGAAGGCGCTGGGGCGGGTTGCCGCCGGCGAGGCCTTCCTGCTGCAGGGCGGCGACTGCGCCGAGAGCTTTGCCGAGCACGGCGCCAACAACATCCGCGACTTCTTCCGCGTACTGCTGCAGATGGCGGTGGTGCTCACCTATGCCGGCGCGGTGCCGGTGGTGAAGGTCGGCCGCATCGCCGGCCAATTTGCCAAGCCGCGGTCGTCGCCGACCGAAAAGGTGGGTGGTGTCGAGCTGCCGAGCTATCGCGGCGACATCGTCAACGATATCGCCTTCACCAAGGAAGCGCGCGTGCCGGATCCGCAGCGCCAGCTGATGGCCTATCGCCAGTCGGCCGCAACGCTGAACCTGCTGCGCGCATTCGCGACCGGCGGCTACGCCAATCTCGGCAGCGTGCATGAATGGATGCTCGGCTTCCTCAAGGATTCACCGCAGTCCCGCCGTTACAAGGAGCTGGCCGACCGCATCTCGGAGGCGCTCGACTTCATGCGCGCCTGCGGCCTCGATCTCGAAAGCCATCCGGAGCTGCGTGCCACCGATTTCTACACCAGCCATGAGGCGCTGCTGCTCGGCTACGAGCAGGCCATGACCCGGGTCGATTCCACCACCGGCGACTGGTACGCGACCTCGGGTCACATGATCTGGATCGGCGACCGCACCCGTCAGCTTGATCATGGTCATGTCGAATATTTCCGTGGCATCAGGAACCCGATCGGCCTGAAGTGCGGCCCTTCGCTCAAGCCCGACGAGCTCTTGAAGCTGATCGACGTGCTCAACCCCGACAACGAGCCCGGCCGGCTGACCCTGATCAACCGCTTCGGCTCCGACAAGGTCGCCGATCATCTGCCGGGCCTGATCCGCGCGGTGAAGCGCGAGGGCAGGGTGGTGGTCTGGTCGTGCGATCCGATGCACGGCAACACCATCACCTCCACGACGGGCTACAAGACGCGGCCGTTCGACCGTGTGCTGTCCGAGGTGAAGTCGTTCTTCACGATCCACGCCGCGGAAGGCACCTATGCCGGCGGCGTGCATCTGGAGATGACCGGCCAGGACGTCACCGAGTGCATCGGCGGCGCCCGCGCCATCACCGACGAGGATCTCAACGACCGCTATCACACGGTCTGCGATCCCCGTCTCAATGCGGAGCAATCCATCGACATGGCCTTCCTGGTCGCCGAACTGCTGAAGCAGGATCGCGCCGGCAAGGTTCGGCCGATGCCGGCCGCAGCGGGGCTCTAGGACCTTGCTGCGATTCTGGAAGGCCACGATCAATTCCCGCAACGGAATGGCCTTTGCGTTCCGTTCGGAACAGGCCATCCGCGAGGAGGTCTTTGCGCTGATCCTGTCGCTGCCGGTGGCGTGGATCGTCGCGGCCACCGCGATGCGGGCGGTCGAGCTGGTGTGTGCGGTTGCATTCGTGCTGGTCGTGGAGCTGCTCAACACCGCGATCGAGAAGCTCGGCGATCGCCTGACCATGGACCACGACAAGCAGATCGGCCGGGTCAAGGACATGGGCTCGGCCGCAGTGGGCGTCGCGCTGCTGATGGCCGGCACATTCTGGATCATCGCCATCATCGAGCGATTGGGGTTCCTCTAGCTGGACGAGACGACGATGACCGAACGTCTCAGCGCATTCGCGGTCACGCTCGCCCAGCTCAATCCGACCGTGGGCGACATCGAGGGCAATGCCGCGAAGGTTCGCATCGCACGTGCGCGCGCCATCTCCGATGGCGCCGACCTCGTGCTGTTTCCGGAATTGTTCATCGCCGGCTATCCGCCGGAGGATCTGGTGCAGAAGCCGGCCTTCCAGGCCGCCTGCCGCGCTGCCATCGAGGCGCTCGCGCGCGAAACCGTTGACGGCGGCCCGGCATTGCTGGTCGGCACGCCCTGGGTCGAGGACGGCAAGCTCTACAATGCCTGCGCGCTGCTCGATGGCGGGCGCATCGCGGGCCTTCGCTTCAAGTGCAATCTGCCGAATTACGGCGTGTTCGACGAGAAGCGGTTGTTTTCCCGCGGGCCCGCCTCAGGCCCTGTCACCGTGCGCGGCGTGCGGATCGGCGTGCCGATCTGCGAGGACATCTGGCTGGAAGAGTCCGAGGATTACGAGAACGTGGTCGAGACGCTGGCCGAGACCGGCGCCGAGATCATTCTGGTGCCGAACGGCTCGCCCTATGCCCGCGACAGGAACGATGTGCGCCTGTCGGTAGCTGTCGCGCGGGTCACCGAGAGCGGCCTGCCGCTGGTCTATCTCAATCAGGTCTGCGGCCAGGACGAGCTGGTGTTCGACGGAGCCTCGTTCGCGCTCAATGGCGATCTCTCGCTCGCCGCGCAATTGCCGGCGTTCGCAGAGAGCATCACGACGTTGCGCTTTACCAGGAGCGGCGGCGATTGGCGCTGCACCGGCCCGATCGCCGAGCAGCCGGAAGGCGACCGCGCCGATTACGCTGCCTGCGTGCTGGGCCTGCGCGACTATGTGACCAAGAACGGCTTTCCCGGCGTGCTGCTCGGCATCTCCGGCGGCATCGATTCCGCACTGTGTGCGGCGATCGCGGTCGATGCGCTCGGTGCCGATCAGGTGCACGGCGTGATGCTGCCATATCGCTACACGGCGGCACACTCGATTGCCGATGCCGGCGAGCTCGCCGGCCATCTCGGTATCCGTTACGAAGTGCTGCCGATTGCGGAAGCGGTGAACGGCTTCGAGACCATCCTGTCCGGCCTGTTCAAGAACCTGCCGCCTGACATTACCGAAGAGAATCTCCAGGCCCGCACCCGCGGCACGCTGCTGATGGCGATCTCCAACAAGACCGGGTTGATGGTGGTGACGACAGGCAACAAGTCCGAGATGTCGGTCGGCTATGCCACGCTCTATGGCGACATGAACGGCGGCTTCAATCCGATCAAGGACATTTACAAGACGCAGGTGTTCCGGTTGGCGGCGCTGCGAAACAGCTGGAAGCCCGACGACGCGCTGGGGCCCGCGGGCGAGGTGATCCCGCCCGACATCATCACGCGGCCGCCGACGGCCGAATTGCGCGAGAACCAGACCGATCAGGATTCGCTACCGCCTTACGACGTGCTCGATGCGATCCTCGAACGTCTGGTCGAACGCGAAGAGCCGCTCGAGGCGATCATCGAAGCCGGCTTCGACCGCGAGACGGTGACCCGTATCGACCATCTCCTCAACGTCGCCGAATACAAGCGCCGCCAGGCCGCGCCGGGCGTGAAGGTGACGCGGAAAAACTTCGGCCGCGACCGCCGCTATCCCATCACCAACCGCTTCCGCGATCGGGGCGAAAAGCTGCCCGCACCCGACGAGACGCTGGTCTCGCGCGGCGGTCAGGCGTCGATCGACGCGTTTGAAGGATAGCCATTGATTCCGCTGTCATCACCCGCGAAGGCGGATGATCCAGTACTCTGCGGCGGAAATTGCCGGAAACGATTTCCGCCGCGGCGTACTGGATGCCCCGCCTTCGCGGGGCATGACAGCTGAGTGGCTGAGTTACTACTTCTGCTGCGGCAAGAACTGCGGGCCGACCGAGCGGATCGGCTTGTTCTCCGACGTGGTCGTGGGGCTCGCATCCGCGGGCGGGGTTGCGGCCGGCGCGGCGGCGGTGGCCGGCGCTGCGCCCTTCTTTGCATTCGCCGGCGCGCCCTTGGTGAGCTGCCGTTGCTGCATCTTCTTGGCGCTCTCCTCGGTGACGATGATGTCGCCCTGCTGCTCCGCGGCGGCCTTGTCGTCGGCCGATTTCAGCGCGTCGGCCCAGCTCTGGCCGGCCGCCTTGCAGGAGCAGGACGGGTTGAACTCGCTGCGGAATTTGAAGGCGGTCGGCAGCGCCGTGTAGGGCTGGCCGCTGATCGAGACCGCGGAGCTCATGTCCTCACCGGGATTGCGGTGGGCGTAGAGGGTGGCTTCGGCCGCTGGACAAAGCGCCTTGCAGGTCTTCTCGTCGTCGGGGAAGCGCGCCGGCACGGTCGCATACGAGATCGGGAAATAGGCGCCGTCGCAGGTGCGCACGCAAACGGTGCGATAGGTGCCGGACTGTGGGCCGCCGAAATCGGCAGGCGCGCCCGGCGGATTGTTGGGATTGTTGCCGCCGCCAAACAGGTTGCTCAGGAAGTTGCCGCCCTGCGACTGCGCGGCATTGGCGTATTGCGGGCCGCAATTGTTCTGCGCCAGCGCCATCAGCACCGAGCGGCGCTGGCTGTCGCGTTCGGGGCTGCCGCCGGGACCGCCACCGCGCAGGCGCTCGAGATTGCCGGTGATCTGGTCCAGATTGGCGCGCATCTGCTGGATCTGGGTGTTGACCGGACCGCATTGTGCGGATTGGCCGTTGAACAGCGAGAAGAAGCCGGAGGAGTCGCAGCCCATGCGCTTGGCCTGCATGGTGACGCGGTCGAGCTCGGCCTGCTGCTTGGCCTGGGAATCCTGGTAGCGGCGGATCTGGTCCTCGCGTGCGGGATCGCCGCCCGTCCCGCGGTCGAGCGCGGCGAGCTGACCTTCAAGGCGCACGCACATCGGGTTCGGGCCGAGGCCGCCCTGGGCAGGTGGAGGCGGCGGCGCGCCCGGCGGGCCAGCCTGTGCCAAGGCATCAGTCGCGAGCACGACGCTGAGAAGCACCGTGCAGGCAATGAGGAAGCGGGGACGGGACAGAGACAAAAATTCAGGCATATCCGCCATTCTAGCGAGGTCACGGCCCTCAGTGATCTGGGGGGCCGACGCGCGCCCTCCAATAGCCGCTTCCGGCGGCATCGTCACGTCGATTCAGGGGCCGAAGACAGGTCCTAAGGTCCGCCAGCTCCGAGCGAAATTCAGCGCTGGCAGGTGATTGCGACATATTCGTCGCAATGGCCATGGGAGCAGTTTGCGCCGGATTTGGGGACAGACCCGGTAATTTCGTCGGGATCGACTCGGCGGTAACTAGATGCCTGTGCAAAGTCTCGTGACTGGCAGTAGCTGCGGGCCACCTGCGCGCCGCATTTTTCGCCCTTGGCCAGACACTGGTCGACGCCATAGCCGTCGGCCTGGTTGGAAATGATGAAGACGCGGGTCTCGGCGCAGGCGCTGGAGGCGCCAAGGATCGAGGCGCCAAGGATCGAGGCGCAGGAAATGAGCGCGAGCAAGGATCGCATGAAAACACCTTGGGGCAAAAAATAGGAACCGCCGGTTCCAGAATGGACTCAAATGGTTAAGGATGATGAACCATCCCGGCGGGGCGACGGGCTTTGCGGAAATAAAGCGGCATTTCCGTGGCTCTCTTGACGAAAGCCGGCCTCATGGCCCATATGTCGCCGATGAACGGTCTCCTCGCCATCTGCATTATTTGCCGCGAGATTACGAGCTAGCGATTCGCTGGCTGGAGCCGTCTTTTCTCAAAACACATTGAGAGTACTGGACGCCCGGCCAACAGCCGATGGGTATCCATATGGAATTGCGTCTTCACGATACGCTGACCAGAGAAAAGCGGCCCTTTGTGCCGCTCGATCCGAACAACGTCCGCATGTATGTCTGCGGACCGACCGTCTATGACTTCGCCCATATCGGCAATGCGCGGCCGGTGATCGTATTCGACGTGCTGTTTCGGCTGCTCCGCCGTCTCTACGGCGAGTCCCACGTCAAATATGTCCGCAACATCACCGACGTCGACGACAAGATCAACGACCGCGCCGCGCGGGATTTTCCCGGCCTGCCGCTGAACGAGGCGATCCGCAGGGTCACCGAGCAGACCGGTAAGCAGTTTCACGCCGACGTGGACGCGCTTGGGTGCTTGCGGCCGAGCGTCGAGCCGCGCGCGACCGAGCATATCGGCGAGATGCGCGAGATCATCGAACGGCTGGTCAAGGGCGGTTTCGCCTATGTCGCCGCGGACCACGTGCTGTTCTCGCCGCAGGCGATGAACGCGGTCAATGACGGGCTGCCGCGCTATGGCGCGTTGTCGAAGCGTTCGCTGGACGAGATGATCGCCGGTGCCCGTGTCGACGTCGCACCCTACAAGAAGGATTCGACCGACTTCGTGCTGTGGAAGCCGTCCAAGCCCGGCGAGCCGTCCTGGCCGTCGCCATCAGGCATCAAGGCTGAGGGGCGTCCGGGCTGGCACATCGAGTGCTCGGCCATGGCCTGGAAGCATCTCGGCGAGCAGTTCGACATCCATGGCGGCGGCATCGATCTCGTGTTTCCGCATCACGAGAACGAGATCGCCCAGACCTGCTGCGCCTTCCACCAGCAGCGCATGGCGAACACCTGGATGCACAACGGCTTCCTGCAGGTCGAGAGTGAGAAGATGTCGAAGAGCCTCGGCAACTTCGTCACCATCCACGAGCTGCTCAAGGACTGGCCGGGTGAAGTGCTGCGCCTCAACATGCTGAAGACGCACTATACCTCGCCGATCGACTGGACAATGAAGTCGCTGGAGGAGAGCGCCAAGACGCTCAACGATTGGTATCGCTTTGCGGCTGACGTTGCGCCGTCCGAGCCCGCGGCGTCTGTGGTCGACGCGCTGCTCGACGATCTCAACACGCCGCAGGCAATCGCGGCGCTGCATGGTCTGCGCAATACGTCCGATGCGGCAGGCCTTTCGGCCTCGCTGCGTCTGCTCGGCTTCCTGTCCGAGAGCCTGGCGCAATGGGAAGGCCGCAAGCGCGAGGCGAGCGGCGTCGATGCCGGCGAGATCGACCGCCTGATTGCGGAGCGCACGGCTGCGCGCGCGCGAAAGGATTTCAGGGAATCCGATCGCATCCGCGACGAGCTCGCCGCCAAGGGCGTGGTGCTCAAGGACGGCAAGGATGCCGACGGCAAGCCGGTGACGACCTGGGAGCTGGCGTGATGGCACAAGCGCATCCCAAACCAGGCTTGCGGCCGTTCCTGCCGGCCGACGTGCCGATGCTGGCCGCGATCTTCGCTGCCAGCATCGAGGAATTGACCGGTGACGACTACAGCGAGGCGCAGCAGCATGCCTGGATGGAGATGGCGGAGGACGAGGAGTTCGGCAAGCACCTCGCGTCCGACCTGACGTTGGTGGCGACGCTCGACGGCTCGCCGGTCGGCTTCGCCTCGCTGCGCGGCGCCGACCATATCCGCATGCTCTATGTGCACCCGGCCGTGGCGGGGCAGGGTATCGCAACCCTGCTGGTCGACGCGCTGGAGAAGCTTGCCGGCGGCCGCGGCGCCGCCAACCTCACGGTCGATGCCAGCGACACCGCCCAGAGCTTCTTCGCCAAGCGCGGCTACACGGCCCAGCAGCGCAACAGCGTCACCGTCAACGATGAGTGGCTCGCCAACACCACCATGAAAAAGACGCTCGGAGCGACGCAATGAGTAAGGAGCGCCTCTATCTGTTCGACACCACGCTGCGCGACGGCGCGCAGACCAACGGCGTCGATTTCACCCTGGCCGACAAGCAGGTCATCGCTGACATGCTCGACGATCTCGGCATCGACTATGTCGAGGGCGGCTATCCCGGCGCCAATCCGCTCGACACGGAGTTCTTTGCCTCCAGGCCGAAACTCAAGCATGCGCGCTTTACTGCGTTCGGCATGACACGGCGGGCAGGGCGCTCGGTCTCCAACGATCCTGGCGTCGTCGGGCTGCTGGAGGCGAAGGCTGACGCGATCTGTTTCGTGGCAAAGTCTTCGGCCTACCAGGTGCGCGTCGCGCTGGAGACGACGAAGGAGGAGAACCTCGCCTCGATCCGCGACAGCGTCGCGGCGGCGAAGGCTGCGGGCCGCGAGGTCATGCTCGACTGCGAGCACTTCTTCGACGGCTACAAGGAAGATGCCAGCTTTGCACTGGCCTGCGCCAAGGCGGCCTTCGATGCCGGCGCGCGCTGGGTGGTCCTGTGCGACACCAATGGCGGCACCATGCCGCACGAGGTCGAGACCATCGTCGCCGAGGTGACAAAACATATCCCCGGCGACCATATCGGCATCCACGCCCATAACGACACCGAGCAGGCGGTGGCGAATTCGCTGGCCGCGGTGCGCGCCGGCGCGCGGCAGATCCAGGGCACGCTGAACGGCCTCGGCGAGCGCTGCGGCAATGCCAATCTCTGCTCACTGATCCCGACGCTGAAATTGAAGAAGGAATTTTCGGACGCCTTCGAGATCTCGGTGACGCCGAAAAAGCTGGCGACGCTGGTCAAGGTCTCGCGCACGCTCGACGACATGCTCAACCGCGTGCCGAACCGCCATGCGGCCTATGTCGGCGAGAGCGCCTTCGTCACCAAGACAGGCATTCACGCCTCCGCCGTGCTGAAGGATCCGCAGACCTACGAGCATGTGCTGCCTGAACTGGTCGGCAATCACCGCAAGGTGCTGGTGTCGGACCAGGCCGGCCGCTCCAACGTCATCGCCGAGCTCGATCGTGCCGGCATCGCCTATGAGAAGAGCGATCCGAAGCTGACGCGACTGGTCGAGGAGTTGAAGGAACGCGAGGCGCAGGGCTACGCCTATGAATCCGCCAATGCCTCGTTCGACCTGCTGGCGCGCCGGACGCTCGGCAAGGTGCCGCATTATTTCGAGGTCGAGCAGTTCGACGTCAATGTCGAGCAGCGCTACAACGCGCTCGGCGAGCGCGTCACCGTGGCGCTCGCCGTGGTCAAGGTCGACGTCGCCGGCGAACGCCTGATCTCCGCCGCGGAAGGCAACGGTCCCGTCAACGCGCTCGACGTCGCGCTGCGCAAGGATCTCGGCAAATACCAGAAATACATCGAGGGCCTGACGCTGATCGACTACCGCGTCCGTATCCTCAATGGCGGCACCGGCGCGGTGACGCGCGTCTTGATCGAGAGCGAGGACGAGAACGGCGACCGCTGGACCACGGTCGGCGTGTCCCCGAACATCATCGACGCCTCGTTCCAGGCGCTGATGGATTCGGTGATCTACAAGCTCGTGAAGTCGGGCGCCCCGGCGTAACCCCCACGACGGCTGTCATACCCCGCGAAAGCGGGGTATCCAGTACGCCGCGGCTTCTCCGTAACGCCGCGGCGTCTCGGAGTACTGGATCGCCCGGTCAAGCCGGGCGATGACAGCGGAGAATGAGGAGAGAGCAAGTCATGATCGACCATATCTCCGTCGGCGTCAGCGAGCTCGAGCGCTCCGCAAAGTTCTATGAGGCCACGCTCGCCGCGCTCGGGCTCACGCGCCTCGTCACCCGGCCGCGCACGGTCGGCTTCGGCAAGGCCTATCCTGAATTCTGGATCAATCTGCGCGAGGCCATGCCGCCCGTCCCCCCGGAGAGCGGCGTGCATATCTGCCTGCGGGCGAAGACGACAGGTGAGGTCGATGCATTCCACGCTGCTGCGGTTGCGAACGGCGGCGCCTCCGACGGCGCGCCGGGCCTCCGTCCGCACGACCGCGTGCGCTATTACGCGGCCTTCGTCGTCGACCCCGACGGCAACCGGATCGAGGCGGTGACCTTTCCGCAGGACTGATTACAGCTTGCGCGCGACTTCCGGCGCCATCTGCTTTTCCGTCTCGGCGATCTGCGCCGCAGCCGCCTTCAGCTTCGGCAGGATGTCCTCGACGCGATCGGCCTTGAGGATGTCGACCGAGAGGCCGGCGCGGATGAACTCGGTCTGGCGCATGTGCGACAGCAGCGAGAACAGCGGCTCCCAGAAATTATCGATGTTGGCGAGCAGCACCGGCTTGGCGTGCCGGCCGAGCTGCTTCCAGGTCAATTGCTCGACCAGCTCCTCCAGCGTGCCGACGCCGCCCGGCAGCGCCACGAAGGCGTCGGAGCGCTCGAACATCAGCCGCTTGCGCTCGTGCATGTCGGGCGTGACGATCATTTCCTGCACGCGCGTCAGCGCATTCTCGCGCTTGCGCAGGAATTCGGGGATGATGCCGGTGACGGTGCCGCCGTGGTCCAGCACTGATGTCGCGACCGAGCCCATCAGGCCCAGCGAGCCGCCGCCATAGACCAGGCGGATATTGTTCTCGGCCAGCGCCTTGCCGAACGCTTTGGCGCCTGCGGTGAAGTGGGGATTGGTTCCGGGGCCGGAGCCACAATAGACACAAACAGTTTTAATGGTGCTCATTGGTGTCATGATGCATTGCAGCGAAGTGGCGTCAAGCCCTTCAGGTGATTCGGACTACCCGGAAATCTACCGGTAAACGGCGACAAACAATCGAAGATTCGCCATCTGGCGGGGTGCTTTGGCATCGGGAAGTCTCTATATGAGGGGCGCACAAATCGTTAATCGCAGCGCCGCCCGCATTTGGTGGGCTTTCAGGCTTTCTTGATGGACCAACCTCAATCGCTAGACGGCACCGACGTTCCTGCTTCCGCTGCCGGACCGCTGGAGCGGGCCACGCTGATGGGCACGCTGGCGCATCTGTGGCCCTATATCTGGCCGAGCGACCGCTTCGACCTGAAGATGCGGGTGGTCTGGTCGATGGTGCTGCTGCTCGCGGCCAAGTTGATCACGCTGACGGTGCCGTTCAGCTTCAAATGGGCAACCGATGCGCTCACCGGGGCCAACACGGCGCCGGTGCACGCCGGCAACTGGCACCTCTGGGTGGTCGCATCGCCGCTGCTGCTGACGGCGAGCTACGGCCTCATGCGGATCGTGATGGCGGTCCTGACGCAATGGCGCGACGGCATCTTCGCGCGCGTCGCCATGCATGCGGTGCGCAAGCTCGCGAACATCACTTTCATCCATATGCACGAGCTCTCGCTGCGTTTTCACCTCGAGCGCAAGACCGGCGGCCTGACGCGCGTGCTCGAGCGCGGCCGCGCGGGCATCGAGGTCATCGTGCGCATGGTGATCCTTCAGCTGATCCCGACCATTGTCGAGGTCTCGCTGCTGATGGCGGTGCTGCTGTGGCAGTTCGACTGGCGCTACGTGGTCGCGACGCTGGTCACGGTGGCGGTCTACATGTACTACACCTACGTCGCGACCGAGTGGCGGATCGGCATCCGCCGCAAGATGAACGATTCCGACACCGACGCGAACACCAAGGCGATCGACTCGCTGCTCAATTACGAGACCGTCAAATATTTCAGCGCCGAGGCGCGCGAGGCGCAACGCTACGACCGCTCGGTCGCGCGCTACGAGGAGTCGAGCGTCCACGCCTACACCTCACTCGCCGTGCTCAACACGGGGCAGGCTGTGATCTTCACGCTGGGGCTGACCGCGACGATGCTGATGTGCGCGATCGGCGTGCGCAACGGCACCAACACGGTCGGCGATTTCGTGCTGGTCAACGCCATGATGATCCAGCTGTACCAACCCCTGAATTTCATGGGCATGGTCTATCGCGAGATCAAGCAGGCGATCATCGACATCGAGAAGATGTTCAACGTGATCCACCGCGAGGCCGAGATCAAGGACGCGCCCGGTGCGCGGCCGCTGGTCGTTTCCGCCGGCACCGTGCGCTTCGAGGACGTGCGCTTTGCCTATGAGCCGAACCGGCCGATCCTCAAAGGCATCAGCTTCGAGGTGCCGGCCGGCAAGACGGTGGCGATCGTCGGCCCGTCCGGCGCCGGCAAGTCGACCATCTCGCGCCTTCTCTTCCGCCTCTACGACGTCTCCGGCGGCAAGATCCTGATCGACGGCCAGGATATCCGGCAGGTCACGCAAGCGAGCTTGCGCGCCTCGATCGGCATGGTGCCGCAGGACACGGTGCTGTTCAACGACACCATCCGCTACAACATCCGTTATGGCCGCTGGGATGCTGATGATGCCGAGGTCGAGGAAGCCGCTAGTCTTGCGCAGATCGACCATTTCATCCGCATGGCGCCGATGGGCTACGACACCCAGGTCGGAGAACGCGGCCTGAAATTGTCGGGCGGCGAGAAGCAGCGCGTCGCGATCGCGCGCACTGTGCTGAAGGCGCCGCCGATCCTGGTGCTTGATGAGGCGACGTCGGCGCTCGACACCCACACCGAGCATGAGATCCAGGGCGCGCTCGACCGCGTCGCGAAGAACCGCACCTCGCTGGTGATCGCACACCGCCTCTCGACCATCGTCGGCGCCGACGAGATCATCGTGCTGGACCAGGGCCGCATTGCCGAGCGCGGCACCCATGCCAGCCTGCTCGCACAGGACGGTCTCTACGCCAGCATGTGGAACAGGCAGCGCGAGGCCGAGGCCGCGCGCGAGAAACTGGCCCGCATGGCCGACAGCAGCGAGGCGCCCAACCGGGAGCCGCCGCCGGTCGAGGACGCCCTCGCGGCGCAGGCGGCCGCGGAGTGAGCTTGTCTCCGGTCCCAACTCTGGCCTAAACAGGCCGGCGCGACGACCCGTGCCACCAACCCCTCCAGCGGCAGATAGCGATGTCCATTCTCGATTCGATCCAGCGTCAGATCCCGCCGATCCACAAGGAGGGCTATCCCTTCATCGGCGGCTTTGCGCTGGCAAGCCTGGTCCTGTTCTGGCTGTGGTCGCCGCTGGGATGGATCGGCACGATCCTCACCGTGTGGTGCGCGCTGTTCTTCCGCGATCCCGTTCGCGTGACGCCGCAGCGCGACGGGCTCGTGGTGTCGCCGGCCGACGGCCGCGTCTCGATGATCACCATGGCGTTGCCGCCGGCCGAGCTTGGCCTCGGCGACCGGCCGCTGCCGCGCATCTCGGTGTTCATGAGCGTGTTCAACTGCCATGTGAATCGCGCTCCCGTCGCGGGCAGGGTGGACCGCATCGCCTATCGGCCGGGCTTGTTCATCAACGCCGAGCTGGACAAGGCGAGCGAGGACAATGAGCGCAATTCGCTCGTTATCTCGACGCCGCAGGGCCGCATCGGCGTGATCCAGATCGCGGGCCTGGTGGCCAAGCGCATCGTCTGCTTCGTTAGGGAAGGGCAGGCGGTCGGTGCCGGCGAGCGGTTCGGCCTGATCCGCTTCGGCTCGCGGCTCGACGTCTATCTGCCGGTCGGCACCAAGGCGCTGGTCTCTGAGGGGCAGACAGCGATTGCGGGCGAGACCATCCTGGCCGACCTCACCGGCGACGACCCCGGGCGCACTTACCGCGCCAATTGACCAAGACGCCGCTGTCCGGGGGCCTTCCGCCGCAATGGCGGAGGGGAGCACGGCTTGCTATATCTCGCCCAGAGGTAAGGACGAGCCAATGACGCCCTACGACGACCGAGATCCAGATATTCGCCGCCGGCGGTTCCGCCCGATCCCGGTGCGGATGCTGGTGCCCAATGTCATCACGCTGCTGGCGATCTGCGCCGGGCTGACGGCGATCCGGCTCTCGATCGAGGGGCGGATGACGCTGGCCGTCTACGCCATCGTGTTCGCGGCCGCGCTCGACGGCATCGATGGCCGCATCGCGCGGCTGATCAAAGGTCAGTCCAAGTTCGGTGCCGAGCTCGACAGCCTCGCCGACTTCGTCAATTTCGGCGTCGCCCCGGGACTGATGCTGTACTTCTGGCAGCTGCACGAGCTCGGCAATGCTGGCTGGATCGCGGCCATGGTGTTTGCGATCTCCATGTGCCTGCGGCTCGCGCGCTTCAACGCCACGCTTGATGATCCGAACAAGCCGGCATTCGCCGCCAATTTCTTCACCGGTGTGCCGGCGCCGGCCGGCGCCATCACCGTGATGTTGCCGATCTATGCGGCGTTCCTGGATCTCGGGCGTTGGCCCGCGGCTCTGACGGCCGGCTACACGCTGCTGATCGCCTTCCTGATGGTGTCGCGGCTGCCAGTGTTCTCAGGCAAGAGCATGCGCATGCGGGTGCCTCCCGAGCTCGTGCTGCCGGCGTTCGTCGCGGTGATCTTCTTCATTGCGCTTCTGATCAGCTATCCCTGGTATGTGCTGTCGATCGGCACGGTGCTGTATCTGCTTGCCTTGCCGCTCGGTTACAAATCCTACCGCGACCAGGCGCGCGCGATGCGGGCCACCCCGTCGCCCAGCGGCGAGGTCCCGTCGCCGCCGGCGGCGCCGACACTGACAAGCCTGTCCGAGCCGTCGCACGACGGCGACCGGCCCGGACGGCTGCACTGAGCGATCGCACGCGGATATCTGCCATGAGGGCACCTCGGTTGGGTTGAGGCCCGATCTCGGCTATATCGCCCTGTGTCGGCGGCATCGCGTCAATCAGCCGCCAATCTGGGAGAGAACGCCGTGACCAATTCCGCGACCGGGCCGCTGCCCGCTTCCGTCCTCGAAGCGCTGGGCCGCTATGACACGCCGACGATCTGCAATGCCATGGAGATCGTGGCGCCGGAGCGCCGCCTGATCGGCTACACCACCAAACAGTTGGTCTGCCCGTTCCCGGATCTGCCGCCGATCGTCGGCTATGCCCGCACGGTTGCGATCCGCTCGGTCCTGAAATCCTCGCTCCCGGCCGAGGAGCAGTCGAAGCGCCGCATCGAATATTATGAGTATGTCGGAACCGGCCACGGTCCGCGCATCTCGGTGATCCAGGACATCGACGGCCCCGACGTCGGCTACGGCGCGTTCTGGGGCGAGGTGCAAAGCAATGTGCACAAGGCGCTCGGCTGCCTGGGCGTCATCACCGACGGCTCGATTCGCGACATCCCGCAATGGGCTCCTGGTTTCCAGGCACTGGCCGGTTCGATCGGCCCGTCGCATGCATGGGTGCATGCCGAGAGCTTCGGCGGCGAGGTGCGCGTCGCCGGCATGACCGTGAGGTCGGACGATCTGATCCACGCCGACCGGCATGGCGCCATCGTGATCCCGCTCGACGTTGCTGCGAGACTGCCTGAGGCCGCCGAGCTCTGCGGCCGCCGCGAGACGCCGATCCTCGAGATCGCGCGCAGCCCCGACTTCTCGCTGGAGAAGCTCAAGGCCGCGCTGAAACGCTCGGCGGAGATCCACTAAGGCGCAATGATCATCGCGCTTTAGGTTTTTCCCTTGAGCATGATCTCGTCGGAAAACCGCTTCACACTTTTCCGGATCATGCTCTGGCCTGGAGTACACCATGGACATGCGCGGCAAGACGGTGCTGATCACAGGCTCGACCGATGGTGTCGGACGCTATGTTGCAACCCGCCTTGCCGCCGAAGGCGCTGATGTCCTGATCCATGGCCGGAGCGCTGAGCGCGCAAAGACGCTGATCGACGAGATCGTGAAGGCCGGCCACGCCGCGCCGACCTTCTATCAGGCCGATCTATCGTCAATGGCAGGCACGCGCGAGCTTGCGGCGGCTGTGATCCGTGACCACAAACGCCTGGACGTCCTCGTCAGCAACGCCGGCATCGGCTCGCAGAATGACGGGCCGCAACGGCAGGAGAGCCGCGATGGTCACGAGCTGCGCTTTGCCGTGAACTATCTCTCAGGCTTCCTGCTGGTCCATTTGCTGCTGCCGTTGCTGAAGGCCGCCGCGCCCTCGCGCATCATTAATGTCGCGTCCCTCGGCCAGCATCCGATCGATTTCGACGACGTGATGATCACGAAGGGCTATAGCGGCTCGCGCGCCTATGCGCAGAGCAAGCTGTCACAGATCATGTTCACGATCGATCTCGCGGAGGAATTGAAAAGCGACCGGATCACCGTGAACGCGCTGCATCCGGCGACCTATATGAACACCACGATGGTGCGCGCCGGCGGCATGACGCCGATGTCGACGGTGGAGCAGGGCGGCGCGGCGATCCTGCATCTGGTCGAGGGCGACGACGTTGCCGCTCGAAGCGGCCTGTTCTTCAACGGCATGAACGAGGCACGCGCCAATCCGCAGGCCTATGATGCCGATGCGCGCCGCCGCCTGCGCGCGCTCAGCCTGGAGTTGACGGAACTGTCGTCCTGACGCGCCTCAATTATGGTTAGCAAAGTGTTGAGATTCATGTCGCAGAACGGCAAAGCCACGATTGTTCCGTCGCGTTGCGCCGCTCGGTCGCATCGGATGAACTTAACCTTTACGCGGCTTTAAGGGCGCCACTCTAGGGTTTCCGATGCGGTTCGGGTTGGGCCGTGCCAGCGGCCAGGATGGCCGTTGTTGCGTTCGCGTTGGAGTCTGCCATGGATATCATGACCGGCGTGGGCCTTGTGGTGGGCTTTGGCGTCATCGCCACCATGATGCTCTTGGGCGGTGATCTCCACATGTTCATCTCCGAACATGCGATGATCATCATCTTCGGTGGCTCGACCGCGGCGACCATGATCCGCTTCCCGCTGTCCGCGCTGATGCACGGCCTGCCGCTCGGCGCCAAGTTCGCCTTCACCATGAGCCGGCTGTCGGCGCACGACCTCGTCGACGAGCTTGCCCGCATCGCCGAGATCGCCCGCAAGCAGGGCCCGGTCGGCCTCGAAAAGGTCGAGACCGACGAGCCGTTCCTCGCCAAGGGCATCCGCTACGTCGCCGATGGCTACGACCTCGACTTCATCCGCGACAATCTCGAGCGTGATCGCGACAACTTCCTCATGCACCTCGACGAGGGCAGCAAGATCTATCGTGCCATCGGCGACTGCGCCCCGGCGTTCGGCATGATCGGCACCCTGATCGGCATGGTGCAGATGTTCGCGAACATGACCGACCCCTCCAAGCTCGGCCCGTTCATGGCGACCGCCCTGCTCGCGACGCTGTACGGCGCGCTGGTGGCGAACCTGTTCTGTCTGCCGATCGCCGACAAGCTGCACGGCAAGCTGCTCGACGAGGAAACCAACCGCACGCTGATCATCGACGGCATCTTGATGATCCGCGACTCCAAGAGCCCGACGCTCGTGCGCGAAATGCTGCTGGCCTATCTGCCGGAGAAGCATCGCCACGCCGAAGGCGAGCCGGTGCCGGCATAAGGCTGCCCGGTCCGGATATCGAGATATGGCCAAGAAGAAGCGCGGCGATGCTCACGGAGGCGGTCACGGCTGGTTCGTGACCTTCGCCGACCTGATGGGACTGATGATGAGCTTCTTCGTGATGCTCGTCGCATTCTCGACCCAGGATGCCAACAAGCTCAAGGTCGTCGCAGGCTCCATGCGTGACGCCTTCGGCGTCCAGAGCGAGGCGCGCTACGCCGGCATCGTCGAGTCCGACGGTCTGCCGACCCGGCCGCGGCTGAAGAACGTCGATCACATCGAGCCCGAGGACGCCTCCAACACGCCGACGCCGGACCAGGAAGATCGCGACCGCACGCAGGGCGCGAAGATGAAGATCGATCGCAATTTTGCACTGGCCGCGGCCTCGTTGCGCCAGGCGCTGCAGGACATGCCGGAACTGACCGAAATGTCCAAGCACGTCATGTTCGAGGAGACCAAGCAGGGCCTCAACCTCGAGATCGTCGACCAGGACGGCCGCTCGATGTTCGCGGATGGATCCAAGGTGCCTTACGATCGCACCCGTCGCCTGATCGAGAAGCTCGCGGTCCCGCTCAAGGCCACGCCCTTGCGCGTCTCGATCGCGGGCCACACCGCGGCCGGCTTCGTGCCGACGCGCAGCGACTATGGTGCCTTCGACCTGTCGGCCGATCGCGCCAACGCGGTGCGCCAGATCCTCGAGCGTGAGGGCCTGCCGCCGTCGCACATCTTTGCCGTCTCCGGCAAGGCGGATACCCAGCCGTTGTTCCCGGACGATCCATCGCTTGCGGCGAACCGCCGCGTGACCATCACTCTGATGCGCGAAGATCCGCCGCTGCCGCCGAACTTGAAGCCCTAGATTCCTTGCGCTACCATTTTACCTCACGCCGCCAGTCTCCATGCTGGCGAACGTGGCTGCGCCGTCACAGCATCTGCCGCGGCGCCTGCTATGGTGTCGGGCCGATTGACAGGCGCGCCTGAAGCGTCGAAAGGCGCCGGATCAATTCCAGGGACGAAACGTTTTCCACCCGCATGACGGCGAGCATCACACAGGCCGAGATCCAGGAGGGGCCGGTCACATCAGGTTTTTGGGCCCTCACGCTTGGGAGCATCGGTGTTGTCTTCGGCGACATCGGCACCTCGCCGCTTTACGCGTTTCACGAGGCGGTGAGGGGCGCGGCGCACGGCGCGCCGGTGACGCGGATCATGGTGCTAGGCGTATTGTCGCTGATCCTGTGGGCGCTGCTGATCGTCGTCACCGCCAAATACGTGTTGCTGCTGCTGCGCGCCGACAATAACGGGGAGGGCGGCACGCTCTCCTTGATGGCGCTCGGCCAGCGCGCGCTGGGGCGGCGGAGCTGGTTCCTGCTTGCGCTCGGCGTGGTCGGCGCCTCGATGTTCATCGGCGATTCCATGATCACGCCGGCGATCTCGGTGCTTTCGGCGGTCGACGGACTCAAGCTCGCAACGCCGGCGTTCGAGCACTATGTCGTGCCGCTCACGGTGCTGATCCTGGTGCTGCTGTTTGCGGTGCAGAGCAAGGGCACGGCGCTGGTGGCCTCGGCTTTCGGACCGGTGATGGTGGTCTGGTTCGGATGTCTCGCGGTGCTGGGCGTCATTCACATCGCCGACGACCCGTCGGTGCTGGCTGCGATCAATCCCTATTACGCGCTGCAATTCCTGCTGTCGCATGGCACGATCGGCCTGGTGACGCTTGGCGCCGTGTTTCTCGCCGTGACCGGCGGTGAAGCGCTCTATGCCGACCTCGGTCATTTCGGCCGCAAGCCGATCCAATCGGCCTGGATGTTCTTCGTGCTGCCCTCGCTGCTGATCAACTATTTCGGCCAGGGCGCGCTGGTGCTGTCCGATCCCGGCGCGATCGAGCATTCATTCTATCGCATGGTGCCCGAGCATCTGGTGCTGCCGCTGGTCGGGCTCGCGACTGCTGCGACCGTCATCGCGAGCCAGGCGGTGATCACCGGTGCCTATTCGCTGGTCTATCAGGCCGTGCAGCTCGGCCTCTTGCCGCGCTTCGAGGTGCGCTACACGTCGGAGACCCATGCCGGCCAAATCTATCTGCCGCGGGTCAACCGGCTGCTGCTGATCGGCGTGATGCTGCTGGTACTGCTGTTCCACACGCCCAGCAATCTCGCCTCGGCCTATGGCATTGCGGTCTCCACCACCATGGTCGCCGACGGCATCATGGGCTTTGTGGTGATCTGGAAATTGTGGAACTGGAAGGCTGCGACCGCTGCGGTGGTGATCCTGCCCTTCGTCATGGTCGACATCACCTTCTTCAGCGCCAATCTCCTGAAGCTGCTGGAAGGCGCCTGGGTCCCGCTCCTTTTCGGTGCGACGATGGCGGGGACGATCTGGACCTGGCGGCGCGGCTCGGCAATCCTGATCCAGAAGACGCGCCGGATCGAGGTGCCACTGGACGACCTGATCCGCAGCCTGGAGAAGCGGCCACCGCACGTCGTCAAGGGCACGGCGGTGTTCCTGACCAGCGATCCCGCTTTCGTGCCGACCGCGCTGCTGCACAATCTCAAGCACAACAAGGTGCTGCATGAGCACAACGTGATCCTGACGATCGAGACCGCGCACACGCCGCGGGTCGATCTCTCCGAGCGCTTCAAGATGGAGAAGATCAGCGAGAAGTTCTCCAAGGTGCGCCTGCGCTTCGGCTTCATGGAGCAGCCCAACGTGCCCAAGGCTCTCGCGATCGCGCGCAAGCAGGGCTGGCAGTTCGATATCATGTCGACGTCGTTCTTCGTGTCGCGGCGCTCGCTGAAGGCCTCGGCGCAATCGGGCATGCCGCTTTGGCAGGACCACCTGTTCATTGCGCTCAGCCGCTCGGCCAACGACGCCACCGACTATTTCCAGATTCCGACCGGCCGGGTGGTTGAAGTCGGAACCCAAGTCACCATTTGAGGGCAAATAGGACGCAATGGCGGACCTATGTGAATTTTGCATGCCAAGGGCCCAAAATCGGGCTAGGCTATGCCGGCAGCGCAGGACTATAAGCCGCGCGCTCTCTTCAGCCGTTGTGCAGTGAAGCATTTTTTAGAGGCCACCAGGCTCTCCCATGACAAGTGACGTAGCAGTTCCCGCCCCGGAAACGGCGGCGGCCAATGGGCGTGGCGACGCCCACACCACGGTCGGTTTCGGCGCGCTGACGCTCGGTAGCATCGGCGTCGTCTACGGCGATATCGGCACCAGCCCGCTCTACGCGTTTCGCGAGGCGGTGATGGCGGCATCGGGCGCGGAAGGCGCGCCCACGACGGTCGCCGTCCTCGGCGTCGTCTCGCTGATTCTGTGGGCGCTCGTCGTCGTGGTGACGCTGAAATACGTCGTGATCCTGCTCCGCGCCGACAATAACGGCGAGGGCGGCACGCTCGCCTTGATGGCGCTGGCCCAGCGCGCGGTCGGCACCGGCGGGGCGACCATCGTCCTCCTCGGTATCATTTCCGGCGCGCTGTTCTATGGCGATGCCGTGATCACACCGGCGGTCTCCGTGCTGTCGGCAATCGAAGGCATGAAGGACGTCACGCTGACATTCGAGCCTTACATCGTTCCGCTGACCGTCGTGATCCTGGTCGTCCTGTTTGCCGTGCAGTCGCGCGGCACGGCCCGCGTCGCGGCGTTCTTCGGACCCGTGATGTGCGTCTGGTTCGCGGTGATCGCGATCGCGGCGATCGGTCCGATCATCCGGCAGCCGCAGGTGCTGCTCGCGCTGAACCCGTTCTATGCCGTATCCTTCATGCTCCACCACGGCATTATCGGCTTCGTCACGCTGGGCGCCGTGTTTCTCGCCGTGACCGGCGCCGAGGCGCTCTATGCCGACCTCGGCCATTTCGGCAAGCGGCCGATCCAGACCGCCTGGCTGTTCGTCGTGCTGCCGTCGCTGGCGCTGAACTATCTGGGGCAGGGTGCTCTCGTGCTCGGCGATCCCGCCGCGATCGAGAGTCCGTTCTTCCAGCTATTCCCCCAAGGCTGGTTCCGCGGCGGCATGGTCGTGCTTGCCACCGCGGCCACCGTCATCGCCAGCCAGGCCGTCATTACCGGCGCCTACTCGCTGACGCGGCAGGCGATTCAGCTCGGGCTGCTGCCGCGCTTTGAAATTCGCCATACATCCGAAGCCCATTCCGGCCAGATCTTCATCCCGCGCATCAACCAGCTGCTGCTGGTTGCCGTGATCTTGATGGTCCTGTTGTTCCGCTCCTCCAGCGCGCTGGCCTCGGCCTACGGCATCGCCGTGACCGGCACCATGGTGGTCACCGGCTTGATGGGCTTTGTCGTGATCTGGAAGGCCTGGAAGTGGTCTCCGCTGGGAGCCGCGGCCCTGATCGCGCCGTTCCTGTTCCTCGACCTGACGTTCCTCGCCGCCAACCTGCTCAAGGTGTTCGAGGGCGGCTGGGTGCCGCTCGCGCTCGGCTCCCTCATGATCCTGCTGATGTACACGTGGCGGCGCGGCAGCCGGCTGTTGTTTGAGAAGTCGCGCAAGCTCGAATTTCCGCTCGCCGACCTCGTGGCGATGCTGGAAAAGCGGCCACCGCAGCGGGTCCCTGGAACCGCGGTGTTCCTGACCAGCGATCCCCTGAGCGCGCCGACCGCGCTGATGCATAGTCTGAAACACTACAAAGTGCTTCATGAGAAGAATGTCATTCTCACGATCGAGACCGCGCAGACCCCGCGCATCGATCCGGCCGAGCGCGTCCGGCTGGAGCAGATCTCGCCGACCTTCTCTAAGGTGACGCTGAAGTTCGGCTTCATGGAATCGCCCAACGTGCCGAAGGCCCTTGCCATCGCCCGCAAGCTCGGCTGGCAGTTCGACATCATGTCGACCTCGTTCTTCCTGTCGCGCAGGGCGCTCAAGCCTGCCGCCCATTCGGGCATGCCGCGCTGGCAGGACCGGCTGTTCATCTCGCTCAGCCGTTCGGCAAACGATGCCACCGACTATTTCCAGATCCCCTCGGGGCGCGTCGTCGAGGTCGGCACGCAAGTCACGATCTAGCGGCCGGATTCAAAGCCGCGCTTCAAGTCGCTGCGATTTAGCTTTAACTTGCGCAAGGCAGCTCAAGCCTTTGTAGCGCTTGATTTTCGCTTGCCGAGAGGCGAGGTTGCCGCCGGCCGGGATCACTCCGGCGAGCGACCCCGACTTTGGAGGATGATGTGGCAAATCAAGTACAGGATCTGACCCCGGACGAGGTCTCCAAGGGTGTCGCGGAAGGGCGCTATCTGCTGGTCGACGTCCGTGAGCCGAACGAGGTCGAGGCCGAGGCTTACCCGTACGGCGTGGTCGTGCCGCTCTCGACCTTCGATCCCAAGGCAATCCCTGATCCCCAAGGCAAGGACGTCGTGTTCGCCTGCCGCTCCGGCAAGCGCTCGGTGACCGCCTCGCTGGCGGCGCAAGCGGCCGGCCTGCCCTACGACAAGCATCTGGCCGGCGGCATGCTTGGCTGGAAGGCGGCGGGGCTTCCCAGCAAGGTCGGTGGCTGATCGGGTCGATGTCCAAAAGCTCTTCCCTGAACAAGGTCTTCGCCGACCTTCCTGTCACCATCTTCGAGGCGATGTCGCAGGCCGCGCGCGACAATGCCGCCATTAATCTCGGCCAGGGCTTTCCCGACGATCCCGGCCCCGAGGACATCCGCCGCGCCGCGGCCGACGCCTCGCTCAACGGCTACAACCAGTATCCGTCGATGATGGGCATCCCGGAGCTGCGCCAGGCGATCGCGACCCATTACAGTCACTGGCATGGCCTCAAGCTCGATCCGATGAGCGAGGTGATGGTGACCTCTGGCGGCACCGAGGCGTTGACCTCGGCGATCTTGGCGGTGGTGCAGCCCGGCGATGAGGTGGTCTGCTTCCAGCCGGTGTATGATTCCTACCTGCCGATCATCCGCCAGGCCGGCGGCATTCCGCGCCTGGTGCGGCTCGAGCCGCCGCACTGGCGACTCAATGAGGACATGCTGAAAAGCGTCTTCAATTCGAAGACCAAGGCGGTGCTGTTCAACAATCCCCTGAATCCGTCGGCGGTGGTGTATCCGCGCGAGGACCTCGAGCTCCTGGCACGGTACTGCCAGGAGTTCGACGTCATCGCGATTTGCGACGAGGTCTGGGAGCACGTCACCTTCGACGAGCACAAGCACATCCCGCTGATCACCATCCCCGGCATGCGTGAGCGCACCATCAAGGTGGGCTCGGCCGGCAAGATCTTCTCGCTGACGGGCTGGAAGATCGGCTTCGTCTGCGCCGCGCCGCCGCTGCTGCGCGTTGCCGCCAAGGTGCACCAGTTCCTGACCTTCACCACCGCACCGAACCTGCAGGCCGCCGTGGCCTACGGCCTCGGCAAGTCCGACGACTACTTCCTGTCGATGCGGAGAGACCTGACGCGGAGCCGGGATCGCCTGACCAGGGGCCTCGAGAGCCTCGGCTTCCCGGTGCTGAAGTCGCAAGGTACCTACTTCCTCACCGTCGACCTGTCGCCGCTCGGGCTCAACGAGAGCGATACCGAGTTCTGCTGGCGGATCGTGAAAGACTACAAGGTCGCGGCGATCCCGGTCTCGGCATTCTACGAGCAGGACCCTGTGACCTCGGTGGTGCGGTTCTGCTTTGCCAAGAAGGACCAGACGCTCGACACCGCGCTGGAGCGGCTGTCGGACGCGATACGCGGACGCAAGAGGTAGACAGAGATGACCAACGTCAGCCGGTCGAGGTTTCGCCTTGGTCTTGCGATCGCCGCGGCGCTGACGTTGCTCTCGCAAGGGGCGGGCGCCGAGGAGCGCGTCGTCAACTTCTACAACTGGTCGAACTACATGGCGCCGGATGTCCTTGAGAACTTTACCAAGGAGACCGGCATCAAGGTGGTCTACGACACCTTCGATGCCAACGAGACGCTGGAGACGCGGCTGATGGCCGGCAAGTCCGGCTATGACGTCGTGGTGCCCACGGCCTATTTCCTGCAGCGCCAGATCAAGGCGAACATCTTCCAGAAGCTCGACAAGTCGCAGCTGCCGAACCTCGCCAATGCCTGGCCGGTGGTGACGCAGCGCCTCGCCACTTACGACCCGGGCAACGTCTACGCCGCGAACTACATGTGGGGCACAACGGGCATCGGCTACAACGTCGCCAAGGTGAAGCAGATCCTCGGCCCCGACGCCAAGATCGACAGCTGGGACATCGTCTTCAAGCCGGAGAACCTCGCCAAGTTCAAAGAATGCGGCGTGCATATGCTCGACTCCGCCGACGACATCTTTCCGGCGGCGCTGAGTTATCTTGGGCTCGATCCGAACTCGACCAAGCAGGCCGACCTCGAGAAGGCCGCGGACGCCGTCGCAAAAGTCCGCCCGTCCGTGCGCAAGTTTCATTCGTCCGAATACTTAAGCGCGCTCGCGACCGGCGAGATCTGCTTCGTGGTCGGCTGGTCCGGCGACATCATGCAGGCCCGCGCCCGCGCGGCCGAGGCCAAGAGCGGCATCGAGATCGGCTACACCATTCCCAAGGAGGGCACGCAGATGTTCTTCGACAATCTCGCGATCCCCGCGGATGCCAAGAACGTCAAGGAAGCCTACGAGCTGATCAACTATCTCTATCGCCCCGACGTCGCCGCCAAGAACTCGGACTTTTTGTCCTACGCCAACGGCAATCTTGCCAGCCAAAAGCTGATCGACCCGAAGATCCTGGGCGACAAGAACATCTATCCTGATGAGGCGACGCTCGCAAAGCTGTTCGTCATCACCGCCCGCGATCCCGCCACCCAGCGCATCATCAACCGGCTCTGGACCAAGGTGAAGACGGGGCGGTAGAGGCTCGAGACCAGCCCCGACAAACCAAATTCGCTAAAACAACCCCATGCACAGTAGAAACGCCACCTGCGGATTGTCCGCGGTGGCGGTGCTTAAGTCGCGATCCGGCCTGGCTTAATCGGCGCGCGGGCGTAATACCGCGCGCAGCGCCTCCTACCACTCATACCGCACCGTGCCCTTGCCCGTGTAAGTCTGCGTGCTCTGGGAGAACTCGCCCTCGACCGTGCCCACGAGCGAGAAACCATTTTTCCATTTCATTTCCGCGCGGCCGCCGACCAGCGCGGAGTCGGCCGCCGGTTGCGCGCCGCTGACGGTGAACGCCGCACCGGGCAGCGTCTGGAAGGCGGCGCTGACGAGCCGGTTGGTATTGGTGTCGTGAGCCCAGGCGAGCCGACCGCGCAAGGTCAGCACGCCGTCGCTGACGAGGAAGCGCTGGTCGGTGCGGGCGCCGAGCTCGGTGCGGACATTCGTCGTGTCCTGCGCCGAGTAGGAGAGCGCGAACTGGTTGCTGCCGACGATCGCGCTCTCGCCGTAGCCGGGGAGGTGGAAGGTGGTGACTTGTGCGGCCGCGTAAGGCGTCACGCCGAAGGTAGAGGCGGGGATCGGTGCGAAGCGCCAACCGCCTTCCAGGCGGCCGGAGAAGGTGCTCGCCTTGAAATTCGCAGTGAGCTTATCGGTGCCTGACACCGTAACGGTGCGATCTGTCGTGACGTCCTGCCAGCCGTAGGCGAGTGCCGCGGAGAGGTAGGCTGGCCCGAATGTGTGGCGCCCGTAGAAGCCGGCCTGGAACAGATCGGCGCGGCCGCCGCCGAGACTGTCCGACAGCGTAAAATTGTAGCCAGCGCCGCCGAGGGCGAAGCCAAGCAGCGTGTTCGGGGAGACGCGATAGTCGGCGCCCACGACGGTGCCGTAGATGTGGCTGGTGGTGGTGGTCGAACCTGCCGCGGCGTTGCCGTTCAACGTGCTGGCACCGCCATAGCCGGAGGCCCAGACGCCCCAGCGGCGGTCGATGATTTCGCCGCTGGCCCCGCGGGGCGTCACCGCGGCGTAGGCTTCGCGCACCCTGGCGTTATCTGGTGCGGTGGAGGCGTAGCCTAGAGTCCCGCCGTCGCCAGCGCTTGCGCCGCGCTCGCCGTCGGTGCCGCCACCGCCAAACGGGTCGAGCATGCCGACGAACTGCTGCGTGGCGTTGAACGCGGCTTGCGTGCCGGCGGCGCCGGGCTGGCCGGAGACCTGGCTGAGCCCGTGGTTGAGCTGCGGCTGGCCCAAGTTGAGCAGCGCGTCGAAGCCGGCGGGCGGCGTCCCGCCGCCCGCGACGGCTCCGTTGATGGCGCCGGCCACGTTGCTCTGGTTGGCGCCGGTGACCGCCGGCAGCACGATCGCGCCGGGATCGAGCACGAGATAGACGTTGTTCGGATCGTAGGTGAGGTGCGGATTGCGCGCGGGGCTGAAGCTGCCGCTGACGCTCAGCCCGGCGAACTGCGTTCCACCGAGGCCGCCGCTCGCATTGAGAATGGTGTAGGTCTGGCTGCGGAAGCTGCCGGGGATCGCCACCGCCTGCACGGTGGCGCCGGTGAGCGTCGCGGTGCCCGAGACATTGGTCCGGTCGGCGGTGGTGGTGGAGACCTCGACCCGGTAGAAGCTGCCGGCACCGAAGGCGAGATTGCCGCTGACGGTCAGCGTGCCGACGGAATTGCCCGGCGCCAGCGTGCCGCCGCTCGCGATTGTCGTGTTGCCGACGGTGCCGGTGCCACTGAGCGTGCCGCCGGTGTTCACGGTGAGGCTGCTGGAGGATGCAATCGAGCCGTTTACCGCCAGCGTGCCGCCGTTCACGATCGTCGCGCCGATATAGGTGTTGATGCCCGACAGCGTCAGCGTGCCGGCGCCGACCTTGACCAGCGATGTCCCGGTCATGCTTCCGTCGCCGGTGAGGACACCGATGACATTGGTCGACAGATTGTTGCCGCCAACCGTCAGTTCCGCGCCGTTGAGATTGAAGCGGCCGTTGCCGGCGATAGAGCCGGCGCTGATCTTGCCGTCGCCGTTCAGGCCGCGGGTGATGAAGCCGAAGACGGCGCCGGACGTGGTGTTGGTGAGCCGCGCGTTGCCGGGCGTCGAGGCGTTGGTGAAAACCACGTTGCCGCTGTTGCTGATGATCGCATTGCCGGCCGTGGCGCCGTTGGTGAACCCCAACCCACCGTTGTTGTTGATGGTGGCGCCGCCGGCCGTGGCGCTGTCGGCGAATGTCAACAGAGAGTTGTTGCTGATGGTCGCGCCGCCGGCTGTGCTGGTATCGCCGAATTTCAAGTAGGCGTTGTTGGTGATCGTGGTGTTGCCGGCCGTGGCGTTGCCGATGAACGCCAACGTGCCGGTGGCAATCGTCAGGGCCGAAAGATTGGCTGCGCCGGCCAAGCTCAGCGCGCCGGCGCCGGACTTGGTCAGCGCACCGCCGCTGAGATTCTGGCTGATGACGAAATTGTTGGTTGCGTCAGCAATATCGAGCGTGCCGCCGCCGACCCCCAGGGTGATTGTGCGTGCGGTGGTGGTGAATGTCGTGCCTGATATCTGCAAGGTGCCGCCCTTGAAGGTCAGGCTGCCCGCGAGGTCGCCGAGATCGGCGTCCGAGGAGACGCTGACCGTGCCGCCGGCGAAGGTGGTGCCCCCGGTATAGGTGTTGGTGCCTGACAGCGTCAGCGTGCCGGTGCCCGTCTTCACCAGCGAACCACCGGCACCGCCGTAGGCGCCGCCATCGGCGATCACGCCGCTGACGGCGGTCGACGAATTGTTGCCGCCGACCGTCAGCTCGTTGGCGCCGAGACGGAAGATGCCGTTGCCGGCGATCGAGCCGGCGCTGAGCTTGTGGTCGCCGTTCGGGCCGGTGCTGCCGGAGAAGTCGAAGACGGCATTGGCGGCGTTGTTGATCAGCTGCGCATTGCCGGCGGTCGAATTCTCCCGGAAAGAGGTCGTTCCGCCGGCATTGTTGGTGATGACAGCGCTGCCGGCCGTCGAGCCGTCGCGGAAAGCCAGCACATTGGAGTTGGTAATGGTCGCGCTGCCAGCTGTGCTGTTGTGGAAGAATACCAGCGATCCAGTGTTGGTGAGAGTAGCGTGGTCTGCCGTGCTGTTTTGTTCGAAAGACAGGTAATTGTTGTTGGTGATAACAGCGTTTCCGGCCGTGCTGTTGCCCAAGAAAAACAGGTAGTAGCCGTTGGTGATGGTGGCGTTGCCGGCCGTAGCATTGTCGAAGAAATCGGCGATGCTCATGCCGCTGTTGGTGATGTTTGCGCTGCCCGCAGTGCTGGTATCGTAGAAATACAGGCGGTTATTGTTGCTGATGATAGTCGCGCTGCCCCCCGAACTCGAATTGCTGAAAATGAGGTTGCCGCTGTTGGTGATGGTGGCGGCCCCGGCGGTGCTCGTGTCGTTGAATTTCAGGACCCCACCGTTGGTGATGGTGGCGCTGCTGGCGCTGCTTGCGTTCTGGAAGAACGTGTGTCCGCCGTTGGAGATGCTGGTGATGCCGCTGGTGTCGGCGTTGAAGACGCTGAACGTGCCGCTGGCGCCGACGTTGACGGTCCCCACAATGGAGCCGACGCCGCCGGCACTGCCGAGCTGTAACGTGCCGCCGTTGATCGTGGTGCCGCCGGTATAGCTGTTGGCGCCCGACAGGGTCAGTATGCCGGTGCCGGTCTTGACCAGCGAGCCGCCGGCGCCCCAGATGATGCCGGTGACCTCGGTCGAGGCATTGTTGGAGCCGACCGTCAGCTCATTGGCGCCCAGGTTGTAAGCGCCGGCGCCCGCGATCGAGCCGGCGCTCAGCCTGCCGTCGCCGTTCGGACCGGTGCTGAGCGAGAAGTCGACGGAGCCTCCGGCGTTGTTGATGAGGGTGGCGTTTCCGGCCGTGCTGGCAGCGAAGAAACGCAGGTTGCCGCTGTTGGTGATGGTGGCGCTGCCAGCCGTGCTGGCGTCGTAGAAAGACAGAGTTCCGTTGACGTCGTTGGTGATGGTCGCGTCGCCTGCCGTGCTGTTGATGTTGAAGAACAGCACGGTGAAGCTGTTGTTGGTGATAGAGGCGGTGCCCGCCGTGCTGTTGCCAAAGAATTGCAGGAAGTCTTTGTTGATGATGGTGGCGCTGCCGCCGTTGACAGTGATGCCGGCGCCCGTGAAGTCTAATTCGTTATTGACGTTGAAGACGTAGTTCGAGGCGCCGGCATTGAAGGTCCAACCGCCGACGCTGGCGCTCGAAATCGCCAGGCTCGTGGTGTTCGAAGCGCCGAACGAGGCCGTGGCCGGCGGAACGAAGCCGCCGTCCCAGTTGGCGCCGTTGCCGTAATCGTTGCTGGTGGGCGAGGCGAGCCAGGTGCCATTCGACGCGGCGCGCGAGGGCCCGGCCGGCAGCGCCCAGGCCAGGGCCAGCGCCGACGACGTCAGCAGCGCGGCCCGCAGACGGCTGCCGGCTTTGAAACAATCTTTCCCGGTCTTCACCACTTCCCCCAACACGCAGGTCCCCGAGTCCTCGATGGGAGTCTTCGCATCGGGCGTGGAGTGGTGTCCTGATAAGGGGTTGGCTAGTTTCTGAAAGTTTCTGATATTTGCGTTTCAGGGCCGATTTTCGGGCATTTTCGCCAGACTTCGGCTATATGAGCCGCCTTGAGAGACGTGTTGGGGGTTCGCTTGCTTCGTTTCGCCGGCTTCGAGCTGGACCAGCAGCGCGCAGAGCTGCGCTCGGCCGATGGCGTTGCAATCAAACTCCGGCCCAAGACATTCGAGATGCTGCGGCTCTTTGCAGCCAGCGGCGGCCGGGTGCTGAGCAAGCAGGAGCTGATGGAGGCGGTCTGGCCGAACGTCCATGTCGGCGAGGACAGCCTGTTCCAGTGCATCCGCGAGCTCCGCGCCGCGCTTGGCGACGAACGGCGGCAGCTGATCAAGCTCGCCTCCGGCGGCGGCTATCTGCTGGCGGCGGAAGTCGTGGACACGCCTGACGTCACGGCGCAGGCCGAGGCGGCGCCGCCGGCTCGGATCGACGTGAGCCCGCCTAACCCCGAGGCGGTGGTTACGGCCCACCCTGCGGCTCAGAAACGCGCCATGTTCGGTTTGAGCCGTCGTGCCGCCGCCGCCGCGGTGGCGGGGCTCGGCGTGATCGTGATGGGGCTTGCGGTGGCCGCGCCGGTGCTGAAGCCGGACCTGCTGTTCAAGCGGACGCCGCCGCGCATTGCCGTAATGCCGATCGTTGATGCCAGCAACGATTCCCGCGGCGTGGCGATGGCAGCGGAGGTCACCGGCCGTCTGACCGACGGTTTTGCCAGGATCCAGAACATCAGCGTCGTGGCGGCGCTCGCGAGCAGCGGAAGCCCGGCCGCGCCTGCCACCTCATCCGATTACGAGCTGCGCGGCGAGTTGCAGCTTGCCGACCAGTCCTGGACGCTGCGCGCGCGCATGATCAAGACCGGCAGTGGCGAGGTTCAAGCGGTCGCCACAGCGTCGGTCAGCGCGGAGGCGGTGGACGTGCAGCTTGCGCAGGCGCGGCTCGCAGCGGGCGTCGGCCATGTGCTGGCGCGCCGCCTCAATGAAATCCTGGAGCCGCGTGCATCGTCATCGGCGCGCCGCATGATGTCGGCGGGCGGCGACAAGGTGGCGGTCGAGCAGGCGCTCGCCTCGATCAACCAGACCACGCGCGAGCGTTTTGGCGCGGCGCAGGCCATGCTGCAGAAGGTGCTGAACGACGACCCTGACAATCTCGACATCGCGGTCGCGCTCGCCTCGCTGCAGATGCGCGGCATCCAGATGGTCTGGTTCAGCCCGGAGGAAGCGCCCATTGTCGAGGCCAAGGCCAATGCGACGCTGGAGCAGGCGTTGCGGTCGAGGCCGAATTCGATCCCGGTGCTCGAGGCCTCTTGCCGCTTCCTCAGCGCGACCAACCATTTCGTCGAAAGCCTCGTCACCTGCGCCAAGGCGTTGAGCTTCGATCCCTGGGACGGCGCCGCGCTCTACCTGATCGGCTTGGGCCAGATCTATCTCGGCCGCTTCGACGATGCGCTCACGACATTCCAAGAGGCCGATCGCTACGACACGCCGCCGGCCTCGCGCTGGACCTGGCTGCTCGGCGCAGGCACGGCGAATGCCTTGATGGGCCGCTACGAGGAGGCGCTGCCGTGGCTGCAGCGCTCGATCGCCATCACGCCGGGCACCGGCCGCTCGCATTTCCTGCTCGCCGCCGCCTATCAGAGATTGGGCCGGGACGAGGAGGCGAGGGCGGCGATCGCGGAGGGCCTGCGCCTGCGGCCCGGCACCAACAGGCAAAGCGTCTGGCCGCCGATGAAGAACGCTAGCCCGATCTGCGTCGCGGCTTGGGAACGTGTCGTGCAGGCCGAGGTGGATGCGGGATTGCCGGAGGAGTGAGGGCGAGGGGATATTGTAGTCCTTGTCATGCCCCGGCTTGACCGGGGCATCCAGTACGCCGAGGCGCCAATTGTGAGAGCGAACTCTCCAACGAAAGCCTCTGGAATACTGGATCACCCGGTCAAGCCGGGCGATGACACCGAGTATAAGGCGCGCTCCCGGCTCCCAGCAATGACGGAGCAACTACCGCCATCTCCGGTGCAGCCACAGCCACTGCTCGGGATACTCGCGCACCCAGCCTTCGACCACGCTCGTGATCGCCTGCATCGTGCCCTGGATGTCGATCTTGCCGTCGGCGTCGCGCACCGGGGGAATCTCTTCGGTCAGCTCGGCGCGGAAGCGGAAGTTTGGCAGGCGGATAATGCGCACGCCGTGGATCGGGCACTCGACCTGGCGGAGCAGGCGGGCCAAGGTCGGGTTGGCGCGGGTCTTGCGGCCGAAGAAGGTGACCTCGACGCCGCCGGTCAGATACTGGTCGACCAGCATGGCGACGTGCTTGCCGTCCTTGAGCGCCTGTCCGAGCCGCAAGGGCGCGTCGCGGCCCGCCGGGATCAGCGTGCCCATATTGACCTGGCGCATCTCCTGGATGATGCGGTCGGCAGAGGCGATGTTGGGCCGGCGGTAAAGGATCGCCGCATCGAGTCCGTGCGCGGGCGCGGCGAGCGCGGGCAATTCCCAATTGGCGAGATGCGCGGCGAAGATCAGCGCCGGCTTGCCGTCGTCACGGATCTGGTCGTACAGCTCGATTGTGCGCGGCGACAATTCGATCCGGCTGCGTTCCGGATGCGCGCGATCGTAATCCCAGACATGGTCGATATGGGCGAACTCGGCGCCGACGCGGCCGAGATTGTCCCACACGCCCATCAGGATCTGCTCGATCTCCTCGGGCGACTTGTCGGGAAACGCCGCGGTGAGATTGGCGCGGCCGATGCGATGCTCGCGCAGGCGCGGCCCGATCAGCTTGGTGACGCGTGCGAAGAAGTCGGAGGTCTTGACCGGGTCGAAATAGCGCGTGGTGCGCAGCATGCCGACGGTGGCGGCGCCGATCAGGCCTCCGGCGATCGATTTGGCTGCATTGCGCGCGCGAATCTTCGTGCTGACAGGAATCAGCGCCATGCTGCGTTGGTCAGGCCGGTTCGCGGGTCAGGATCAGCGAGGCGTTCTGGCCGCCGAAGCCGAACGAGTTCGACATCACGGCGGTGACGCGGGCATCGCGCGCCTTGTTGCCGACCACGTTGAACAGGATGGTGGGATCCGGCGTCTCGTAATTGATGGTCGGCGGAATGCGCTGATGCTCGAGCGTCAGCAGCGAGAAGATCGCCTCGACCGCGCCGGCCGCCGAGATGGTGTGCCCGACCATCGACTTGTTGGAGGTGACCGGAATCTTCTGCGCGAGATCGCCGAACACGGCCGAGGTCGTGTTGAACTCCATCTTGTCGTTCTCGGGCGTCGCGGTGCCGTGCGCGTTGATGTGGTCGATCTGGTCGGGTGTCATGCCGGCATCGGCCAGCGTCTTGTTCATGCAGCCGATGATCGGCTTGCCGTCGGGCGAGGAGCGGGTGCGATGGAAGGAATCGGTGAGCTCGCCGCAGCCGGCGATCACGCCGAGAATCTTTGCTCCACGCGCGAGAGCTGCTTCGTAGCTCTCCAGCACAAGCGCGCCGGCGCCTTCGGCCATGACAAAACCGTCGCGGTTCTTGGAGAAGGGGCGGGAGGCCGCCTGCGGCGGATCGTTCTGGGTCGACAGCGCCGACAGCAGCGAGAAGCGCACCAGCGCTTCCGGATTCACGGTGCCGTCGGTGGCGACGCACAGCGCCGCATCGGTCTCGCCGCGGCGGATGGCCTCGACGCCGAGCTGGATCGAGGTCGCCCCGGATGCGCAGGCCGTCGACAGCGAGATCGGCGAGCCCTTGGTGCCGAAGGTCTCGGCGAGGTGGGCTGCGACCGAGCCGAACATGAAGCGATGATGATAGGCGCTGAACTTGCCGCCGCCGGAGATGCGCAAGAGATCGTCGTAAGTGAAGTCGGGCGCGCCCACGGTGCGGCCGAGCTCGCGGCGCTGCGGCCACTCCACTTCGACTGGCGCAACCGCGAGGAAGAGCGGGCCCGGGAAATCGCCCTTGGCGCCGATGCCGGCCTGCTCGAGGGCTTCCTCCGTGACGAGCTCGGCCATCCGCTCGGACAGGCCGGTCGAGGAGAACGGATCGACGCTGACGAAATCGACCGTGCCGGCCATCGTGGTCTTCAGGCCGTCGACCGGAAAGCGCGTGATGGTGCGGATGCCGGATTCGCCTGCAACGAGCTTCGACCAATTGTCGGCCTTGCCGGCACCGAGCGAGGTCATGATGCCCATGCCGGTGACGACGACGACGGGACGCCCGAGTTTGTCGCGTGGTGCAGTCATGTCGATCGTCCCCCGATGAAGCTAGTCAACCGCTTCGACCAGCGCCATGCCTTCGCCGCGCCAGTGTCCGGCTCCCACCACGACAATCTGGGTGGGCGCCCCCTGCATTTCAATCTCGGTCCCGGTCGAATCGTTCGGCGGGAACAGCGCGCCACGCGAGATCGAGAGCGCGGCGAGCGCAATCCCGAGCGGGAACTGCGTTTCCATGGTGTGCCCGAACATCGTACCGGTCGCGCGTACCGGGAAGTCGGCGTGCTTCTTCAGGAAGTCGCGCTCCTCCGAGGTCGCCGGCTCTGCGCCTGATGCGCCCGAGATGATCGCGCCCTTGCCCGCGCGCTTCGGCAGCTTGTCCCAGAGCTTCTCCAGCGTCGCTTCCATGTCGCCGGACTGCTTGCGGCGGGCCAGATCGGTCACCACGCTTGACAGTTTTGCGTAAGGCTTGGCGCCGCGCGCTTCCGCGTGCGCTTTTGATTCCAGCACAAGGAAGGCGCCGGCCGAGCCGAGCGCGAAGCCGGCGTGGTCCTTGCGCGCCCACACCGGAGCGAACTTGTCCTTCAGGTTGAAGTCGCCGAATTCATAGAGGACCAACAGGTCCTTGCGCTCGCCATTATGCGAGCCGCCGACCAGCGCAATGTCGCTCTCGCCCGAGGCGATGCGCGACAGCGCGATGCGCAGCGCATCGGCGCCTGCAACCTCTTCGCCCATGAAGGTGCGGGAGGTGCCGCCGAGACCGTTGACGATGGCGATATTGCCGGCGAGCAGGTTGGAGAGCTGGGCCAGAAACAACGTCGGCCGGAGATCGCTCATCAGCCGCTCGTTGAGGAAGCCGGGGGCATTGGCGCCTCTGGCTTCAGCGTTCAGTACGCCGGTGTCGACGTTGAGGTCGCGCTCGCCGCCGCCGGCAGCCACCACCATGTCGATCTTCGACAGGATATCCTTGTTGCCCTTGATGCCGGCCGAGTCGAGCGCGAGGCCCGCGGCATAGACGCCGATGCGCTGCCAGGCTTCCATCTGGCGCTGGTCACCCTTCTTCGGGATCTGGCTGTCGAAGGAGACGGGCAGCAGCGGGTGCACGATGAAGGGCGCAAAGCCGGTCTCGTCGACATTGATGCGCTTTTCCTGGAGCGCGGCCCAGTTGGCGTCGAGCCCTTCGCCAAGCGAGGTGGCAAGACCAATACCGGTGATCCAGACTTCGGTCTGGCCCGGCTTCGAAGCGGTGTCAGTCATGGCGAAACGGCCTGTTGCGGAAAGCCGACGCGGGTTGCGACCGCGTCCATGTATCCGCGCATATCCGAATTGGGGAAGGGGATCAGCGTAAAAGTGAGGCTCGAGTTCGCACGGAGCTTGCCGCCAACCCGGAGCTTCGCCTCGGTCATCGCGTAGCCCGAGCCCTCATGGGCGACGCTCGCCTCGAGCGTCATGAGGTCGCCCGGAAACACCGAGCCGCGGACCTTGGCTTCCTTCACGGCAGCGAGAATCGGCATGCGCTCGAACTTGAGCACGCCAAGCAGGAGAAAGCCGGAGGCCTGTGCCATCGATTCGATCAGCAGCACGCCGGGCATCAGGGGATAGCCCGGGAAGTGCCCCTCGAAGACGGTGCTCTCCTTGGGGACCTGGGCCTCGACGACGATCGTCTTCTCGTCGACCTTGAGGTCGACGATGCGATCGATCATGTGAAAGTATTCGAGTTGCATGACCGCCCGATCAGGCGCTCGCGCCCTTGGCGGCAACCAGCTCGTCGATGCGCGCGCACAGGTTCTTCAGCACGAAATACTGCTCGGTGGTCGCCTTGCCGTCGTTGACTTCCTGGGTCCACTTTTCCAGCGGCAGCTTGATGCCGAACTGCTTGTCGATCGCGAACGCGATGTCCAGGAAATCGAGGCTGTCGATGCCGAGGTCATCGATGGCATGGCTATCCGGCGTGATCGTGTCGCGCGGGATGTCGCAGGTTTCAGCGATGATCGTAGCGACCTGATCGAATGTGGAGGACATCACTAAGCCTTTGATATATTGCTGATATTTGTCAGGTTCCCAGAGCGGCACGGTGGGTGGGCATCGCGCCCCTGATGACGCCCTCAAACCCCCCTCTGGACGGGTCGAGAGCCCGTATATCGGAGCGCCGCCCCGAGTTCAATGGAGCCGGACGGGGTGGGGGACAGGGCTGGGGATGCTGCCCCATCCCCGTACTGGCGTTCTGTGGTCGCGCCGTCATGGCCGGGCTTGTCCCGGCCATCCACGCCTTGCCAGCTGCCCAAAGAACGTGGATGCACGGGCCTTCCCCGCGCCGAAGCGGCTTCAGCCGCGCAGGCGGGACAAGCCCGGGCACGACGACGTCCCCGGCCGGGCCTAGATGTGCGGTGTCGTGATCCTGACGCAGTCCCGGCGGCCCATCAGCACGCAATCCTGTGTGCGGCGCAGATCGGCGATGCTGACCGCGAGCCAGATCCCGATCGCAGTCAGGGCGATGGTAAAGGCGAGCGCGGCGACGTTGGCGAGCATGCGATGTCGGAAATCGTCCGGCGCCTCGCGCGGCCTTTCATAACCTGACAGGTCGCGCGGTTCGGGCGCCGCTGCCCGCAGCTTCTGGACGACAGCGCTGCCCCGATGAACCACCGGAGAGGGCGTCGTGCGCGGCCTGAACTGGAGCACCCGGTGCTCGTCGTCCGAGGTTATGGGCCGCTGGGATTTCATGGGGCGGGGATCACTCCGAAGCAGCGATTTTTAAATAGCACAGGCGACATCGTGGGTGCAGAAAATCTTCTCAACGCGCACGTGCATTGCGCGTTCGCATGACCCTCCTCTCATAACCGGCCCCGGTTGTCATCCAGGCATTAGGAAGCTCTGGGTTGCGCCGCAACACTGCGGGTCCGGATCGCGCTTGGTGTCTCGAACGCATGTTGCCGCCGCAAGGCCGATGGCATAATCGGGAACCCGGACGACAGCTTGCAACCAGATGAGAGGCCCTCGATCATGACGACCAACGCGCGCGAGCCGAGAGTGCACCCGGTACCGATCCTGTCGCTTCGGCCGACGCAGATGACGGTCGGCATGCGCGAGGTCAAGGAGAAGCGCAAGCGCTGGCGCGAGCACGGCAAGAACAAGCAGTCCGACCTGCTTGGCACCCACATGATCCCCGTCGTCGCCGGCCCTGACGGACGCTACTACGTCATCGACCATCACCATCTCGGCCGCGCGCTCCACGACGAGGGCATCAAGCAGGTGCTGGTGACTGTCGTCGGCGACCTTCGCATGGTCGAGAAAGAAGCGTTCTGGGGCGTCATGGACAACAAGCGCTGGGTCTACCCTTACGACTCCAAGGGCGAGCGCCGGTCATTCCGCGATCTGCCGAAATCGGTCGCCGATCTCAAGGACGATCCGTTCCGCAGCCTCGCCGGCGAGCTCCGCCGCATGGGCGGCTTCGCCAAGGACACCACGCCGTTCTCCGAATTTCTATGGGCCGACTTCCTGCGCCGCAAGCTGTCGCGCAAGGCGGTGGACGCCAACTTCGACAAGGCGCTCGAGAAGGCGCTGGCTGCGGCCAAGAGCAAGGATGCAATCTACCTGCCCGGCTGGTGCGGGCCGGCATCGGACGATTGAAGCGCGCAACGCTTCCATCAGTCGCGCTGGAAGATCTTGGCGCCAGGGTAGGCGCGCCTGGCGTATGTCACGACCAGCGCGCGGTCCTGGGTCTCCAGAAAGGGGGTACGGATTCGATACGATCCGACGATGAGGTGCCACAGACCATTGAGCTTTTGAATCACGATCTTCATGTGAGTTTCCTCGAAGGCGCTGCACGCAAGCAGGTTTTGCCTGTCGCGGCGTCCTGCGATAGCCGATCGCGCTCGCGGGCGGGAAATTCCCGTCACTCCTCGCGCTCGCTGCAAGACAACGGCGATGCTCATGAGTTGGTGATGGCATGCGGCCCGACGAGGCCGACCTCATCACAGCCGCTTGAACGCAATCATTTTCCGCGCTGACGAAACCGTCCTGAAACAGAGCCGCTCCACTTAATCATGGTAGTCGAGCTCACAAAGGAGGCTCACATGCGCCGTCTGGTTTTCGCAATTGGCTTGGCCGTGGTTGCTTCAGCAGGACTCTCGGCGTCGTTCGCCGCGGTCCACCAGGCCAGGACTTTGACGTTCGAGGAGCGCTTCGCACCTGCGCTCCCGCTGATGGTGAAGCACTAGCGATCCGGCTGCCCGGCCCGCCTATTTCGGGCCTTGTGGGCCGGGGGAGGAGAGCAAACGCTCCATCGCCGCGGCGGCCTCGCCGTCGCGTGCCTTTTGCAGCAGTGCGTGACGCTCGGCGCCGACCGGAAGATTGTTGGCCGCGGCGCGGGCGCTCTGCGTGAACCTGGTCAGCCGTTCCTGAAGGGACTGGGCCGGTCGCGTACGATTGCGCTTCTTCATGATGAATTGCCCTTTCGAGCGCCAAGCCAACCACGCGCCGCCAAGCCGCGTCCTTAACTTTTGTTGGAACCGTGCGAGGCGATTGCGGGTTTTGTCCCGGCGGGCGCGGCGGCGCCTTGAGTTCCTTCTCCACGACGGGAGCCAAAGAAGTGCCCAGCGACGCGATCCGCGCGGCGCTCATCGAGCGACTGCGCGTTTCTTCCGCAATTGCGGGGGAGGATATCAAGGAGGTCGAAGCCCTTCCGATCTCGGTGCGGCAGTTTCCGGCCGAGACGGCGGTGGTGCGCGATGGCGAGCGCGCGACCGACTGCTGCCTGATCGTGGACGGATTTTGCGCGCGCTCCAAGACCCTTGCGAATGGCAAGCGGCAGATCCTTTCGCTGCATATCCCCGGCGAGATCCCTGATCTCATGAGCCTGTTTCTGCACGTGATGGACCATGATTTATCGACGTTGACGCCGGCGACGCTCGGTTTCATCAGTCATGAGGCGCTGCAAAAGTTGCATCGGCGCAGCCCGCGCGTGGCCGAGATGTTCTGGCGCGACACGCTGATCGACTCCGCAATGTTTCGCGAATGGATCGTCAATGTCGGTCAACGTCCCGCGCCGGCACGGCTCGCCCATGTCATGATCGAGCTGCGCGAGCGCCTCAGGCTGATCGGGCGGCTGGACAGCAACAGCTTTGAAATGCCTCTGACGCAGGAGCAGATCGGGGAGGCGCTGGGCATCACCGCAGTGCACGCCAACCGGGTGATCAGACAGCTGCGCCAGGAGGGGATCGTCGAGCTTAATCGCGGCCGCGTCACCGTGCTCGACGAGCGGAAGTTTCAGGAACTAGCGGATTTCGAACCCCGTTACCTGCATCAATCGCCAACCCTTTGAGGTCCGGATGCCGCGCTTCCATTTTGATATCCGCGAGGACAGCCGTCTCATCCCGGATGAGGATGGGCAGAATTTCGCCGACGTGGACGTTGCCCGCAAGGAAGCGGTGCTGACCGGTGCCTCCATCGCCCGCGAAGCATTCGTGGCCGGGAGCGCCGACCAGGTCGTCGTCGACGTGCGCGAGGATGAACATGCGCCGTGCCTGAAGATCTCGATCACGCTCTCGGTCGAAAAGCTGGCTGACGGCTAGTTTCGAGCGTTCGCACAAGACGCGCAGAGGGCGCGATTGTTCCTCCGACGTGAAAACTTATAAGGCTGCGCGCGATAACCCAGGTTAGCGACATCGGCGCCGTCGAGGCGCAGCGTGGAGACCGGCACGGAGGTTTCCATGACACAGAAGCGCAACCGCCGTAAGCAGACGGTACCGTTCGACGATCGATTGGAGCAGGCGGCGGTCGCGGCGCGCAAGGCGGCGGGAAAGCTTCCGCTAGGGGAAGCTCGCAACATCATGTTGCAGAAGGCGCGTCAGGCGGAGATTGCACGAAGCATCAACGGATGGTTGGCCACGTCGGGCCAGCTCGTTTCGAAGTGAACCCGGTGGATCGCAGGGCGGCATGTCTGATCCAAGCGGCCGCTTGCCGCGAACAGGCCGCGGCCGATCCTCTCAATCACGACCATTGGGTCGATGAAGCGATCAGATGGTTGGAGCTTGCGCATGCGCCGGCAATCCAGGTCGTCGTTACCATTGACCCGCGGCCCAGCGAACCGGTCAGGACAACAGCAGCGTGACGCTGGCGGCGACGAGGACGATCATTCCAGTTGCGGCGACGACGAAGCAGAACCGTTGAAACAATGACATCACGCACCCCCAAATCCCGGAAAGTGAGGATGACGATGCGGACGGCGCCAGTCGTTAACCTAAGCTAACTCCCACGAAAACAGGAAAATCGTCCCGCCGGCGTCGGTCAGGTGCCACCGACTTCGCCCCTTCGGGCCAAAACCAGCGGGGCGAATAGGAACCAAATTAACATGGGTTACTTTACCCGTCGGGAATCCCGGGACGGGTTTGGCGATGCCCAGATTCTACTTCAACATCTGTAGCGGCGATCGGTCGAACGACCGCGACGAGCTTGGCCAGGAACTTCCGGATCGACGCGCGGCCTGGGAAGTCGCGACACGGTACGCCGGCGACTGCTTGCGCGACCTCGATGGCGATCTGCAGCCCGACGATGACTGGCGTCTGGAGGTGCAGACCGAGGACGGTGCGCGCGTCTTCCAGATATCGATCCGCGCAAGCCTCGGCTGACGGTCGCGGCCGTCTAAATCGCAGTGCAGCTATAACCTATGTTGGAGAACGCCGCGCTTTTCGGTCGTAGCGTTAACCAGGGATCCTTGATCGGACCCCGGGATCCCTGATTGGACGGGGGGTTGCGACATTGAAGCACTGGCATCGCGTCCAACAAGCCGAGATACTCCGAGAGACCTTGGCTAGGCTTGCCATCGCGATGCGTGAGCGCGCCGAGGCGCTGCCACCGGGCATCGAGCGGGACCAGCTTCTCAAGCAAGCGCGCAACGCGGACACCATGGCGCATCTGGAGGATTGGGTGTCTTCGCCGGGACTGCGTCCTCCGACTTAGGGACGACGCCATCGCGCCACGATGGGCGACCCGTGCCTCTCCCTTACTTTGGCCTTCGCTCGAACCCCTTGGGCGAGGGTCGCTCTTTCTTCAGACCGCTGGCTCGCGCGCATGACGTCAAGCTTGCGGAATTGGGAACCCGGCTTGGTCGCCAGGTTTGGAACGCCTGCGCCTGGCTTTGATTGGTCAGGCTCTCGCAACGCAAGGAGTCCAGCATGAGCGAGAAAGACGACATTCATGCCATCAGGCGCACCGAACCCAACGGGGTCGAGCCAGCATTCTCCGAAGAGGATCTCCAGCGCGCGCAGCTCGGACCACGCGGCGTTCCAGGCCAGCCGGATCCGGCCAGGATGACCCCGCAACGCGCCAAGAAGACGCCCGAGGGCGACTTCGACGGGCATACGTCCTGAGCGCCGTGAGATCGATGCTCGCCCAAAGCGCAATGGGATTGGGTTGCATCGTCATCGCGCTTTAGCTCTCTGTTTGAGCATGATCCGCGCAAACGCGTTCCGCTGATGTCGCGAGGAAAAACCGCTTCACATTTTTCGCTAACGCGGCCCTCCGGGTCCGGATCATGCTCTAGGACTGCCGCTGGCTCCAGTAATCGTCGAGCGTCGGCGTTTCCATGTCAAAACGGTCGCGAATGGTGGAGCAGGTGCTGCCACCGAGCCTGGCGATGGCATCGAGTCTCGCCGGGTCGATGTGGAGGCGCTCGGCATCCACGACGTCCGAGTGGTAATGCGCGAAGAGAATCTCGCCCAGGATGATCTGACGCGACTTGCCGAGTTCGAGCGTGACATGTCGGCGGCATTCGAAGGCGGCCGGCGCCTCCTTGATCCAGGGTGACGCCACGGTCTTGCCCGGCATGGCAGTCAGGCCCGCGGCCTGAAGTTCATCATGCTCCGGCGCGAACGGCACGGCGCAGACGTGCATCGCTTCGGCAATGGCGTGCGAGACGATGTTGACGGTGAAGACCTCGGTCAGGCGGATGTTGAGGCCGGTGTCCTTGAACCGCATGTCCGGATGGTTCTCGACTCCGAGCGCAAGAATCGGCGGATCGGCCGACAGGCAGTTGAAGAAGCTGAACGGCGCGGCGTTGATCTTCCCGTCGGGGTCGACCGTCGTCACCAGCGCGATCGGCCGCGGCACGACGGTGCCGATCAGCAGCTTGTACTTGTCGCGCGCCGACAGTTCGCGGAAGTCGAACGTGACGTCGCCGGGGTCGTGAGTGCTGGTATCCATCATGTCTCTCAAGTTCGAACCGTCGTCGGTGGCGGGCATCAGCGAAATCTTTCGCGGCAATTATCAGCGCGTCGGAGCAATATGCGAGCGGAAGATTTGAGCAAGGGCCGCTACGCTTGCCCGTTGTCTTCGTGCGGCTCGTCCTTGCCGCCGAGCATGCGGTGCAGGTGGCGCTCGATCCGGCGGCCGATCGTGAGCAACATGAAGGTCAGCGCCAGCGCGATCGCGACGGTCTTCCACTGTCCGGCGCCGCAGACCACGCCGAGGCAGGCGGCCAGGAAGGTGCAGGCGGCGCTGGTCAGCCCGCGAACGCGAAACCGCTCGCTTTCATGGACGATGACGCCGGCGCCGAGAAAGCCGATGCCGGTGAGGATGCCCTGGATGACCCGGCTGGTGGCATCGACGACCTTGCCGGGCTCGGAGAGCTGCAGCGCGAGCAGGACCACGGTCGCGGTGGAGAGGCCGACGATGCCGAGCGTCTTCAGCCCGAGCGGCTTGCCCTGCAAATCCCGGTTGAGCCCGATCGCGCTGCCGGCCAGTGTGGCGACGCCGAGGCGCAGCAGGATTTCGCTCCAGTCGAGCTCGGTCATTGCTTTTCGGTCATTTCTTGTCGGTTTTGGGCAGGCGTCCCATCAGGTAGAATTCGTCGTTCGGCCGCATGCCGGTGAAATTTGCCAGACGGTTTGACAGCGCGAAGAAGGCCGAGATCGCCGCGATGTCCCAGATGTCGTCGTCACTGAAGCCATGCGGAGCCAACGCGGCAAAATCCTCGTCGGCGATCCGCTGTGCGTCGGCCGAGATCTTCATCGCGAAATCGAGCATGGCTTTCTGCCGCGGCGTGATATCGGCCTTGCGGTAGTTGATCGCGATCTGGTCGGCAATCAACGGGTTCTTGGCGCGGATGCGCAGGATCGCACCATGGGCGATCACGCAATATTGGCACTGGTTGGCGGCCGAGGTCGCCACCACGATCATCTCGCGCTCGGCCTTGGTAAGCCCGCCATCCTTTTCCATCAGCGCGTCGTGATAGGCGAAGAAAGCGCGGAACTCGTCGGGACGGTAGGCCAGCGTCAGGAAGACGTTGGGCACGAAACCACTCTTTTCCTGCACGGCGAGGAGGCGGGTGCGGATGTCGTCGGGCAGCTTGTCGATGGCGGGTGCGGAGAAGCGTTGCGCCGCGGATTTTGTCATTGGCATGGATTCCGGCTTGGGGGCGGGAAACCATAGTCGATGAGGGGGGCTCGCTCAATGTGCCACGCGTGCACTGTCATCGCCCGATGTAATCAGGCGATCCAGTATTCCAGAGACGCAGGCGATTGAATCGAGAGGCCGCGGCGTACTGGATGCCCCGGTCAAGCCGGGGCATGACGGCGGAATTTGTAGAAGCGGTGTCCGCCCCCTTACCGCAGCGGCTTCTTCAGCAACGAGAAGCGGTCGGGGTCGAGGCCCAGCGAGGGCTGAAGCATGGGCGCTTCGGCCGGCGCGAGCGTCCTGGCGGGCGGCGCGGCGAACACCGGATCGTTCGGCACGTCGCGCTGCGAGGTCGCACCGCGCCAGCGCTCGAGCACCGCGCCGACGAAATGCATGTCGTGACCGGCAGACATCGACGGCACGCTCGAAATGGTGGCCTCGCCGCGCGGCAATTGATGCGGCGGCACTTCCTTGAAGCGCAAGCGCGTCGGCAGGGCGACACCTTCGCCGAACGCCAGCACCTCGCGGGTACCGAGCGAGGGCACGAAGGACAACAGGTTCGCGGCCGCATCCGACACGGCGGCGCGCAGCAGCGCCTGGTCGCGGTCGTTGGCAAGACGCATCGTGAACAGCGTGTTGCACTGGGAGATGATGGTGGCGTCGAGCTCTGCGGGGCGCTGCGTGATCAGGCCGAGATAGACGCCGTATTTGCGGCCTTCCTTGGCGATGCGCGAGACTGCCTTGCGGGTCGGCCCGAAGCCGATATTGCGGTCGGAGGAGGCGTAGCGGTGTGCTTCCTCGCAGACGAACAGCATCGGCGAGACGCCGTCGCTCCAGAGGCCGAAGTCGAACGCCATACGGCACAGCACCGACACGACGGAATCGATGACTTCGGCCGGGAAGCCGGCGAGCTGCATCACCGTCATCGGCTTGCCATTGGCGGGCAGGCGGAACAGATGGCTGATCACCTCGGCCATGGTGTCGCCGCCGACATTGGCGTTGTCGAACATGAAGGCGTAGCGCGGATCGTTCTTCACGGCTTCGATGCGCGAGATCAGCTTATGATAGATGATGCGCGAGGAGCGGTTTTCCAGCTTGCCCATGCGCTCGTCGATCAGCGAGACCAGATCGACCAGACGGTACGGCACCGGCGTGTCGACGGTGAAGCCGATCTGCTTGGGATCGACGCGCTTCAGGCCAAGCCGGTCGGTGTTTTGGTATTGCGTGTAGATGCCCTTGGCGATGGGGATCACCTCGGCGAGGACGTCCAGCTCCTCCGGCACGCCGGCGCGGCCGCCGAACAGCACGTCGACGATTTCCTCGAAATTGAACAGCCAGAACGGCAGCTTCAGGTTTCGCGGGTTGAGCACCAGCGCACGGTCGCCGAAGCAGCGGCCATATTCGTTGTGCACGTCGAGCAGGAAGATGCGCAGGTTCGGCCGCGCCTTCAGGATCTCGTTGAGCAGCAGCGACACGCCGGTCGATTTACCGACGCCGGTCGATCCCAGCACCGCAAAATGCTTGGACAGCATTTCCTCGATGTCGACATAGGCGACGACCGAGCGGTCCTGCTGGAGGAAGCCGACATTGATCTGGTCCGACCCGGTCGGCGCGTAGATCGTGCGCAGCTCCTGGCTGGTGATCAGGTCGACGGCATCGCCGATGGTCGGATAATTGGTGACGCCGCGCTGGAATTTGGCCTTGTCGGCGGCGTTAAGGATTTCGCCGAGCAGGTCGACCGAGGCGATCGCGACGTATTCGCCGGTGCTCGCGAGATTCTCGCAGGACACTTCGGTGATCATGGCGACGATGACCGAGCTGGCGCAGCGGATGCTGACGAAGCGGCCGACCGTGGCCCGCACCTCCGAGATCGACATCTGGCTCTGCGCCAGAAGCCCGACCCGGGCGAGCGATCCACGTACCGAAATCACGCGTCCAAAGGATGTCACGATGGATGAACCTGAAAAGTCAGACTGTTTCTGCGACTATGCGGGGGCGTCGCTGCACAAACGGTTAAACGGCAGTCGTGGGGGCTTTGTTAAATCCGCTACAATTCGACGGCTAGAGTTGTTCCGAGTGCATGCTTGCTGCCGGAAACCGCCCGAAAATGCCGGTTTTCCAGGCCCTTGAGCCTCATTCGAATTAAGGAAAATTTTACCATTCGGGCAGTCCGCCCGCCGTCGGGAGAATGACCCTCGCAGTGACGAGGCGGGGCTGCTCTCGGCCGGCACGCACGGGTTTGTTGACGAGACCTAATCATTTGTACATTAGTACAAATGAGCCGCGCCCGCCGAGGCTTTGGAGAACACCCATGCAGCCCGAACCGATCCTCGATCTCGCTCATCTCGGCCACATGGAGCTGCTGACGCCGAAACCCGACGAGAGCCTGAAGTTCTTCGTCGACGTCATGGGCATGACCATCAGCGGGCGGAAGGGCGAGTCGGTGTACCTGCGCGGCTGGGACGATTACGAGCGCTATTCGCTCAAGCTGACGGCCTCGAAGACGTCAGGCATGGAGCATATGGCACTGCGCGCGCGCAGCCAGCAGGCACTGGAGCGCCGCGTCGCCGCGCTGAAAGGCTCCGGCTTCGACATCGGCTGGATCGACGGCGACATGGGGCAGGGACCGACGTTCCGTTGCCGCGACCCCGACGGACACATCGTCGAACTCTATTACGAGACCGAATGGTATCAGGCGCCGCCGGAGCTGAAGCCGGCGTTGAAGAATCAGGCGCAGCGCTTTCCCGCGCGCGGCGTCAATGTCCGCCGGCTCGACCATCTCAACTGCCTCGCCGTCGACATCAAGGCCAACCGCGAGTTCTTCGAGACCTATCTCGGCTGCCGGCTGACCGAGCAGATCGTGCTCAATGACGGCCGCGAGGCTGCGATGTGGCTGACCATGTCGAACAAGAGCTACGATTTCGCCTATTCGCTCGACCATTCCGGCACGCCCGGCCGCTTCCACCATGTCACCTACGCGCTCGACAGCCGCGAGGAGATTCTTCGCGCGGCTGATATCTTCCTGGAAAACGGCGTGCATATCGAGACCGGGCCGCACAAGCACGCAATACAGCAGACCTTCTTCCTCTATGTCTACGAGCCCGGCGGCAACCGCGTCGAAGTCGCCAATGCCGGCGCGCGCCTGATCCTCGCGCCGGACTGGAAGCCGATCGTATGGACGGAAGAGGAGCGCAAGAAGGGCCAGGCCTGGGGGCTGAAGACAATCGAGTCGTTCCACACCCATGGCACGCCTCCGGTGGAGATGAAGACGCGCGCTTGATTTAGTGCGTCGTTGACGATCTCACGCGCGCGATCGTCTCGCGCAAGCCGGTCCAGGCCGGCTTGTCCGGCGCAAACTGACCGCGCAGGAAGGTGACGAGCTCCCCGACCTGCGCATCGCTCATGCTATTCCCAAACGCGGGCATGTAGCCGAGATCGCTCGAGGCGGGTTCAGTGATGCCGTGCAGGATCACCTGGACCAGATTGTCCGCCGTCGCGCTGTGCAGATTGCTGTTGAGCGCGAGCGAAGGCCGGCTGCCGAACAGCGGCAGGCCACCGACCTCGTGACAGACGGCGCAGGCGCCTTGATAGAGCCGCGCGCCGCTCGATGATGTCACGGTGACCCGGGTTGCGCTCTCGAGCTTCGTCGCGAGTGCGGGCGCATCGGCGACGGTATCGTTGAACGAGCCGAGATAGACCGCCATCGCGCGGATGTCCTGATCGGGCAGGGCTTTGAGATCCCTCACGATCGGTGCCATCGGGCCGGCCGCGACGCCGTGATAGCGCGAATGGCCGGTGCGCAAATAGGTGAACAGCTCGTCCTCGCTCCACGGGATCGGCGCGTGCGAGAGCGAGGTCAATGGCGGCGCCTCCCAGCCTTCCGCAAAGCCGCCGGCGAGATAGGCCTGGTGTTGCTCGGCGCCGAGCGCATTGCGCGGCGAATGGCAGGCGCTGCAATGACCGAGGCTCTCGACCAGATAGGCGCCGCGATTCCATTGCTCGGACCTGGCGGGTTCGGGCTTGAACCCGCGCGCCTGATGGAACAGGGCATTCCAGCCCGCGAGCAGCGGGCGGATGTTGAACGGAAAGGCGAGCGCGTTCGCGGGCGCTGTCGCGCGCACCGCGGGCTGCGCCATCAGGTAGGCGTAGAGCGCCTGCATGTCGGCGTCGCTGGTTTTCGAAAAATGCGTGTAGGGAAAGGCGGGATAAAGCTGCCGGCCGTCGCGATGCAAGCCGTCGCGCATCGCGCGCTCGAAGGCGGGATAGGACCAGGCGCCGATGCCGCTCTCGACGTCGGGCGTGATGTTGGTCGAATGGATCGTGCCGAATGGCGTCTCCAGTGCGCGGCCGCCGGCGTTGAGCACGCCGCCGAGGCTCGTATGGCATTCCGCGCAATTGCCGAGTGCGGCCAGCTGCTCGCCGCGTGCGACCGTTGCCGCGGAATAGACCGATGCGTCGGGACGTGCGATCGGCGCGATGGCACGCCCGGGCAGCAGCGCGGCGCCGATGCCGATCGCGGCGGTGCAGACGGCCGCGATCGTCGCGAAGACGCCGGCGCGTCTTGCGAAGGGATTCTCCCAGATGCGGGACGATTTTGGCGTCGCCGGCGCGGGCAGCGCTTGTGGCTCCCGCGACGTTTCACCGTACAGGCCCTTCAGGATGCGTTCGGGCGTGAATGGAGGCTCGCGAAAGCGCACGCCGGTGGCATCGAAGATCGCATTCGCGATCGCGGCCGCACTCGGGACTGACGCGGACTCGCCGACGCCGAGCGGTGGCTGGTCCTGTCGCGGCAGCATCAGGACGTCGATCTTCGGCACGTCGGGGAAGGGGATGATCGGATAAGCACCCCATTCGCGCGCCGCCACCGCGCCCCGCTCGAACGAAACTTCTTCCATCAGCGCGCGGCTGGTGGACTGGATGACGTTGCCATGGATCTGGTGGCGCACGCCGTCCGGATTGATCATCAGGCCGGAGTCCTGCCCCGCGACGACGCGGGTGACGCTGACGTCGCCGGTGGTTTTGTTCACGGCAACGTCCGCAACCCAGGCCGACCACGCGGCGCCATAGCCGGGGAATTTGCTGTGAACGTAGAGTGCGTAGGCAAAACCGCGCCCGTGCACGATCTCGCCGTCCTTCTCCTCGCGCACCGGACGTGGCGTCCAGCCGGCGCGTTCGGCCACCGCGTTGACAAGATCGGTGGCGCGCTGGTCTTTCAGATAACGCAGGCGGTATTCGATCGGGTCGACGCCGGCTTCGGTCGCGGCCTCGTCGATGTAGGATTCATGCGCAAAGGTGTTCGGCAGCGCCGAGACGCCGCGAAACCAGGACGCGCGCACGATCGGCGCCATGTCATGGGCGACGACGCGCATGTGGTCGTAGTCGTAAGGCGGGATCGCGGTGCGGTCGCCCATTTGCAGGACCGCGGGCTCGGGCGAGATGCGCCCCGTGAGCAGCAGCGCCAGCGTCGGCGCCGCGTTCGAGGGATAGCGCGTGGCGAGGTCGTAGCCGGCGATGCCGCCATCAGCATCGAGCCCGCCATTGACGTCGATCAGCTGCGCGGTGCCCTTGGGCTCCCAGGCGTGCTCCTGCTCGCGCGTCAGCTGCACGCGCACGGGCCGACCGACCGCGCGCGACAGCAGCAGCGCATCCGCGGTGACGTCATCGGCGCAGTTGCGGCCATAGCAACCGGCGGCCTCCAGGCGGATGACCTCGACCTCGCTCTCGGGACGCTCGACAAGCAGTGCGAGATCGGCGCGCAGCACATGCGGATTCTGCGTGCCGGACCAGACCCGGATGTTGCCGTCCTGGAAGTCCGCGACCGCGCAGGACGGGCCGATCGAGGCGTGCATCTGGTACGGCCACACATAAGTACGCCGCATCGGCTTGGCCGCGCCCGAGATCGCCGCATCGACGTCGCCCTTGTCGATCAGCGTGCGGGGCGTCGACGGCTGGGCGCGCAGCGCGGTCTCGACATCCGCGAGATCGGTCAACGCCGGCGTCGGCTTCCAGCTCACCTTAAGCTGCTCGGCGGCGCGAATCGCATTCTCCTCGCGCTCGGCGACGACACCGACGAAATCGCCGATGTGGACGACGGCTACGATGCCGGGAATGGCGCGCACGGAAGCTTCATCGACGGCGATCAGGCTGGTGCCGACGAACGGGCCGGCATCGACGCCGGAGTAGGGTGGGCGCACCACGCGGCCATGCAGCATGCCGGGCAGGCGGATATCGTGCACGAAGGTCAATTCGCCCGTGGCCTTGGCGGGAAGATCGACGCGCGGCATCGACTGGCCGACGATGGCGTAGTCGCTGGCGGCCTTGACGGCAACGTCATCGGCCAGTTCGAGACGAATGGTTACGCCACCAATCAGCTCGCCATAGCTGACGCTGTGGTTATGACCGCGCACCAGGCCGTCTTCGATCTTGAGCTCAGTCTCCGGCAGTTCCAGCCGCTCGGCCGCGCGCGCCATCAAGAACTGTCGCGCTTGCGCTGCGGCCTTGCGGAGCGGAACGGCCGTGATCTGGATGGTTTCGCTGGCGATCGTGGCGCCCTGGTTCGGCACGACCGCCGTGTCGCCGAGCACAACGATGACTCGCGCAAAGGAGACGTCTAGCTCTTCGGCGACGATCTGGCCGAGCGCGGTGCGGATTCCTGTGCCGAGATCGACGTGGCCGTTATAGGCCGTGACTGAACCGTCCGCGGCGATGCGGATGAAGGTTTCCGATGTGACCTCGTCCACCGTGCGGACGACGATGAGCGAGCCTCGCGCAGCTGCATTCGAAGCAAGAGAGGCCATCAATCAACGGCCTCGGCGAGCTGGCTCGAGGCGCGCATCACGGCGCGCAGGATTTCGACATGCGTGCCGCAGCGGCAGAGATTGTAGCGCAACGCCGCGAGCGCTTCCTGCTCGGTCGGCTGCGGGTTGATCGCGAGCAGCGCCTTGGTGGTCATGATCATGCCGTTGAGGCAGTAGCCGCATTGCGCGGCCTGCTCGTCGATGAAGGCCTGCTGCACCACGTCAGGCTTGTTGCTTGTGCCGAGGCCTTCGAGCGTCACGATGTCGCGCCCGGCGCAACCGCTGACCGGAATGACGCAGGAGCGGGCGGCCGCGCCGTCGATCAGGACAGTGCAGGTGCCGCATTCACCCAGGCCGCAACCATATTTCGGCCCATTGAGTCCGAGATCGTTGCGCAGCACGTAGAGCAGCGGCGTCCGGCGCTCCGCCGTGACGTCGTGGATCCTGCCGTTCACGGTGAGGCGGATCGGTGGCTGCGTCATCCTCGTTCCCAAACCCTGCGGTCGTGAAATTTCTCTGTCGCGACGATACCGTTTGTACACAAACGTGCAAGCCGTCATGCCGCAATGCAGCGTGGCTGCCCGCTTTGTGGACAAGGCCGGGAGGCAAATGAGGTTTTATTCGGCAGGCGCGCCTTTTCGCGCGCGGCGCCGCTTGACAGCTATCGGGACCGCGCGCAACATCGTTCGTATACGAATGATAACCGCACGCTCTGCTGGCTTTGACATGGTGATGGAAACGACGAGCGCGGCCACCGACAAGATCCGCTGCGATGCCTGTCCGGTGATGTGCTACATCAAGCCGGGCGCGGCGGGCGCTTGCGACCGCTATGCCAATCACGATGGCAAGCTCGTCCGCGTCGATCCGCACGTCATTCTGGAACGTACCGTGTCGCAGGGCGGCAAGCTGGTGCCGTTCAGCCGCAGCGAAGACTGGGACGGCAAGCTCGTTCACGAGCCCTCGACCTTCGTGACCGCGATTGGCGCGGGGACGACCTATCCCGACTACAAGCCGGCGCCTTTCATCGTCTCCTCCGAGGTCGACGGCGTCGACATGGTGACTGTCGTCACCGAGGGCATCTTCTCCTATTGCGGCGTCAAGGTGAAGATCGACACCGACCGCTATCTCGGGCCGGAGACCGCGACCGTGCGCGCGCAGGGCGAGGCGGTCGGCCACGTCACCACCAGCGAATACGGCTCGCAGATGCTGTCGCTCGGCGGCGTGCACCATCTGACTGGCGGCTCCAAGAAAGAGGGGCGCGTCACCTGCGACACGCTGATGGACCTTGCCAATTGCAAGGCGGTGGAGCTGACCATCGACGGCGGCGCCAGCATTGTGGTGCAGGCCGGCCAGCCGCCGATCGTCAACGGCGTGAAGGAAGAGCGCATGCGCGTCGGCTGCGGCTCGGCGACGATCGGCATGTTCGCCAAGCAATGGCACGGCAAGGTGGATGAGGTCGTCGTGGTGGACGACCACATCACCGGCGTGCTCTCCGAGCATCAGGCGGGAAAGCTGCTCGACATCGCCGACACCGGCATCAAGATGAAGGGCCGGCGCTCGACGCCCGGCCGCTATTTCCAGGTCGCCGATCCCGGCACCGGGTGGGGTGGAACCAATATCTCCGATCCGCTCGCGATTCTCGGGCCATTCGATCCCAAGGAGGCCAGGCCTGGCCTCTCAATGCTGATGGTGTCCACGACAGGCGAGCATTCGTCCTACTACGTGCTCGACGAAGCCTTGAAGCCGGTCGAGACCGAGATGCCGGCCGATTTGAAATTCACGGTCGAGCGCATCCAGGAAAATTGTGAGCCGGCGCTGTGCACGGTGCTGTTCATGGCCGGTGCGGGCGGTTCGCTGCGCGCCGGCGTCACCGACAATCCGGTGCGGCTGACGCGCTCGGTGAAGGACGCGCTGACGCGCGTCACCAGCGGCGGTGCGGCGGTTTATGTCTGGCCGGGCGGCGGCATCACCTACATGGTCGACGTGACGCAGATGCCCGCGGGCGCGTTCGGTTATGTGCCGACGCCGGCACTGGTCGCGCCGATCGAATTCACGATGAAGCTGTCCGACTACGCCGCGCTCGGCGGGCACATGGATTATGTCAAGCCGCTGTCCGAGGTGAAAGGCGGCGACGATGTCCGTCAGCTGCCCTGGCAGCATCCGATCCCGGGACGACGGGCATGACACGGCTCCCGCAAATCGCATTGCTGTCTGATGGCCGGCGGCTGCATTTGCAGGATGGACCGATTGACCTGATCGTCGAGGCGAGGGGCCCGGCGCATCAGGTGCGCGCGGCCTATGAGGCTGCATCGCGGCGGTTCACCGGGCTGCTCGATGAGCTCTGTACGGAACTGCCGGAGCTGCGCAAGGCCGCCGAGGCGCGAACTTCGCTGAAAGGCGTAGTCGCGTGCCGGATGCATGCAGCTGTCGCGCCCTACGCCGCCGATTGTTTCATCACGCCCATGGCAGCAGTGGCCGGCAGCGTGGCCGAGGAGATTCTCGGCGCGATGCTTGGCGCCGCCTCGCTCGACCGTGTCTATGTCAACAACGGCGGTGACATCGCCCTGCATCTCGCCCGGGGCGAGCATTTTTCGGTCGGCCTGATGGATCGGCCCGACCGCGATGGCGTGATGCGCGCCATGAGGATCGATGCGGACGATCCCGTGCGCGGCATCGCCACCAGCGGCCGCCATGGCCGCAGCTTTTCGCTCGGCATTGCCGATGCGGTGACGGTGCTGGCGGCGACCGCCTCGCAGGCCGACGCGGCGGCGACCGTGATCGCCAATGCCGTCGATCTGCCCGGCCATCCCGCCATCGTCAGGCAGCCCGCCAACGAGCTTCAGCCCGACAGCGATCTCGGCGAACGTCTCGTCACCCGCGACGTCGGGGAATTGTCGCAAGAAGAGATCGCCACCGCGCTGGAATCTGGCGCGGAATGTGCACGGCAATTGTTCGATCGCGGATTGATCGAGGGGGCCGTGCTCAGGCTTTGTGGTGATATGCTTGTCATCGGAACCAGGACCATAGAAGAGCAACGGTCGCGCCCGCTGATGCTGGAGAATGCGGTCGATGCCTGAACAGGGACGTGAAGCATGAGCGCGATCATCCGCAAGATCGTCACCGTCGTCGAAGAGACGCAGATGGAGATGGGCCGCCAGGTCTCGCCGCCGACACGGCGCGCGGCGGCGATCGCCGTGATCGAGAATCCCTTTGCCGGAAGATACGTCGAGGATCTCTCGCCACTGATCGCGATCGGCGAGGAGCTTGGTGATTTGCTGGCGAAGCGCGCGGTGGCGGCGCTCGGCATCGATGGCGCCCAGGCGCACAGCTACGGCAAGGCCGCCGCTGTCGGCGAGAATGGCGAGCTCGAACATGCCGCCGCGATCCTTCATCCCAAGATGGGCGCGCCGGTGCGGAAAGTTCTGGGCAAGGGCGCGGCGCTGATTCCATCCTCCAAGAAGCGCAGCGGCCCCGGCACCACGCTCGACATTCCGCTCGGGCATAAGGACGCCGCCTTCGTGCGCAGTCATTTCGACGGCATGGAAGTGCAGATCAACGACGCGCCGCGCGCCAACGAGATCATGGTGGCCGTCGCCGTCACCGACAGCGGCCGTCCTTTGCCGCGCGTCGGCGGGCTGACGGTGGCCGAGATCAAGGGTGAAGACGGTTTGAAATAGAAGATGGTCTGAAACAGAAGATTTCGCGAGTTAAAAACTGGAGGTTGGGATGCGAGCAAGAAATTACGTCGTCGGCGCGGCCTTTGCGCTTCTGGCTGCCGGCATGGGCCATTCGGCGCTGGCGGAGGACATCAAGATCGGCGAGATCAACAGCTACTCGCTGCTGCCTGCATTCACCGAACCCTACCGCAAGGGCTGGCAGCTCGCGGTCGAAGAGATCAACGCATCTGGCGGCATCAACGGCAAGAAGCTTGTGGTCGTCTCCAAGGACGACGGCGGCAAGCCGGCCGATGCGCAGACCGCGGCCAACGAGCTCGTCTCCAGCGAAGGCGTTGCGATGCTGACGGGGACGTTCCTGTCGAATATCGGCCTGGCGGTCTCCGACTTCGCCAACCAGAAGAAGGTGTTCTTCCTCGCGGCCGAGCCGCTGACGGACGCCGTGACCTGGGCGAAGGGCAACAAGTACACCTTCCGCCTGCGTCCCTCCAACTACATGCAGGCCGCCATGCTGGTGGAAGCCGCCAGCAAGTTGCCGGCAAAACGCTGGGCGACGATTGCGCCGAACTATGAATACGGCCAGTCGGCCGTTGCCGTGTTCAAGAAGCTGATGTCGGAGAAGCGTCCTGACATCCAATGGGTCGACGAGCAGTGGCCGCCGCAGGGCAAGATCGATGCGGGCCCGGTTGTGCAGGCTGTGGCGCAGGCCAATCCGGAAGCCATCCTCAACGTCACCTTCGGTCCTGACCTCGTCAAGCTCGTGCGTGAAGGTAACACCCGCGGCCTGTTCAAGGGGCGCGAGGTCGTGTCCTTCCTGACCGGCGAGCCCGAATATCTCGATCCGCTCAAGGACGAGACGCCCGAGGGCTGGATCGTCACCGGCTATCCCTGGTACTCGATCAAGACGCCCGAGCATGATGCGTTCCTGAAGGCGTATCAGGCCAAGTACAACGACTATCCGCGCCTCGGCTCGATCGTCGGCTACCAGACGATCAAGGCGGCGGCGGCGATCCTGGCCAAGGCCGGTTCGACCGATACCGACAAGATGATCGCGGCGGCCGAAGGCATCTCGATGCCGTCGCCGTTCGGCGAGATCACCTTCCGCAAGATCGACCACCAGTCGACGTTAGGGGCCTTCGTCGGCAAGACCGCGCAGAAGGACGGCAAGGGCGTGATGGTGGACGCTGCTTACAAGAAGGGCGCGGACTATCTGCCTGGTGATGCCGAAGTTGAGAAGCTGCGCCCGAAGGATTGAGAGGCCGTTCGGAATTCCGCTACCGTAGGGTGGGTTACGCCGCAGGCGTAACCCACCATCTTCGGCGCAACACGACAAAAGGTGGTGGGTTACGCCGAGCAGATGCGCTCTGCGCATCTGCAGGGCTAACCCACCCTACAAGGCCCGCGCTCGTCGCGGGATCGCACTAAATCCAACCCGGACCGCCGATGGCCTTTTACGTCGTACAGTTTCTGACCGGACTCGCCAGCGCAGCGTCGCTGTTCCTGGTGGCCTCGGGCCTGTCGATCATCTTTGGCGTGACGCGGATCGTGAATTTCGCGCATGGCGCTTTCTACATGATCGGCGCCTATATCGCCTTCACGCTGACCGAGCGCTTCTCCGGAGCGTTCGGCTTCTGGGGCGGGGTGGTCGCGGCGGCGTTGGCGGTGGCGCTGATCGGCGTCCTCGTCGAGATGGTGCTGCTCCGTCGCATCTATCACGCCCCCGAACTATTCCAATTGCTCGGCACCTTCGGCCTCACGCTCATGGTCGAGGATCTCGTCGTGCTGATCTGGGGGCCCGACGACCTCGTCGGCCGCCGCGCGCCGGGCTTCAAGGGCGCGGTCGATTTCTTCGGCCAGAACATCCCGAGCTACGATCTGTTCCTGATCGTGCTCGGGCCCGTCGTGCTCGGCATTCTCTGGCTGCTGTTCCAGCGCACGCGCTGGGGCGTCCTGGTGCGCGCGGCGACGCAGGATCGCGACATGGTCGCCGCGCTCGGCGTCAATCAGAAATGGCTGTTCACGTCGGTGTTCGCGGTCGGTGTCTTCCTTGCCGCGCTTGGCGGCGCGCTCCAGATCCCGCGCGATGCCGTGCATCACGCTATGGATCTGCGCATCATCGTCGAGGTCTTTGTCGTGGTCGTGATCGGCGGCCTTGGCAGCATCGTCGGCGCCTTCGTTGCGGCGGTGCTGGTCTCCGAGTTGAACGCGTTCGGCATCCTGATCTTTCCAAAAATTTCCATCATCCTGGTCTTCCTGGTGATGGCCGTGGTGCTGATCGTCCGGCCCTGGGGCCTGTTCGGCAAGCCGGAGGCGGCCGCGCGCAGGACGCCGGGCCTCACGGTCAATCCGTGGCGGCCACTGACGTCGAACGAGCGGCTGGCGTCGCTGGCGGCGCTCGTCGTCGCGGCGCTGCTGCCGCTGTTCGCCGGCAATTACGCGCTGACCGTCGGCTCCGAAATCGCGATCTTCGTGATCTTCGCCGTCTCCCTGCATTTCCTGATGTCGGTCGGCGGGCTCGCCTCGTTCGGCCACGCCGCCTATTTCGGCCTCGGCGCCTATGGCGTCGCGTTCCTCGCCAAGCTGGCGGGACTGCCGATGATTGTCTGCCTGCTGCTCGGCCCGCTGCTCGGCTGCATGGGGGCCGCCGTGTTCGGCTTCTTCGCGGTGCAGCTCTCCGGCGTCTACTTTGCGATGCTGACGCTGGCCTTTGCGCAGATCGTGTGGTCGATCGCGTTCCAGTGGGTCAGCGTCACAGGTGGCGACAACGGCATATTGGGCGTCTGGCCCGCGAGCTGGGCCGCGAGCCCGTCGCATTTCTACTGGCTGGCGCTCGGCGTTGCGGCGCTCGTCACCATTGCGCTCAGGATCGCGGTGTTCTCGCCTTTCGGCTACGCGCTGCGCGCCACGCGTGACTCGGTGCTGCGCAGCGAGGCCGTCGGCATCGATGCCAAGCGCATCCAGTGGACGGCGTTCGTGATCGCGGGCACCACCGCCGGCATCGGCGGCGCGCTGTTCGCCTATCTGAAGGGCAGCGTGTTTCCTGACAATCTCGGCATCTCGCTCTCGGTCGATGCGCTGGTCATGGTGCTGCTCGGCGGCGTCGAAACGGTGTCCGGCGGGGTGATCGGCGCCATCGTGTACAAGGCGCTGAACATCTGGCTGGTGAGCCAGACCGATCTGTCCAAGCTCGTGCTCGGCGGCTTCATCGTGCTGATCGTCGTTGTCTTCCCCAAGGGCATCGTCGGCATGCTCGAGGTGCTGGCGCAGCGCCGCAGGAAGTCATCGCCGCCGGGATCCTCTTTGCTCGCCAAGCCGATCGAGTCTGCCGAATGAGCCTCGCACCCCCACTTCTCGCGGTCGAAGGCCTGACCAAATCCTATGGCGGCATCCACGCCGTGCGCGGCGTCTCGTTCTCGCTGCGATCAGGCGAAATCCTGGCGCTGATCGGCCCGAACGGCGCGGGCAAGAGCACCTGCTTCGACATGCTCAACGGCCAGAACAAGCCTGATAGCGGCCAAGTGCGCCTGCTTGGCGAGGAGACCACGGGCAAGAAGCCGCGCGAGATCTGGCGCATGGGCGTGGGGCGCACCTTCCAGATCACGGCGACCTTCGCGACCATGACGGTACGCGAGAACGTGCAGGTCGCGCTGATCTCGCATGGCAGGCAGCTCTTCAATCTCTGGGGTTCGGCGCCTGACGTCGACCGCACCGAGGCCGGCCGGCTGCTCGAGCTGGTCGGCATGAGCGGCTATGCGGACCGGCCGTGCGGCGAGCTCGCCTATGGCGACCTCAAGCGCCTCGAGCTTGCGGTGGCGCTCGCCAACGATCCGAAGCTCTTGCTGATGGACGAGCCGACCGCCGGCATGGCGCCGCGCGAGCGCGTCGAGCTGATGCGGCTCACGGCGCAGATCGCGAAGGAGAAGTCGATCGGCGTGCTCTTTACCGAGCACGACATGGACGTGGTGTTCGAGCATGCCGACCGCATCATCGTGCTCAATCGCGGCACGCTGATCGCCGAGGGCTCGCCGGCCGAGGTGCGCGGCAACCCGCAGGTGCAGGCGATCTATCTCGGCGAGGGGCTGCTGTACGAGGGCGGGCATCGCGAGGGGGCCTCGGCATGAAGCTTACGGTGCAAGACCTCAACAGCCATTACGGCCCCGCCCATATCCTGTTCGACATCGGTTTCGAGGTCGGTGAGGGCGAAGTCGTGGCACTGCTCGGTCGCAACGGCGCCGGCAAGTCGACCACGTTCCGCTCGATCGTCGGCCTCGTCGCGCAGCGCACCGGCCGCATCATGTTCGAGGGCAAGGACGTCTCTGCCAAGCCGACGCATGAGATCGTGCGCGAGGGGCTCGGCTATGTGCCGGAGGAGCGGCGCATCTTCACCGATTTGACGGTGGAGGAGAATCTCGAAGTCGGCCGCCAGCCGAAACGGCCGAATGCGCCGCACTGGGATCGGGAAAAGCTGTTCGCGCTGTTTCCGAATCTGGGCGAAATGAAGAATCGTCCCGGCGGCCGCATGAGCGGCGGTGAGCAGCAGATGCTGACCATTGCGCGCACGCTGATGGGCAATCCGTCGCTGGTGTTGCTGGATGAGCCCTCGGAAGGCCTGTCGCCGAAGATCGTGGAGCAGATGGTCGATGCCATCCTGACCATGAAGAAGGAAGGCGTCAGCATCGTCGTCTCCGAGCAGAATTTGCATTTTGCACGGCTGATTTCCGATCGCGCCTATATCATCGAGCGCGGCCGCATTTGCTTCGGCGGCACCATGGCCGAGCTTGACGCGCGTCCGGATATTCGTGACGCGCATTTGTCGTTGTGAGGCGGGGACGGATGGCGAGAAGCGTTACGGCGAAGAAGAACGTCAAACCGGCCAAACCGCCTTATGTGCTCGACGAGCAGGTCGGCTTCATCCTGCGCCAGGTCTGGCAGCGCCACAGCGCGATCTTCTCCCGCGACATCGGCATCAACCTGACGCCGACACAGTGGGCGGCGCTGTCGAAGCTTGCCGAGACCGGGCCGTGCTCGCAGAACCAGCTCGGACGGCTGACCGCGATGGACGTCGCGACCATCAAGGGTGTGATCGATCGTTTGACCGCGCGTGGGCTGACCGAGACCAGCCAGGATCCCGAAGACGGGCGGCGGCTGCTGGTGAGCCTGACGCGCGCCGGTCAGCAGCTTGCCGAGAAACTCGCGCCGAACGCGATTGCGATCACGCGCGAAACGCTGGCACCGCTCGATGCGAAAGAGCGCGAGCTCTTGATGGCGCTGCTGAACAAGCTGCGGTGACGGTCTCGTAGGGTGGGCAAAGGCGCTCTTGCGCCGTGCCCACGACCTCCACGATCGAGGAGAGAATGGTGGGCACGCTTCGCTTTGCCCACCCTACGGCACTGAACGAACTGAGAGTTAGATCTCGTAGGGCGGGTTAGCCCTGCATATGCGCAGCATCTGCTCGGCGTAACCCACCACTTCTGTCTCCGCGGGTAGCAAAGAGGTGGGTTACGCCTTGCGGTCTGCGCTTTGCGCAGTCCACAAGGCTAACCCACCCTACGGCAACCTTCTTCCCGGCTCTACTTCGCCACCACCTCCGGTACCCGCCCCGCAGGCGGCGTGTTGCGGCTGCGTTGCGTCCGCACGATGCCGTCGATGATGGTCATGCCGATGCCGGGGAGGTCGCCGAGCTGGACGCTCTCCAGGATATTCTTGCCGGGCGAGTGCTGGGCCTTGTCCATGATGACGAAGTCGGCGGCGCGGCCGACTTCGATGAGGCCGCAATCGAGCTGTCGCATCCGCGCGGTGTTGCCGGTGGCAAGGCAAAACGCGAGCTCGGCCGGCAGCTCGCCGATCGAGGACAGCATCGAGACCATGCGCAAGATGCCGAGCGGCTGCACGCCGGAGCCGGCCGGCCCGTCGGTGCCGAGGATGACGCGGTGCAGATCGCCCATCTCGCGCGCGATGCGCAGCGTGTAGAGCGCCGAGCGCTCATTGCCGTTGTGAACGATCTCGAGCCCGCGCTTGCAGCCCTCGCAGATGCAGCGGATCTGGTCGTCGGGCAGCGCGGTGTGGCCGCCATTGATGTGGCCGACCACGTCGGTATCGGCCTCCAGCACCACGTCCTTGTCGATCAGGCCGGAGCCGGGGATCGAGGGGCCCCCGGTGTGAATGGTGCTCTGGATGCCGTATTTGCGCGCCCAGCCGACCATCTTGCGCGCGGTCGGGCCGTCCTTCACACCGCCGAGCCCGACTTCGCCGAGCAGCTTGACGCCGGCGGCGGCCATTTCCTTGAAGTCTTCCTCGACCATCTCGCATTCGATCACCGGCGCACCGGCGTGAACCTTCACGCCGCCCGGACGCAGCGTCCAGAACGCGCGCTGGGCGAAGATCGCCATCGCCTTCAGCCCGACGACGTCGCGGGGGCGGCCGGGCATGTGCACTTCGCCCGCCGAGATCATGGTGGTGATGCCGCCATGGAGCGAGCTGTCGATCCAGTTGATCTGGTTCTGCCGCGGCGTCCAGTCGCCCGCGACAGGATGGACGTGGCTGTCGATCAGGCCTGGGGCGACCGTCGTGCCGTTGGCGTCGACGATGGTGGTCGCACCTTCGGTGTTGAGATCCTTGTAACGCCCGACGGCTGATATCTTGCCGTTCTCGGCGACGATGGTGTCGCCGTCCAGAATGGGCTTTTCCAGCGCGCCGGACAGGATCAGGCCGATATTGCGGATCACCAGCTTCAAGGGTCCGGTGGCCTGGGGTGCGTCATGCGCCATGGAAAGGGCTCCTCATTCCCAACTGCAACGCTTTCGATCTTGGGCAGCCTTGACCGCGGGATCAAGCGGGATTATTCATTAGTATACGAATGATCGTATACAAACGACGCATAGCTGACCGCCTCGAAAAACCGCGTTAGAAGCGAAACGGAAGGGTGAGATGAGCAATTTCAATCAGGAAAGCGTTTTGAGCGTCCACCACTGGACCGACACGCTGTTCTCCTTCAAGACCACCCGCAGCCCGACCTTCCGTTTCCGCAACGGCGAATTCACCATGATCGGGCTCAAGGTGGGCGAGAAGCCCTTGCTGCGGGCCTACAGCGTCGCCAGCGCCAATTACGAGGACACGCTCGAATTCTTCTCGATCAAGGTGCCCGATGGTCCGCTGACCTCGCGCCTCCAGCATCTGAAGCAAGGTGACGCGATCATCGTCAGCCGCAAGGCCACCGGCACGCTGGTCATCGACAATCTGGAAGCGGGCCGCAACCTCTACCTTATCGGCACTGGCACAGGTCTCGCGCCGTTCCTGAGCGTGATCAAGGATCCCCAGACCTATGAGCGGTTCGAGAAGGTCGTGCTGCTGCACGGCTGCCGTCACGTTAGGGAACTCGCCTATGGCGAGATGATCACCGAGCACCTGCCAAAGGACGAGCTGCTTGGCGAGTATATCCAGAACCAGCTGATCTATTACCCGACCGTGACCCGTGATCCCTTCCGCAACCGCGGCCGCATCACCGACCTCATTACTTCGGGCAAGCTGTTCACCGATATCGGCCTGCCGGCCATCGAGGCGGCCCATGACCGCGTCATGATCTGCGGCAGTCCGGCGCTGGTCGCCGACACCCGCGTGCTGCTGGGCGAGCGCGGCTTCGTGGAGGGCAACCATGGTGAACCCGCCCAGTTCGTGGTCGAAAAGGCGTTTGCCGAACGCTAAACGCCGCGTTTTCTCGCAATATCTCCGCATTTTCGCCTTCGGCCGGGCGTTGCCCCGCCGATTCGGCGCTTGGTACACTGGGGGAGCGAATCAGCGGAGTTCCCACATGGTTGCGGACAGCGACAGCAACATCGCCTGGCACCGGGTTCAGTTGAAGAAAAACCGCGCCGAGTTGAAGGCGCTTGAGACCGCGCGCTTCACGATGGGCGAGATCGCGTCCTCCAAGCGCAACGGCCAGACCCAGAAGACTATCGGGGAACTCAAGCGCAAGATTGCGCAATCCGAACGCGTCATCGCCGAGCATGACAAGCGCACGCGCCGTCCGCTCGGCACCGATCTGCAAAGCCTCAGCAATGGCAGCTGGAGCCATTGGGATGCCTATACGACGCAGCAGCAGCGCAAGGCGGGCCCACGCTCGCCGGGGCGGGGATAGCCCGGTTCCGGCCCTTGCGCCGGTGGCCTCGCTCACCATCTGGTTGAGGCGCCACGAACCAATTTGGTGATCCCATGGCACCGCGCCTCGATTTCACCAGCGAGGCCTTCTTTCGCGATCCGCCCAGGGCCATTGCCGCGCTGCGCGCGCAAGGCCCTGTGGTCGCCACGCATTTCCCCCTCGTCGGTGACGTCTGGATCACCACCACTCACGATGCGACGGCGCAATTGCTGAAGGACAGCACGATCTTCACGCTGCGCAAGGAAGACGGCGAAGTCGCCGGCCTGCGCTGGTGGATGCCGGGGCTGGTCAAGACCATCGCCAACAACATGCTGACGATGGACGAGCCTGATCATACCAGGCTGCGCAGCATTGTGGACGAAGCCTTTCGCCGCCGGGCCATCGTTGCGATGGAGCCGCGCATCCGCGCCATGGCGGATGGTCTGGCCGATGACCTGTTCGCGAACGGCACCCCGGCCGATCTGGTGGAGCGCTATGCGCGCATCCTGCCCCTGTCGGTGATCTCAGAGCTGCTCGGCCTCCCGATGGCCGATCGCCCGCGCTTCATCGCCTGGGCCAATGCGATGTCCTCACTGACGAACGTCGTCAGCTTCTTTCGCTTGCTGTTCGCGTTCCGCAAGATGCGGACTTACCTCCAGGAACAGTTGCAGATCGCGCGCGAGCGGGGCGGCGAGGGCCTGATTGCCGAACTGGTCCAGGTCGAACGCGAGGGCGGCGAGATCACGCCGGACGAAATGGTATCGATGGTGTTCCTGCTGCTGGCGGCAGGCTCGGAGACCACCACGCATCTGATCAGCGGCTCGGTCTACGAGCTGCTCAGAAATCCCGGGCTGCGGGACTGGATGGAACAGGACTGGAGCCGCGCCGCGCTCGCCGTCGAGGAGTTTTTGCGCTTCGTCTCCCCGGTGCAGTTTTCGAAGCCGCGCTACGTGCGCAGAGACATCGAGCTTGCGGGAGTGCCGTTGAGGAAGGGCGATCGCGTCATGGTGATGCTCGCCGCCGCGAATATGGATCCGGCGGTGCACGAGCGGCCGGAGCGCCTGGATCTGGAACGCAAGCCCAACCGGCACATGTCGTTCGGGACGGGTATCCATTTCTGCCTTGGCCATCAGCTCGCGCGTATCGAGGCAGCCTGCGCGCTCGAGGCACTGTTTGTGCGATGGCCGAAACTCGCTCTGGCTGTTGATTCCACGCAGGTGCGCTGGCGCAAGCGGCCGGGCTTGCGCGCGATCGCGAAGCTTCCCGTCACGTCAGAGGCCCGCGGAACAGAGACGACCGCACGCATCGGAACGAGAGATGATCGTTCCCTCGCCGCGGCGAACTGACGTCGCCGACGCCCTTTCGGAAAATCTTTGCCTGTTGTGATCGGCCAGGAACGGTGCGCCGTTCGTGCTGTTGTCATCGTGACATGATGCAGAGGGGAGTTCCTTGGGCTCATGTCGCAGATCTACGTCTTAACGGGAGACAAGATCATGGCCAGCAAGATGCCACCTGTTCCACCGGACAATCAGAGCCGCAAGGGAACTGGCGATCGCAAGCAAATGCCCGCCGATCAGATGCCGCACGGTCAGCAGCGTGCAGAGAATCCGGATCAGCAGGGACAGCAGGGCAACATCAAGCAGAACACGACCAACCAAGGCTATCAGCAAGATCGCTGAGGAGACGACATTGTCGACATCCACAAAGACACCGAACAGCATTCGTCAGGGCGGACCCGGAGCCTCGCACGAGAACGCGAAGGCGCCGCATCAGGTGAAGAAGCCGCCGGCGGACGACCCGCAGCGCAGCCACAGCCGGGTGTCCGGCGGCGGTGGTGAACACGATGCCCATCACAGGCACGACGAGGCCGGAAAAGGCAAAGGCAGGTGACATGACCAACAAGCAACCGAAACTGTACGCGCCGACCGAGAAGGATCTGCAGGAAAATCCCCTGATCGGCGGATCGAAGGGTGCAAACATGGCGGGCGTTTCGCCTGATGACCTCGAGGACGTTCTGGGCGAGAACACGATCGAAGGCGACGTCGAGAACGACGTGAACATCGGTGGCGGTATCGACAAGGATGTCGCGCGAAGCGGCTCGCCCCGAAGAGGCCGGTAAGATTGGAGGCCCACAAATGCAGGGCAAGAAGACTCACGAACAGCAGGTGCGAATTCTCGAGCGGAAGCCGGATGTTCCGGATGCGCGAGAGCTGGAGCAGGCTATCGGTCATAACCCGCAAGACACGCGCGTCCATCGTGTCAACCCGGAGGCTCGTCACAGCGAATTTCCGGTGAGCCGCGGTGGCCTCAACCAGGAGAGCGATCACAACAAGCACAACGATCCCGGCCAGAGCGGCCACAAGGCGCCGAAACCGACGCCGGCGCAACAGAAGCACTGAGCTTTCGCAAGATCACTGCAAGAGGAGAGACTGATGCCAGCTGGGCACGGCAGCAAGACGCATTTCAGATCGGGCATGCATGGCAAGGGCGACGGCACCGGCGCATTGACCGACGTGCCGAAAGAGATGATCGGCGACAACATGGTTCTGTCCAACAGGGACAAGAAACAGCATTCCGATATTCGCGGCATGGACGGCAAGGCCATCCAGACCGAACAGTATCAGGATCACGCGGCCAACCGGCTCGAACAGGAGCCAGACGCCGACGAGACCTGACAAGGCGGTCCTCCCGCTGACTTGCGGACCGGGGATTACCCGGTCCGCTTTTTTGTCGCGGCAACCAGATCGTGCTCCCAGCCAAACACGGAACGGCCACCGAGATCGGGCGAAGCCTCTCGCTCACCGGCGATATACGCTTCGACCGATGGCCCGCTTGCGGTGCGCTCAAGCCGCCGGGCCTGGTCGTCGAGGCGCTTGATCGCCTGCATCTCTTCCTCGCGTCCGAGTTTCGCGCTTTGGATCGCGCCCTTCAACACGCGGATGGTCTCGTCATAGACCTTGATCGGAACCGGGTAGGGATGCCGGTCCTTGCCGCCATGGGCGAGCGAGAAGCGCGCAGGATCTTTGAACCGATAGGGTGCGCCATGCACGACCTCGGCGACCATCGCCAGCGATCGCACGGTGCGCGCACCGACGCCCGGCGTCAGCAACAGTTCAGGGAAATCGACCGGTCCGCGCTCGGCTGCGGCCGCGAGCGTGCCATGCAGTCGGCGTGCGAACACGTCTTTCGGCCTGACGTCATGATGCGCGGGCATGATCAGATGCGGCAGCATGGCCTGCGCCGGCTCGGGCGTCGTGCCCGAAAGCTGTTCGAATTCGGTAAGAATGCGATCGGGGCCGAGCTCGTTGAGCATCTCGAGCTGCGCGCTGCGCGAGAGGTCGGCGCGGTGGTCGGTGAGATTGACGATCTCGCCCTGCTGCGGCCCGTCGATGGCGCTGTGGGGCGCGTCGACGAAACTCCTTAACGCTTCAGAATGCCAGTGATAGCGGCGGGCCTGGCGCTTGTCGCCGTTCATGCCCTGCTGCACCACCGTCCATTTGCCGTCGGCGGTGACGAAGAAGCCGTGCAGATAAAGGTCGAAACCGTCCTGCACGGCGGCGCTGTCGACCTTGGCCACGAGGCGGCTGGCGCGCGTGAGCTTTGCGCCGTCGAAGCCGACGCGGTCGCCGAGCTGCGACAACTCGTCCGGCGTCTTGCGCGAATGCTGGCCGCGGCCGCCGCAGACATAGATGCCGAGCTCGTCCTGGAGCGGGCCGAGCCCGCGCTTGAGCGCCCCGATCACCGACGTCGTGATGCCTGAGGAGTGCCAGTCCATCCCCATCACGGCGCCGAACGACTGGAACCAGAACGGATGCGACAGCCGCTGCATGAACGCGTCGCGGCCATAATGCAGCACGATCGCTTGCGTGACGATGGCACCCAGCGATGCCATGCGGCTCGCCAGCCACGGCGGAACTCGTCCGCTGTGCAAGGGAAGATCGGCGCTGCCGGTTCGGCGAGTCATGATTGCCTACAGATAGCGCAATTCGGCGACGGTTGCACCAGAGGGATGCTGCATTGCACTGAGCGTGGGAGCGAAGCCGCCGAAAGAGCGTTGGGTCGCCAACGCAATTGCGGGGACATGAATGAATCGCCAAGCCGTCATGACCGACATCGACAGGATGTTCGGGTGGATACCGTCATGGTTTATCGGTCTCGGCCTGGTCGCCGGGGCGATGCTGATCGCGCTCTCGTTCTATCGGCTCGCGGTCTTTCTGCTCAATCGCACCTTCGGAACCCGGCTTCCGCTGCTGAGCGTGTTCATCGAGCGCACGTCGGGACCGGCCCAGCTGGCGCTGTGTCTTGCCGCCGTCGCGCTGGTGCTGCCGCTCGCGCCGCTGGACGATGCGTTCCGCAACCCGCTGACGCGCGTGTTCGTGGTTGCCTTTATCGCGCTGATTGGCTGGATATCGATACGCATCGTCGACATGAGCGCGGCGCGCTATTTGCAGAATTTTCGCGACGTCAGCGAAAACTTCGTTGCGCGCAAGCACGTGACCCAGGTGCGCGTGTTCAAGCGCGTGACCGACATCATCATCGTCATCATCACGGTGTCGACGGCGCTGATGACGTTCGACTCGGTCAGGCAATACGGCGTCAGTCTGTTCGCTTCCGCCGGCGCGGCCGGTATCATCGTCGGTCTGGCCGCGCGGCCGCTGCTCAGCAATCTGATCGCGGGCCTGCAGATCGCCATCACCCAGCCGATCCGGATCGAGGATGCCGTGATCATCGAGAACGAGTGGGGCTGGGTCGAGGACATCGCGGCGACCTACGTCGTGATCCGGCTATGGGACTGGCGCCGCATGGTGGTGCCGCTGTCCTATTTCATCGAAAAGCCGTTCCAGAACTGGACACGCGACACCGCGTCCCTGATCGGCGTCATCGCGCTCCATGTCGACTACCGCGCCGACGTGCCGCGCATCCGGCGCTGGCTGGAGGGAGCCGTGAAGGAATCCAAGCTATGGGACGGTGCAGTGGTCAATCTCCAGGTGATCGATGCGGACCAGCGCACCATCGAGTTGCGCGCGCTGGTCAGCGCGCGGAACGCGCCGCAATCCTGGGACCTGCGCTGCGAGGTCAGGGAGAAGCTGATCGCCTTCATCCGCGACGAGATGCCGGAGGCACTGCCGCGCGAGCGCGCCATCCTGATCCCGCAGGGCGGGCGCGATGATGCCGAGTTGCTCCGGCGTCCGGCCGCGCCGGAGAAGATGCGGGCGGGCGCGCACAATTGAGAGGAGAGCCTCGCTGCGTGCGGATGTCGGCAGCCTTCAGCTTTCCGGACGTTGTCCCTGGTTTTTGTTGACGAGACCTGATCTTTTGTACGATAGTACAAATAGCATGGCACGCAAGCCCACCAGCAAGGACACGGCCCGCAAGCCGAACATGCGCGAGGCGATTCTCGCCGCGGCCGAGGAGTTGTTCGCCACCAACGGCTTCAACGCCGTCTCGGTGCGCGACATCGCGCACGCGGCCGGCGCCAATCCCGGCAGCGTCACCTATCATTTCAAGACCAAGGACGGCCTGCTGCTGGAGATCTACCGGCGCCATTGCGGACCGATGAACTTGCGCCGCTCCGAGCTGCTCGCCGCCGCCAGGCGCGTGCGCGATCTGCAGGACCGGCTGGAAGCCATCGTTCGGGCCTATGTGGTGCCGGCCTTCACCTCGGGCAGTGATCTTGCCGGGGGCGGCGCGCGTTTCACGCGGCTGCGTGCGGTGATGTCGGCCGAGGGCAACGACGTGGCGCGAAAGATCATCGCTCAGACCTTCGACGACACCAGCCACGCCTTCATCGACGCGATCCACGAGAGCCTGCCGCACATTCCGCGCACCGACATCGTCTGGCGCAGCCACTTCCTGCTCGGCGCGCTTTACTACTCGCTCGTGACGCCCGAACGTGTCTCGCGCCTGTCGCGCGGCGAGGCCGACGGCAGCGATGCCGCCAATGCCATCGAGCAGATGGTGCAGGCGACCGTGGCCGCGTTCCAGGCGCCAGCGCTGGATCAGGCCGTGCCGGCGCGGCGGCCGACTGTCGCAAGCAACAAGACCTGAAAGAAACGTCTCGCTCGGCGGTTCAAGTGATGACGATGACGTACACGCCCACCACTCCAGCGCCCGATCCCAACACGCGCACGCCAAAGTTCAGGCTGCCAAAACTGTCCTGCGACGCGCATTGCCACATCTTCGGCCCCGGCGCGAAATATCCTTACGCGCCCGACCGATCCTACACGCCTCCGGATGCGCCGCTCGAGGACTTCAAGGTGCTGCACGCCAAGCTCGGCGTCGAGCGCGCGGTCATCGTCAATGCCAGCGTGCACGGCACCGACAACACGGTGGCGCTCGACGCGATCGCTGAGAGCAACGGCGCCTACCGCGCGGTCGCCAATATCGACGACACCATCACCGAGCGGGGCTTGCGCGCGCTGCACGAAGGCGGCTTCCGCGGCTGCCGTTTCAATTTCGTCCGCCATCTCGGCGGGGTGCCCGACAAGCGCATTTTCGACCGCATCGTCGCGATGGTGACGCCGCTCGGCTGGCACATCGATCTGCATTTCGATGCCGTCGATCTGCCTGACTATGCCGACATGCTGACCAGGCTGCCGCTGAGCTACACGATCGACCATATGGGGCGGGTCAAGGCCGCCGAAGGGCTCGACCAGCTCCCGTTCAAAATCCTGATCGAGCTGCTGCGGCGCGATGAAAAATGCTGGGTCAAGATCTGCGGCTCGGAGCGTGTGTCCTCGGCCGGTCGGCCCTTCACCGATGCCGTGCCGTTCGCGCGAAAGATCGTCGAGACAGCACCGGACCGCGTCATCTGGGGCACCGACTGGCCGCATCCCAACGTCAAGGTGATGCCGAATGACGGCGATCTTGTCGACCTGATCCCGCTGTTCGCGCCGGAGCCGAAGCTCCAGCAAAAAATCCTGGTCGATAATCCCGCGCGCCTGTTTGGATTCGACGGATGACCGCGGTGGCGATCGACGGAACGTCTACTTGAGAAGAGGGGAGTTCTCCCATGAAAACCGGTCTCGTGATCACCGCCCATCCCGGCGATTTCGTCTGGCGTGCCGGCGGCGCCATCGCGCTGCATGCGAAGAAGGGCTATCGCATGAAGATCGTCTGCATGTCCTTTGGCGAGCGCGGCGAGAGCCAGTTCGCCTGGAAGGAAAAGGGCGCGACGCTGGAATCGGTCAAGGCCGGCCGCAAGGACGAGGCGGAGCGGGCGGCAAAGCTGCTCGGTGCCGAGATCGAATTTTTCGATTGCGGCGACTATCCGCTCAAGCTGACCGAGGCGCATTTCGACCGCATGGTCGACATCTACCGCGAGCTCAATCCGAGCTTCGTGCTGACGCATGCGCTGGAAGACCCCTATAATTTCGACCATCCGAACGCGGCGCATTTCGCCCAGGAGACGCGCGTGGTCGCGCAGGCGATGGGCCACAAGCCCGGCGCGCAGTACAAATATTCCGCGCCACCGGTGTTCCTGTTCGAGCCGCACCAGCCCGAGCAGTGCAACTACAAGCCGGACCTGCTGCTCAAGATCGACGAGGTCTGGAAGGAGAAATACGAGGCGTTCCAGATCCTCGCCGCGCAAAAGCATCTCTGGGGCTACTACGAGCGCGTCGCGCTCAACCGCGGTATCCAGGGCAGCCGCAACACGGGCGTGACCATGACCTATGGCGAAGCCTATCAGCGCCTGTTTCCGACGGTTGCGGAGGAGCTGGCATGAAGCCGGTCCTCGTTCGCAACATCGTCTGATCTAGGAGCGGGCCGATGGATCGTCTCAAGCTGAAGGCCGTGCTCGGCAATCACCCTCACGTCAAGGCGGTGAAGAGCGGCGAGCTCCGCTCCGACCTGTTCGAGCTCGACCTCATCGAGTACACGCCGACCAACACGGCGTTCAAACCGATGGTGCGCGAGCAGGCGTTCGACGTCTGCGAGATGGCGATCGTCACCTATCTGATGGCTAAGGCGCACGGCAAGCCGCTGGTGCTGTTGCCGGCGACCATGCTCGGCCGCTTCCAGCATGCCTATGCGCTGTACAACCCCGCGCGCGGGACGCTTGGACCTGATGATCTCGAAGGCAAGCGCGTTGGCATCCGCTCGTTCACCACGACGACCGGGGCCTGGATCCGGGGCATCCTCGCCAACGATTACGGTGTCAATCTCGACAAGATCAAATGGGTCACGTTCGAGGATCCGCACGTTGCCGAATATGTCGACACCACCGAGCGGGCGCCGAAAGACAAGAAGGTCCTGCAGATGCTGCTGGATGGCGAGGTCGACGCCGTCCTTGGCGAGACCACTGACGATCCCGGGCTGAAGTCGCTCTTCCCCGATCCCGCGGCGGAAGCTGCCAAATGGTATGCGCGCCGCGGCGTCGTGCCGGTCAATCATCTCGTGGTCGTGACCGAAAGCCTCGCGAAATCGCGCCCCGAAATCGTCGCTGCTGTCTATGATCTGCTCAAGCGGAATAAGGAGCAGATGGAGCCGGCGGCGACGCCCGATCTGTTGCCGTTCGGCATTGAGGCGAACAGAAAACCATTGGAGCTGATCGTCGACTACGCATTCCAGCAGGCGCTAATTCCGCGCCGCTATGCGGTCGAGGAGCTTTTCGACGCGACGACACGAGGACTGAACTGATGGCGGATCCGAAGCGGTGGCAGATCGGGCTGGTGGGCTATGGCGAGGTCGGCCGGATCCTGGCCGAGGATCTGCGGCAGCAGGACATCAAGGTTGCGGCTTATGACGTCAAACTCGGAGGCGAGCAGGGCGCTGCGATGAAGCAACATGCTGGGAAGTTCGGCGTGACGCTCGCAGCGTCTCATGCCGAACTGACCGCAAAATCCGACTTCATCATCTCGGCCGTTACCGCCAGCCAGGCCGTGCCGGTGGCAAAAGCCTGCGCTGATGCGATCAACCAGGGCACCTGGTTTCTCGATTTCAATTCAGCGTCGCCGGGCGCCAAGCAGCGTGCAGCAGCGCTGATCGATGGCGCTGCCGGACGTTATGTCGAGGGCGCCGTGATGACCTCGGTGCCGCCGTATCGCATCAAGGTGCCACTGCTGCTTGGTGGCCCCGGCGCGAGGGAGCTGGAGCCGCTGCTGAACGCGATCGGCTTTGCGGCCAAGGTCGCCAGCGACAAGCTCGGCGTTTCCTCGGCCGTGAAGATGTGCCGCAGCATCATGATCAAGGGCCTGGAGGCCATGGTGATCGAAAGTTTTACGACCGCACGCGCTTATGGCGTCGAGGATGCGGTGCTGGCTTCACTCGCGGAGACGTTTCCCGGCATCAATTGGGAGAGGCAGGGCGCCTATTTCTTCCAGCGGGTGATCGAGCACGGCCGTCGCCGAGCCGAAGAAGTGCGTGAGGTCGCCGAGACGGTGCGTGAGGCCGGCCTGACGCCCTGGTCGGCCCAGGGTACCGCCGAGCGTCAGGCCTGGGTCGCAGATCTCGCGGATGAGGGCGTGTTCGGGCCGAAGGGTACGCAGGATTTCGCTCGCAGCGCGGATTGGCGTACCGAGGCGGACCGGATTCTGGCGAAGATCAAACGCTAAAGCATGATCCTGAAAAGTGCGAAGTGCTCAGCTCAGCGGCCTGCCGTCGTCGCGAAGGCCCGAGATTTCATCGCGAGCGAGTTCGATCAGGTCGTTCAGGCGACTGGCTTCGCGGATGACGTCCCTGGTACGCTCGCTTTTGAATTCAGTCAGGACCATGCGAATGCACTTGTCGGCGGTATCGAGGGTGCGCAGCGCGCGGGCCATATCGTCCGGCGAGTGGATCGTGGCGATGTCGAGCCCCGACAGCACTTCGCCGATGCCGCTCAATCGCTTGACGGCGGTCTCGGCGGGCGTCCTGGCCCGGATGGATTGATAGTCAATGCTGCTGAATGCGCCGAACGTATCCATAACTTCCCCGGAGAACGCAGATGGTCAGTGCGCGTGTGCAATTATGGTGAGGGCCATCTTTCTAGCAACGCGTGGAGCTACGGTCCGGGATTCTACTGGACTCGGTCTTGTTGGCGATTGGCGATGAATCCGGCCGGAAAGCGGTGGGGATCAGGGACGTTTCCCGACAATCCTGCCGTCGCGCGCGACGAGCATACCCGCCTTGTAGACAGCGCGGCCTTGCGGCACGGCGACCACGGCCTCCGGAACATGCTCGGCGTTCAACGTCACGAAATCGGCGTGGGCGCCGACATGCAGGCCGTAGCCTTCAAGTCGCAGCGCCCTGGCCCCTGACACGGTAACGACGTCAAAGGCGACACGTAGCTCCTCATCGGTGTTGAAGCCCGAGCGATAGCCAAGCGTCGTCGCCCGGCGCAGCATGTCGCCGTCGCCATAGGGCCACCAGGAATCCCTGATATTGTCGTTGCCGCTGAACACGGTGACGCCGGCGCTGCGCAGGATAAGGATCGGCGGGAAGGCGCGGGCGCCCGGTGCGTTGGTCATGATCGCGACGCCGGAGCGGGCGAGGATGTCGGCGACGCTCTTGAGCTGGTCCACCGTGATATCGCCGAGCCCGTAAGCGTGGCTGATGGCAACATGGCCCTGCATGCCGAGCGCGCGCGTGCGCGCCGCGATCTGCTCGATCTCGAAGGCGCCGAGCGTGCCCATGTCGTGCAGGTGGATGTCGACGTCGACACCGTGCTTTTCGGCGACGCCGAACACGACGTCCAGGTGCTTCTCGACATCACGATCAAAGCTGGCGGGATCGAGCCCGCCGACGAGGTTCGCACCGAGGCCGATGGCCTCATCGAGCAATTGCGGCGTGCCCGGGCTCGTCAAGATGCCGCTCTGGGGAAAGGCGACGAGCTGGATGTCGATCAAGCTCTTGTATTCCTCGCGCACGCGCAGGATCGTCTCGAGCGATCTCAGGCCGACAGAGCCATCGACCATGATATGGCTGCGCATCTGCGTGGAGCCGTTGCCGATGCAGAGATCGAGCTGGTTGCGCGCCCGCACGTCCATCGGCGCCGCCTCGGCCATGTTCTCGGCCTGGAAGGCCACGCGTTCGTGCACGTCAAAGCCATTGGTGCACGGCTTGTGCGGACGCCAGGCGTCGCCATAGAAGCTGGTGTCGAGATGGATGTGGCCCTCGACGAAGCCGGGAACGACAAGGGCATTGCCGAGATCAATAGTCTCGGCGCCGCCAGTGGGCGCGTCGGCCGGCAGAAGCGCAGCGATCAGGCCATCCTTGATCGCGATGTGATGCCGCGCCCCGCCATCGAAGCGCGCGTTCAGGAAGATCTTGTCGAAGGCCATCCGGTTGCTCCGTCGGGTCGATGTGTCGCGCGTGGTTCAGTTTCGCGGGCGAAGCAGCTTGGCCGGCGACCGCTCAAAAGTCTGCCGTCCGCTTTTGAATCCCATCAGGATATCCGGCAGCTCCGCAATGGCGAAGCGGCTGTCGCTGGTATCGAGCACGACGAGATCGGCAGGCTTGCCGATCGCGATCCCGTAATCCCTGAGATTCATCAGCCGCGCCGGCAGCTCGGTGACGAGATCGAGGCAGGTGTCGAAATCGCCGACGGCGGCGTGGGCGACATTGGCGTAGAAGTTCGCCATTCGCAGCAGCGAGGCATCGCCGAACGGCGTGAACGGATTGAGCACATTGTTGGTCGCGATCGAGCAGACGATGCCCTCGCCCGCGAGCTTGTGCGCCAGCGTCAGCCCGCGCGGTGCGTTGTGGGTGGCCTCGCGCCCCATCAGATAAAGGTCGGTCGCCGGCAGCACGGTAACGGCGACGCCGGCCTTGGCCAATTGCGCGGTGGCGGCCTTCAGCCGCTCCGGCGGTAGGGCCGAAAGCTTTGTGGCGTGCCCAATTGCGACGCGGCCTCCGTAATTGCGTTGCTCGGTCTGCCTGATGACTTCGTCGAGATGCGACCAGGAGGAATCGAGATCGAAATCGAGATGGAGGTCAACATCGAGGTTGAACTCCTGGGCGAGGTCGAAGATGCGTGCCAGATGCGCATTCGGGTCGGTGTCGGTATAGGGGCAGCCGCCGATTGCATCGGCACCGTCACGCAGGGCCTGAACCAGCAGCTCGTCGGCGCCGGGATCATTGGTCAGCCCTTCCTGCGGGAACACGCAAAGCTCGAGATCAATCGCCCAGTCGTAGTCGCGCTTGAGCGCCTTGATCGCCTCGAAGCTGCGCAGGCCAATACGCGGGTCGATCTCGACATGGGTGCGCATCCGCGTCGTGCCGTGCACGACGGCGCGTTCGAGCACTTTGGCACCGCGCGCATAGACGTCGTCGGTGTTGAAATCCCGCTTCATCGCCGAGACGGCACGGATGGCATCGCCGAGCGTGCCGTGAATGTGCCCGCAGCGTTCGAGCAGGCAGGCCTTGTCGAGATGGATGTGGGTGTCGACGAATCCGGGCACCGCCAGCCGTCCTCCGAGATCGACCTCGACGGCCTCGAAGGCGAGTTTTTGTTCGATCGCAGCGATGCGTCGGCCCTTCACGCCGATATCGACGGGTGTCGGGGATGATCGTAGCAGGGCATTGCGGAAGATCAGGTCGAAAGCGGTTTGGGCGGTCATGGCGAAGATCTGGCTGATAGATCGGCGAGTCCTGGATCGTGCCAATGTAGCGGAGACGAAGGGCCTGCCGCCACATCGAAAGCCGCGATAGCTGGTAGACCCTGGCCGGTCTGGTGGCTGGCGTGCGGCTGGGCTATCACCGCCTCGATTGCGCCCGGCATGGCGGCGCGACCTTTTCAGGAGCTTTCGATGCGTCTACCCGCCGTTCTCTTGGCCGTCACTTGTCTTGCCGGCTCAGCGTCCGCCGAAGATCTCTCCGGTACGCTCCAGAAGGTCAAGGAGACCAGGAAAATTGCGCTGGGCTATCAGGAAGCCTCGGTGCCCTTCAGCTATCTCGACGGCAACCAGAAGCCGGTCGGCTTTGCCATGGATATCTGCCTCAGAATTGTGGACGCCGTGAAGAAGCAACTCGGCATGCCCGACATTGCCGTCAACTATGTCGCGGTGACCTCGTCGAACCGCATCCCGCTGATGGTCAACGGCACGCTCGACCTGCACTGCTCGGCGACCACAAACAATGCCGACCGCCAGAAGCAGGTCGCATTCACCAACACGCACTTCCTCAGCGCGACGCGCTTTGCCGCCAAGAAGGCCGCGAAGATCAACACCATCGACGACCTCAAGGGCAAGGCGGTCACGGCTGTGGCGGGCTCGGTCAATTTGAACCAGCTCGCCAAGGTCAACACCGAGCGCGATCTCGGCATCAAGATCATGCCGGCCGTGGATCAGGCCGAGGCCTTCCTGCTGCTCGAGACCGACCGCGCGCAGGCCTACGCGCTCGACGACATTCAGCTCGCGGTCGCCATTGCGCGCTCGAAGGAGCCGGCGCAGTTCATGATCAGCGACGAGACCTTCTCCAAGCCAGAGCCCTACGGGATCATGCTCCGGCGGGACGACGCGCCGTTCAAGGCATTGGCCGATCGCGCGACCGCCGAGCTCTACGCAAGCCCGGAGATCGAGGTGCTCTACAGGAAGTGGCTGGAATCGCCGACCCCGCCGAACGGCATCAACTACAACGTTCCGATGTCGCCGGCCTTGCGCGCCGCCTTCAAGAACCCGAGCTCGAGCGCCGATCCGGACGTGTATGCGGTGAAGTGAGGCGAGGGCGGCTTCCACCTCTCACCGCTGGGAGAGACCCGTGCCAAAACGCTACATCCGACAGGGGTGGGCGAGGCCCGAAGGATATCGGTGGGGACGAACTTGCGATAACCTTCGCGACGCACCAGCGCATCGGGGCAGCGGCGCTTCCAGAGGCGAAATAGTCATGCGCGAAAGTGAGCCGTTTCTGGTCCGCCACGCGGACTTGATTTTCGCGTTGAAGACGTTTGCCGCCTCGATGCTGGCGCTTGTCATTGCGCTCGCCATGGACCTGCCGCGGCCCTACTGGGCCATGGCGACGGTCTACATCACCTCGCAGCCGCTGGCGGGCGCCACCAGCTCGAAGGCGTTCTTCCGCGTGATGGGAACGCTGGTCGGCGCCACCATGACGGTGGCGCTGGTGCCGAATCTGGTCAATGCGCCGGAACTGCTATGCCTCGCGATCGCGCTCTGGGTCGGGTTCTGCCTCTATCTGTCGCTGCTCGACGGCACGCCGCGCAGCTATGTCTTCATGCTGGCGGGATACACGGTGGCCCTGATCGGTTTTCCCTCGGTGTCCCAACCAGACGCGATCTTCGACACGGCGGTGGCGCGGCTGGAGGAGATCTCGCTCGGGATCATCTGCGCCAGCCTGGTCTCGACCATCGTGTTCCCCCGCAGCGTCGCGCCCGCCGTGGCTCATCGCGTCGACACCTGGCTTTCCGATGCACGCCGCCTCAGCCAGGTCGTTCTGCTGCGGGAGGCGACCGACGAAACGCGCCGCGACAAGCGCCTCAAGCTCGCGACCGACATCGTCGAGATCGACACGCTCTCAACTCATCTTGCCTATGATCGCCTGACCGACCGCAATGCTGTGACCGGCCTCGGCGAAATCCGGCTGCGGATGTTGACCTTGCTGCCGGTGATCGCCTCGATCGAGGACCGTATTGCTGCATTGGGCGAGGAGGCCCTGCAGCGGCAGCCGGAGTTGAAGCGCCTGCTGGACGAGCTTGCGCAATGGATTGGAAGTGACGTCAGCGCGCGGCAGCCAGCCGAGCGTGTCCGTGGCGCGATAGCGGAGCAGCAGGCGGGGCTGAACGACAGCGCGTCCTGGGAACGGATCATCACCACCAGCCTGCTGTCGCGGTTGCGCGATCTGGTCGACCTCTCGCGCGACTGCCGTGCGCTGACCGAGGCCATTGCCGAGAACCGCAACGTCTCCACGCTCGATCTGGCGTTCCGATCCGAGGCTGGCGCTGCGCCGGCGCGTCACCGCGATCGCGGCCTGGCGCTGTGGTCGGCGGCGGGCGCGACCGTGGCGATCCTGATCTCCTGCGTGTTCTGGATCGGCACGGGCTGGCCGGACGGCGCGTCGGCGCCAATGATGGCGGCCGTCGCCTGCTCGTTCTTCGCCGCGCAGGATGAGCCCGCGCGATTCATCCGCAGTTTCGGCCTGTGGTCGCTGGTCGGCATCGTCGTGGTCGCGATCTATCTGTTCGCGATCATTCCCGCGATCTCCCATATCGAAGTCCTGATCGTTGCGCTGGCGCCGACCTTTCTGCTCTACGGCTTCTTGATCAGCCGGCCCGCCACGGCGGGGACCGGAATGGCGCTCGCGGCCAACACCGCCACGTTGCTCGCCCTGCAATCGACCTACGCCGCCGATTTTGCCTCCTACGCCAATTCCGCCGTGGCTTTCTTCGTCGGCGTGCTGATTGCCGAGATCGTGACGCGGATCGCGCGCGGGGTAGGGGCGGAGTGGATCGCCAACCGCCTGGTGCTGTCGAGCTGGATCACGATCGCGGTTGCCGCCGAGCGGCGCGGAAAACGCGACCGGGCGGAGTTCGCAGGGCTCATGCTGCACCGGCTGGGCCTGCTGGTGCAGCGCATTGCGTTCCTCTCGGAGAGCGATCGCCGCGATGCCGATAGCCTCGTGCAGCTCCGCATCGGCATCAACATCATCGATCTGCGCCGCGCGCGCTACGGGCTTGCGGCGTCGACCATCGCCGTCATCGACGACATGCTCGACCAGCTCGCCATCGCCTGCCGCAACTATGCGGGCGGAGGCATGCCGCGCGAGCTTCTGGCCAGCGTCGACCGGGCGCTGGGCCAGGCGGTGAAGGATCCCAATGACAGTGCGCGCGAAGATGCCCTGATCGGCCTCGTCGGCATCCGCCGCGGTCTGTTCCCGGACGCGCCGGCCTATCGGCCGCGCGCAGATGCAAGTGTGGCGGCATGAGATATGTGATCGACATCTACGGTGTGCTCGTGCCGGCGCTCCTGCTTTGGATCATCGTCGCCTATGTGCTGAGCGCGATTTTGCGCCTGGTCATGCAGCGCTTCGACCTCTACCGCCTGGTCTGGCACCGCGCGCTGTTCGATTTCGCAGCCTTCGTCTGCCTGCTCGGCGGCGTCGTCTATCTCTCGGAGTATCTCTCATGAAGGGAAATCTTGCCTGGCTCGGCCGGCTTGCCGTGACCATCATCGCTGTTATCGCCGCGATCGGTGTCGGCCGCGAGCTTTGGGGCTACTACATGGAATCGCCCTGGACCCGCGACGGCCGCGTGCGGGCCGACGTGGTGCAGGTCGCGCCCGACGTCTCCGGTTTCGTCACCGAGGTGCTGGTCAAGGACAACCAGAAGGTCCATCGCGGCGACGTGCTGTTCAGGATCGATCGCGAGCGCTTTGCGCTGGCGCTGCGGCAGGCCGATGCGGCTGTCGCCGGTCATCAGGCCTCGCTCGACCAGGCCAATGCCGATCTGAAGCGCTATACCGCGCTGACAACGGACGCGGTGTCGCAGCAGAAGCAGGAGCAGGTGCTAGCGACCCAGCTTCAGGCCAAGGCCGCCTTCGATGCCGCGGTCGCCGACCGCGCGGTCGCCCAGCTCAATTTCGATCGCAGCGAGGTCCGGGCGTCCGTGAATGGCGTGATCACCAACATGGATCTGCGGCCCGGCGCTTACGTCTCCGCTGGTAGGGGCGTGATGGCGCTGGTCGACAGCGACACGCTGCATGTCGAGGGGTATTTCGAAGAGACGAAGCTTGCGCGGATCCGCGTCGGCGACAAGGTTCGGGTGCGTCTGATGGGCGAGAAGGCGACCCTCACGGGCCATGTCGAGAGCATTGCCGCCGGCATCGAGGACCGCGACCGCGCTGAAGGTGCGAACCTGCTTGCCAACGTCAATCCGACGTTCAGCTGGGTGCGTCTCGCCCAGCGCGTGCCCGTGCGCATTGCGCTGGACCCGGTGCCTGAAGCAATCTCGCTGGTCGCGGGCCGCTCGGCGACGGTGGAGGTGTTGAATTGAAGGCGCGTGCGCATTTTTCTGAATCACGCCTAAGCTATTTCCAGATAGTCCGGGCCGGGCAGCTCAGGGAATGATGCCGTTGGCAGCGTCTGATACCAGAACGCGACCGAGGCGATGTCGTCCTGCAGCGGGAGATATTTCGATTCCCTGACGCCGGGCAGCCAGCCGAGCGCCTGGATGGTCACGCGAAGGTCGCTCTGGAAGCGGATCGGATCGGGGATGTGCCAGCGGTACAGGCCGAACCGTTGCTGCGATTTGTAGACGCCGTCGGGCCGGATCACCTGTGGCAGGCCGGCATAGGGCGTGGTGAACTCCACATAGCGGGATTGCCCTTGGCCGGCATGCGCGACATGGGGATCGAAATTATAGGCGCCGCAGAAATAGTCCTCGGTGCCGGTGCCGCAGATGGTCGGGAATTCGCCGTCGCCGTCGATGAAGAACTTGATCTCGCCTTCGCCCCACCACCCGTTGTTGTTGGCGCCCCAGGCCATGTAGGTGCCGACGTAATGGCCGCGGCCATTGATGCCGTCGAGGATGGTGTAGACCTGCTTGTACGGCAGCGGATTGGTGCGGCGGAACTGCGCATGGAAATAGGCGCAGTCTTCCAGCACCTCGGTCAGGGTGTAGTTGATCTGGTAGTAGACGGTCAGTGCCTCTTCGCTGCGGTTCTCCAGCGTGAAGCGCGCGCGCTTGCGGAACGGCATCTCCCAATAGCAATTGAAGGCGCGTCCCGGATTGACGCAGACCGCGAGCGACGACACCTGCGCAAATTCCTCCCAGCCACAGGCAAAGAAATCGCCGGCCGGGCATTCCACGCTCGGCTGCACCTGATCGTCCCAGTAAACGCGCAGAATGGAATGGCGAAGCCGTCCGCGCGCCAGCGTCATCCAGATCTGCTGGATCGCGCCCTGGCCCTCGATGTCCGCGAGCGTGAACGTCGCGCCGGGCTCGATCACGACATAGGGAGACACCTTCCAGCCCCGGCCGAGGTCGCGGGCCTGACGCGCTGCCGGGCCATCGACGGACATGCCGCCCTTGCCCTTTTCGCCGGTGAAATTCTCGGGGCTGATCGACCGTGTCTGCGCGTCCGACAGGCGCGACAGATTGCCGAGATGCAGGCCCAATCCGGAAAACACCATGATGTCCTCGATCAGGAGTTAGCGATATCAGGGATATATCGCTGCCGAATCTACCAAAAGATGAAGATGACGGCGTAGCGAAAGAGCGGACGCACCCTCTCTTGCGGACGGCGAGAGGAAGAGGGCGTTCCTGCCATCTCCGATGGACGCGATTGCATGCGTCTCTTTTTCGGGGCTAAGTGGCACGAGCTGCCGGCGAAGCAGCGGCCCGCGGTGGAGGAGATCGATGTCAGCGGAAAGACACAAGACCGAAACAGCCGGCGAACCTACGGTCGACATCCAGGCCTTGCGTGCGCGCTATCGTGACGAGCGCGACCTGCGTCTGCGCTCCGAGGGCAAGGCGCAATATGTCGAGGTAACAGGCGACTTTGCCCGCTATCTCGACGATCCCTGGGCCGATGCCGATTTTGCGCGCAAAGCCTTAAGCGAAGAAACCGAAGTGCTGATCGTCGGCGGTGGCTTCGGCGGCCTGTTGTGTGGCGCGCGTCTGCATGCGGCCGGTATCGACGATTTCCGCATTGTGGAAAAGGCCGCAGATTTCGGCGGCACCTGGTACTGGAATCGTTATCCGGGCGCTGCCTGCGATACCGAGAGCTACATCTACCTGCCGCTGCTGGAAGAGACCGGCTACATGCCGGTGCGCAAATATGCGCGCGCGCCGGAGATCTACGAACACTCGCGCCGCATCGGCCGCCATTTCGATCTCTACGCGCGTGCGCTGTTTCAGACCGTCATCTCGCGCATGACATGGCAGGAGCAGGAGGGGCGCTGGCTGGTCGAGACCGATCGGGGCGATCGCATCCGCGCGCGCTTCGTGATTCTCGCGGGAGGCCCGCTGAGCCGGCCGAAGCTGCCGGGCATCCCCGGCATCGAAAGCTTCAGGGGGCACAGCTTCCATACCAGCCGGTGGGACTATGCTTACACCGGCGGCAGTGCGGAGGGCGGTCTTACCGGTCTTGCCGACAAGCGCGTCGGCATCATCGGCACGGGCGCCACGTCAGTGCAATGCGTGCCGCATCTCGGCCATTCGGCCAAAGAGCTCTACGTGTTCCAGCGCACGCCGTCCGCGATCGGTGTGCGCGCCGACCGCCCGACGGATGCCGCCTGGGTGGAAAGCCTGAAGCCCGGCTGGCAGCGCGAGCGGATGGACAATTTCACTGCGGTGATTTCAGGCGAGCCGTTCGAGCAGGATCTGGTGCAGGACGGCTGGACCGGCCTGCTTGGCGAGATCCTGCTGGCGCCGCGCCGCCAGAAGCATAAGGTCGCCTCGATGGAAGAGGCGCTGAAGGTGATCGAGCAGGCCGACTATCGCAAGATGGAGGAAATCCGTGCCCGCGTCGATGCGATCGTGAAGGATGAGGCGGCAGCAGCGGCGCTCAAGCCCTGGTACAAGGCGTTCTGCAAGCGGCCGTGCTTTCACGACGAATATCTCGACACGTTCAACCGTCCCAACGTGCATCTCGTCGACACCAAAGGCAGGGGCGTCGAAGCCATCACGGAGAATGCGGTCGTCGCCGGCGGCAAGGCCTATGAGCTCGACTGCCTGATCTATGCCAGCGGTTTCGAGGTCGGCACCGACTATGCGCGCCGCATGGGGTTTGAAGTCTACGGCCGCGACGGCATGAGCCTGTCCGAGCGCTGGCGCGATGGCGTCAAGACCATGCACGGCTTCTACAGCCGCGGCTTCCCGAACTGCTTCCTGATCGTGACCGTGCAGGCCGGCCAGAGCGCGAACTTCCCGCACATCATCGACGAGCAATCGCAGCACATCGCCTATGTGATATCCGAGGCGCGCAAGCGCGGCGCAAGGACATTGGAGCCGACGCTCGCAGCCGAGAACGCCTGGGTCGATGAGGTCGTCAAGGCCGCGGTCGGCCGCCAGTCCTATCTCGCCGAATGCACGCCGGGCTACTACAACAATGAGGGCGTGTTCGATCCGATCGCGGCGCGCAACAGCCAGTATTGGCGCGGACCAATGGCGTTCCTCCGGCTGCTCGCCATCTGGCGCAAGGAGGGTAATCTGGACGGGCTTGAATTGACCTATGGCGCCGACGCGAAGAGCGACGGCGCTGCGGTCTCCGCATGAACGGCATGATCCCGGCCCTAAGGGTGCGACGCGGCGACCGGAACAGACATGTACCGGCAGCACCAGGGCCTCATGGTGGATTTCCTGCTCGGCACCGACGGCAGCCTTTGTTCATGTCAAGCGCATTGCTTGCATTGATTGCACCGGTCGGGGCTTGAGCTGATACGGCTGACGTAGGATCATGCCCGCGCGCGAGCCGGTCGCGCAAATCTGAAAGAAAAAAGGAAGCGCAGGAATGACTGAGGGCAGGACCGTTGCGACGGCGTTGATCGGCGCGGCCGCGCTATTGTTGTCCCTGGCTCCCTCGGCCATGGCTGCGCAATGCGGCAACGGGCCCGGCGGTTTCGAGGCCTGGAAGCGCGAGTTCAGCGCGGAAGCGCAGGGCAAGGGCATCGGCCAGACCGCGATCGCGGCGCTGATGCAGACCAATTACGCCAGCGCCACCATCAATGCCGACCGCAGCCAGCACAGTTTTTCGCTGTCGCTCGACCAGTTCCTGGCCAAGCGCGGCGCCACCACCATCGTGGCGCGCGGCCGGTCTCTGAAGCAATCCCAGGCGGCGATGTTCGCCTCGATCGAGCAGCGTTACGGCGTGCCGCCGGGACCGCTGATCGCGATCTGGGGCATGGAAACCGGCTTCGGCAGCCAGCGCGGCAACCAGAACATGCTCTCGTCGATCGCAACGCTGGCCTATGACTGCCGTCGCCCCGAATTCTTTACCGAGCAGCTCTATGCGGCGCTGAAGCTGGTCGACCGCGGCGTGCTATCAGGGGCGACCCGCGGCTCCATGCATGGCGAGGTCGGCCAGACCCAGTTCATGCCCAAGAACATCCTGGCCTATGGCACCGGCAATCTCGACGTCGCCGCCAACGCGCTGAGCTCGACGGCGAACTTCCTCAAGGCCAATGGCTGGCGTGCGGGAGCCGGTTACCAGCCGGGCGAGCCGAATTTCGCCGCCATCCAGGCCTGGAATGCTGCCGGCGTCTACCAAAAGGCCATTGCACTGATGGGCCGGCAGATCGACGGGGGCGGGACTGCGGCGGTGCGTTGAGTTGCTCCGCAAGGCGTGACTGGACGTCTCAGAGAGAAAGTTGTTGCTTTCAGGAACCGACGGCACGAGGTTTGCTTAGATCAAGTTCAGGGCTGGGCATGAGGAGAACTCAACATGGCTACCCAGATCGTGATGGACCAGACTGGCGATACACGCCACGAGTTTGATCCCGAAAATGCCGAAGCGTTGGCGCAGGCCGAACAACGCTTTCGGGAGTTGACCGGTGCGGGCTTCACCGCGGCGTACCGGACTGGGCCAGGCGAAGTCACGCGTATCAAATCGTTCGACCCGACCGCGCACGAAACCCTGTTCTATCCCCGCCTGGTCGGCGGTTGATCTGAACGGCTCATGATCGCGGTCTTCAGGCTCCGCGCGCCCGCGCGGGCGCGGTTGCACGCGCTCCGCGAGCTCTACCGGCGCTTCTTCGGCGAGAACACGCCCGAGGCGCGGGGGAGGCGGTTATTGGCTGAATGGCTCTCCGACGAGCAGCGCGCTCAGTTCGAGCAGTACCGGCATTTCGACGTCATCGGCTGCGATAGCGGCAAGCGCTATCGCATCCATTACGGCACGGCCGCCAACGTCCACGAGGTCGATGCGTCAGGCAATGCAACGATGGGGTGGTGTTTCGTCCCGTCAGGCTTCCTGGTGCCCGGCGACGTCATGCTGGCGCAGAAGATCGCGCTCGAGACGGACGAAAAGGGGGCGCTGGCACTCGCCAACCGGTTTCCGCCGGCGACGCATTCGGAGCACTTCTACCGGCGGCCGTTCTAACCGCGCCGCCACTGTTGGCTAGAAGTGGGTGGTGCGATAGGCGTCCACCGCGTGCGCTGCGAAGACGGCGATGCTGCACAGGGCGAGGACAACGGAGATGAGCTCGATCATATTTCGTCCTCCCCAAGCGGCTGGGCGACGAGGTGCTGGCAGCAGGCATATTCGCTGATCAGGTCGAGGAAGAATTGCATGGCGCACGTCCCTGTATGATTTTGACAACTAGATAACCGGCTCTCTGTTTCAGGCGTGTTTCGTCGAGATAGGAAAGGGGTTTCGCGGGGAACCGGGACCTATCCTGCGGGCGGCCGAACCGCTACATCCCCCGAACGATCCACCTTTTGGCCGTGTGCATTGCGCGCGCGGCATGTCACATTTCGAGGCAAAATCATGGCTCAGGTCGCCTGGTTCGACGATCTCACCCTCGGGATGCGCTTCAAATCCCCCGAGGTCGTGGTCAGCGAAGCCGACATCAAGCGGTTCGCCGCCGAGTTCGACCCGCAGCCGATGCATCTCGATCACGAAGCCGCCAAGGACACCCTGTTCAAGGGCCTGGCTGCCTCGGGTTGGCACACCGCGGCGATCGCCATGAATCTGGCGATCCAGACCCGGCCCTTCGGGCCGCACCCGCTGATCGGCGCCGGCGTCGATGGCTTGCGCTGGACCATTCCAGTGCGGCCGAACGATCGGCTGCATCTGGTCGGCGAGGTCATGAGCCTGACGCCGTCGAAGTCGAAGCCGCAGGGCATCGCCATGGTGAAGTGGACGATGTTCAATCAGAAGGGCGAGGAGGTTTACACCTTCACCCCGATCGCGATCGTGCCAAGGCGAACGTAGCCGGCCCGGCTTCGCCGGCGGGCGCGTCGAGCCGGCCCTTGCGGCTTTCCGGCAGAGGTGGTCAGCTTGGCGCGGGGAAACGCTGGGGGCTGACATGAAAAGATTCTGCCTTGCCGCTGGACTGCTCGCCGCGGCCTTGATCGCCGGGCCAGCGGTGGCGCAGCAATCCAAGGTCGGCGACTGGACCATCGAGAAACGGACCCAGGACACCCATTGCAACGCGAGCCGCGGCTACAAGGACAAGGACGACGAGAACCGCGACTACGTCATCGTCATCACCTATTCGGACAAGGCCATCGTGATCGTGATGATCTATGATGGCTGGGAGTGGGACAAGGTCGGCGAGATCCTGCGTGCCGACGTCGGCACCGACGACGCCGACATCATGGCGAAGGCGAAGTGGGAGGTCATGGACAAGACCACCGTGCGCGGCATCTTCGAGTACGATCAGTCCATCATGGACCGCCTGTCGAGAGCCAAGCGTCTGACGCTGGACTTCGAGGACGATGACGACGACAGCATCGAGATGCAGATCCCGCGCGCCGGCGAGGCGCTCGCCGCGCTAAAGTTCTGCGAGGAGAACCGGAAATAGATCGAGGCGCGATCTGGTTGTCCGGTCCCATCAGGCTTTAGTGCCCGGGATTGGCGACCGAGCCCTGTACCGGTGCCGCGCTGATGTCGCTGCCGTGATGCACCAGCGGCTTCATGCCGGTGATGGTCCGCAGCAGCACATAGAACACCGGCGTCAGGAACAGGCCGAACACGGTGACGCCGATCATGCCGGAGAACACGGCAACACCCATCGCGCGCCGCATCTCGGAACCGGCGCCGGTCGAGAGCACCAGCGGCAGCACGCCCATGATGAACGCCATCGACGTCATCAGGATCGGACGCAGTCGCAGCCGGCTCGCTTCGATCGCGGCCCGGATCGGCGTGCGGCCGGCGAATTCAAGCTCGCGGGCGAATTCGACGATCAGGATCGCGTTCTTTGCCGAGAGTCCCACGAGCACGATGAGGCCGATCTGGGTGAAGACGTTGTTGTCACCCTTGGAGAGCCAGACGCCGAACATCGCAGCCAACAGGCCCATCGGCACGATCATGATGATCGAGAGCGGCAAAGTGAGGCTCTCATAAAGCGCGGCCAGCACCAGGAACACCAGCAGGATAGCCAGCGGGAACACCCAGAGCCCGGAATTGCCGGCGATGAACTCCTGATAGGTGAGGTCGGTCCATTCGAAGGCAAAGCCGGGGGGCAGCACCTCCGCCGCGATGCGCGTCGCCGCGTCCTGCGCCTGGCCGGAGGAGTAACCGGGCGCAGCGGCGGCGTTGATGTCGGACGACAGGAAGCCGTTATAGCGGATCGCGCGCTCCGGACCCGCGCTCTGGCGGATCGTGAGCAGAGCCGACAGCGGCACCATGTCGCCGGAGGACGAGCGCACCTTCAACTGCCTGATATCGTCGGCACGGGCACGGAACGGCGCGTCGGCCTGGACTCGGACTGAATAGGTGCGGCCAAACTTGTTGAAGTCGTTGACGTAGTAGGAGCCGAGGTAAATCTGCAGCGTGTTGAACACCTCGGTCACGGGCACGCCCAGTTGCAGCGCCTTGGTGCGGTCGATATCGGCGAACAGCTGGGGCACGTTGACCTGGAAGCTCGAGAACACGCCGGCGATCTCCGGCGCCTTCTGCATCGCCGCCATGAACGCCTTGGTGGCGTCGTTCAGCGCCTCATAGCCAAGGCCCGCGCGGTCCTCGATCTGCAGCTTGAAGCCACCGATGGTGCCGAGGCCGTTGACCGGCGGCGGCGGGAACATGGCGATGAAAGCTTCCTGGATGCCGGCGTATTTCTTGTTCAGCTCGGCCGCGAGCGCGGGGCCGCTGAGCGAGGGATCCTTGCGCTCGTCGAACGGTTTCAGCGTCGAGAACACGATGCCGGCGTTGGAGGAGTTGGTGAAGCCGGAGATCGACAGCCCCGGGAAGGCAACCGAGCTCTCGACACCGGGCTGGGTCAACGCGATGTCGCTCATCTTGCGGATCACCTCTTCGGTGCGGTCTAGCGTGGCGCCATCGGGCAAGCGCGAGAAGCCGACCAGATATTGCTTGTCCTGGCCCGGCACGAAGCCACCAGGCACCTGCTGGAACAGGAAAGCGGTGACGCCGACGAGGACGACGTAGAGGCCCATCACCGCGGCCTTGCCCGAGATCACCTTGGTTACCGTGCCGCTATAGCTGTTCGAGGAGTAGGTGAAGGCCCGGTTGAAGCGGCGGAAGAACCAGCCAAAACCCTTTTCCAGAATGATCGTCAGCCGGTCCTTCGGCTCGTCATGGCCCTTGAGCAACAGCGCCGAGAGCGCCGGCGACAAGGTCAGCGAGTTGACCGCCGAGATCACGGTCGAGATCGCGATCGTCAGCGCGAACTGCTTGTAGAACTGCCCGGTGAGGCCGGAGATGAAGGCGAGCGGCACGAACACCGCGATCAGCACCATCGCGATCGCGATGATCGGCCCCGAGACCTCGCGCATCGCCTGATAGGTCGCATCGCGCGGCGACAGCCCGGCCTCGATGTTGCGCTCGACGTTCTCGACCACGACGATGGCGTCGTCGACGACGATGCCGATCGCGAGCACGAGGCCGAACAGGCTGAGCGCGTTGATGGAGAAGCCGAACACGTGCATCACCGCGAAGGTGCCGACGATCGACACCGGCACGGCCAGCAGCGGGATGATCGAGGCGCGCCAGGTCTGCAGGAACAGGATCACGACCAGCACCACCAGCGCGATCGCCTCCAGCAGCGTATGGATCACGGCCTCGATCGAGGAGCGCACGAACTGGGTGGGATCGTAGACGATCTGGTAGGACACGCCCTCCGGCATGTTCTTCTTGATCTCCGCCATGGTGGCGCGGACGTGATCGGAAATGTGCAGCGCGTTGGAGCCGGGCGCCTGGAAGATCGGGATCGCCACCGCCTGCTTGTTGTCGAGCAGCGAGCGCAGGCCGTATTCGGAGGCTCCTAACTCGATGCGCGCGACGTCACGTAAGCGCACGACTTCGCCGCGCGTGCCTGTCTTGACCACGATGTCGCCGAACTGCTCTTCGTTGGCGAGCCGCCCTTCCGCATTGACGGAGAGCTGCAGGTCGATACCCCTGACGTTCGGCGATGAGCCGACCACGCCGGCGGCGGCCTCGACGTTCTGCGCCTGGATCGCCTTGACGATGTCGCTGGCGGTCAGGCCGTGCTCGGCCGCCTTCTGCGGATCGACCCAGACCCGCATCGAATAGTCGCCGGCGCCATAGAGCTGGACGTCGCCGACGCCGTCGATCCGCGCCAGGCGGTCCTTGACGTTCAGCACCGCGTAGTTGCGCAAATAGGTCATGTCGTAGCGGCTGTTCGGCGACAGCAGATGCACGACCATGGTGAGGTCGGGCGACGACTTCTTGGTGATGATGCCGAGCTGGCGCACCACGGCCGGCAGGCGCGGCTCGGCCTGCTGCACCCGGTTCTGCACCAGCTGCGTTGCCTTGTCGGGGTCGGTGCCGAGGCGGAACGTCACCGTCAGCGTCATCGCGCCGTCGGTGGTGGCCTGGCTCGACATATAGAGCATGCCTTCGACGCCGTTGATCTGCTCCTCGATCGGCGTTGCCACCGTTTCCGCGATCACCTTGGGATTGGCGCCGGGATAGGTGGCGCGCACCAGGACGGAGGGCGGCACCACGTCAGGGTATTCCGAGATCGGCATCGCGAACAGCGAGATCAGCCCGGCGAGGAAGATCAGCACCGACAGCACGCCGGCGAAGATCGGACGATCGATGAAGAACTTTGAGAGATTCATGGCTTCGCCCCTGGGCAATATTTTGCGTGTCTCCGGTCTCTCCTTCGTCATTCCGGGGCGCGCGCCAAGCGCGCGAACCCGGAATCTCGAGGTGGGATGATCGGAGTTTCCAAAGCTCTGGTTTCTCAGGTGCGCAATTGCGCACCGTAGTTCGCGCTACGCGCGCCCCGGAATGACGGATAGTGTCAGCGTTGCACCACGTCCTGGTCGCTGTGGTTCGAAGCCTGCTGCCCGCGCGCGCCCATCGCCGCCACTTCCGTCTTGAGGAGGGCGCCGGGACGAACGCGTTGCAGACCGTTGACGACGATGCGGTCGCCAGTCTTGAGCCCCGCGGTGACGATGCGCAGGCCGTCGACCGCGCCGCCGAGCGTGATCGGCCGATACACGGCGCGGCTGTCATCGCCAACAGCCATCACGAACTTCTTGTCCTGGTCGGTGCCGATCGCGCGCTCGTCGATCATCACCAGGGTCTGCTGCTTCGGCTGGCCCATCCGCACGCGGGCGAACTGGCCGGGGATCAGACGCCCGTCCTCGTTCTGGAAGACCGCGCGGACGCGGATGGTGCCGCTCTGGCCGTTGACCTGGTTGTCGATGAGCTGGATGTGGCCCTTGGCCGAAAGGCCGCCTGACGTCGTCATCTCCACCGGGATCTGGTCGAGATTGCCGCGCTTGCCGCTGCCATCCGCGATCGAATTCAGCGCCCGCAGTACGACCTCTTCATCCGCATCGAACGAGGCGTAGATCGGATTGACCGAGACCAGCGAGGTCAGGATGGGAGAGGCGGTGCCGGCCGCGACGAGATTGCCGACGGTGACCTCGATCTTGCCGACGCGGCCGTCAACCGGCGCGCGCACCTCGGTGTAGTCGAGATTGAGCTTTGCGGTCTGCAGCGTCGCCTCAGCCGCCTTGACGTTGGCGATGGCCTCGCGATTGGCGTTGTCGCGCTGGTCGTAGTCGCGCCGCGTCACCACGGCGTTGCCGACCAGCTGCGCGCCGCCTTCGACTTCGCTCTGGGTGAAGACGACGCGAGCTTTCGCGGCTTCGAGCTGTGCAGCAGCCTTGTCGACCTCGGCTGCATAAGGCGCCGGATCAATCTTGAAGAGAACGTCGCCGGCCTTCACCAGCGCGCCTTCGGTGAAATTGGTCGACAGGATCGCACCGGCAACGCGCGGCCGCAGCTCGACGCGTTGGATGGCCTCGAGCCGGCCGGAGAAATCGTCCCACAGCACGGTCTGCTTCGGCTCGATCAGAGCGATCGTCACCGGCACGGCCTGTTCGGCCGCGGCCGCCGTTGCGGTTGCCTGGGCCGAACGGAAGTAGTGGCCGGTCGCGATCGAGCCGGCCACGGCGAGGGCGCCCACAACAGCAACGCCACCGAGAAGACGGCGGATGCGGCCGGGACGAGAGACTTTTGGGGTGGGGGGCATTTGCGCGCTCCAGATATGTAGTGTTCACTACAGATGTGGAGCTGGATATCGCAGCGCAAGATACTTATGTACCGTTTGCTAAGAAAATTGTAGCCGCTTACCGCAAGAATGCGAAGGCGGAAGAGAAGAGAAAGATATAACAAATAGATAGGACCTGGCGTTGAGATTGAGGGACGGCGCCGAATCCGAGGAGATCAGTGATATGGGCATGGGACGCCCCCGCGAATTCGACGCTGACGTCGCGTTGGACCGGGCAATGGAAGTGTTTTGGCGCCACGGCTATGAGGGCGCCACGATTGCCCAGCTCACGGAGGCCATGGGGATCAACCCGCCGAGCCTGTATGCCTGTTTCGGCAACAAGGAAGGCCTGCTCAAGGCCGCGCTCGACCGCTACACCAAATTGCGTGGCGCGTGGATGGACGAGGTGGTGTCCGCACCGACCGCCCGCGAGGTCGCCGAGCGGATGCTGATGGGCATCGCCGAGAAGCAGACCGATCCCGCCAATCCGCCCGGCTGCCTGCTCGTGCAGGGCGGCATCGCCTGCGGCACCGGCTCCGAGAACGTCCCCTTCGAGCTCGCCGCGCGCCGCGCCCAAAACGAAGATCAGCTCCGCGAGCGTTTCATCCGCGCCAAGGCGGAGGGCGACCTGAAGCCGACATCCGATCCCGCCGCGCTCGCGCGCTATGTGTCGGCCGTATCGGTCGGCATGGGCGTGATGGCATCGTCGGGCTCCGACCGAGAGGCGCTGCGTCAGGTGGCGAGCGTCGCGGTGCAGGCCGTCGAGGCGCAGTCGGCGCGGGACTAGGCCACGCCGCCGTTGGTAAGGGGGCGGCCTCGCGATGAGCAGGCGTTGGGCATTGGGATCGCCCGTTCAGGATCGTCGCGGACGTCAGTCTGTGCGTCAGGTCGATGATCGGCATCCCGTAAATGCCCGGGTTCCAAGCGTAAGGGTTTGGTTGCGATTGCGAAGTACCGTGCCCGAACAAGCGGCCCATCGATCCCTTCCACAGCTCAATCGCGCGATTTGCCTGGTGCTATGATGTCAGATCTTTCCCGTCCGCCGGAACGCTCATCCGTCAATCGTCAGAAGGGCGTCAGCCTGCGATGGCGGTTGCTGGCCGGCAATCTGATCACGAGCCTTCTCGCGGTGGCTTTCGCGGCAGCAATCGCCTGGAGCGGATGGGGCGATCTCCGCAAGAGCGAAGGCGCGGCGCGCGCGCTGTCCGCATTCGAGCTGGTGATGAAGGCCAACAGCCGGATCCCGGCCGAACGCTCCGCCTGGTTCGCGGTCATGGGTCTGAATGATGCTGCCACGCCCGAGAACCTGTCCGCTCTGGACAAGGCACTCGCCACCACGGATGAAGCGATCGGTGCCGCAAAGCAGGCGATTCGCGCGGCTGAGCTGCCGGCGGGATCGATCGAAGCCGCCGAAACAGCCTTGCAGAATACGCGCAATGTCGCGCGTCAGGCCGCGATGCAGCCCAAGGCGCAGCGCCCCGCCAATAGCCAGTCGGCCATCGTCGACGGTCTGGCCCGCGCGGTCGATGCGCTCACGGCTGCGACAAGCGAAGCCTTGATCAGCCTGTCGCGCGTCGGAAGCGACATCGAAAACCTGCTGCCGTCGGCGGAGCTCGCACAAAGAGCGCAAGCCATGCGCGCGATCAACGGCTCCCGTGCGGCCCTCCTCGGCCTTCTGGTCCGTAAGCAGCCCATATCCGCGGCGCAGATCGTCGAAGCGACCGAGCTGAGCGGCCAGGTCGCGCTGATCTGGAAGCAGATCGAGCAAGGTGTGCACAATGCCGGAGATGCGCCTGAGCTCGTGAACGCCATCAAGCCGGTGCGCACGACACTGATGGATGAAGGCGAGCCACGGTTTCGCGACGTCGCCGCGGCCGCACGCGAGGGGCGTCCTTCCCCGGTCGGCGAGGCCGACTGGGGGACCGTCCTGAACAGCGTGCTGGTTCTGCGCGACGCCGCCTTGAGCTTTGCCCACAGGGCCAACGACGCAGCGATCGCGCAGGCGCAGACCCGGCTCGTCTGGGCGCTTGCGGCTCTCTTCGTCGTGTTCGCCACCTCGCTCGCAGTCGTCGTCGCGGTGATGCGCCAGGTCATCCGCCCGCTGACTCGACTGACGGGCGCGACGCTGCGGCTTGCCGACCGCGATCTCGATGTCGCAATTCCGGACGGACATCGCGGCGACGAGATCGGTACCATGGCAAACGCGCTCCAGATCTTCAAGGATGCGCTGATCGCGAAGAAACTCGCGGACGAGGCAGTCGCGCGTGATGCCGAAGCGCAGATCGCGCGCAGCCGCCGCGTCGAGACCATCACGCGCAATTTCGAGGCCATGGTCGGCGAGATCGTGAACACGGTTTCGTCCGCGGCGACCGAGCTCGAGGCTTCCGCCGGTACACTGAACACCACGGCCGATCGGTCGAAGGTGCTGTCGATGGCGGTCGCAGACGCCTCAAATGAAGCCTCCGCCAACGTGCAGTCGGTAGCCTCCGCCACCGAGGAACTGACCTCCTCGGTCCACGAGATCAGCCGCCAGGTCCAGGAGTCCGCACGCATCGCCGGAGACGCGGTTGAGCAGGCCAGCCGCACCAATGAACGCGTCAGCGAATTGTCGCAGGCCGCGGGTCGGATCGGTGACGTCGTGGAACTGATCGACTCGATCGCCAGCCAAACCAATCTGCTGGCGTTGAACGCCACCATCGAGGCGGCGCGCGCCGGCGATAGCGGCCGCGGCTTTGCCGTGGTCGCCTCCGAGGTGAAAGCGCTGGCGCAGCAGACGGCAAAAGCAACCGAGGAAATCCGCCAACAGATTACCAGCGTCCAGTCCGCGACACAGGAATCGGTCGGCGCGATCAGGGAGATCAGCGGCACGATCGAGAAGCTGTCGGAAATCTCCTCGGCCATCGCTGCCGCCGTCGAAGAGCAAGGCGCGGCCACGCAGGAAATCGCCCGCAACGTGCAGCAGGCGGCGAACGGCACCCAGCAGGTCTCCGCAAACGTCACCGACGTCCGGCACGGCGCGAGCGAGACCGGCTCGGCCTCCTCGCATGTGTTGGCCACCGCCCAGTTGCTCGCCGCAGACTCCGGCCGGCTCAAGCTCGAGGTCGGGAAGTTCCTGGAAGACATGCGCGCGGCGTAACCGCATTCCGGGCCGTTGCGATGTCGACGGTCGGCCGGCGAGCGCCATTCCCATAGGCGATAAACCTCAGGGGGTCAGCGAGGCGCGCGGCGTGAGGCGCGAAATTCGCCAGTGATTTGTACTGTGCATGGGGTTGTTTTCGCGTTTTCGACCGAGGGTCCTGACGCCGCGAATACGGCCGCGCGCATCGAAACGGGACCTCTAAGAATTTCTACATAAAGTTGTGGCACGGTCCCGCGCGTCAAGACCCGCAAACCCGCATCGTGCGTCTCATTGCGCGCACGAAAAGTCGGTGCCCGCGGGCACTGTGGGGGCGTTGTTCATGACTGCACTTGCTTCGGACGCCGGTCGCGCCAGGCGGGGGATCGTGCCGATCCTGTTGTGCGTCGTGCCGTTCAGCCAGATTCCGCTCGATGCCTATACGCCGGGCCTGCCGCAGATGGTGGTGGATCTGGCGACCGACTCCGCGTCGATGCAGAACACCGTCACCGCCTATATGCTCGGCATGAGCCTCGCGCTGGTGCCTGTCGGCATTGCCTCCGATACGCTCGGGCGTCGCAACGTCCTGCTCGCGGGTCTTTCGATGCTCATCGCCATGAGCTTCGCCTGTGCGATGGCCACCAGCGCCTCGCTGCTGCTGGGCTTGCGTTTCCTGCAAGGCATCGGCGGCTGCACCTGCCTCGTGGTCGCCTATGCGGTTGCCGCCGACTGCTATCGCGGCCCTGAGCTGACCGCGATCTCCGGTCTGCTTGGCGCGGCCTGGGGGCTCGCACCCGTGCTTGCGCCGGCGGCCGGTGGCTTCATCGTCGACCTCACATCCTGGCGCGGTGTCTTCGTCGTCATCGCCATCGCCGCAAGCACCGTCGCCATGATCGTCGTGTTCCTCCTGCCCGAGACGCTGCCAGCCGAACGACGTGCGCCATTCGATCCGCGCCGCACCGCCGGCATCCTGCGCGATGCGCTGCTGCGTCCGGGCTTCCTCGCCTTCGTGCTGGTCTTCGCAGCGGCCGCAAGTGCGCAGCTGGCGTTCGGCGTCGTCGCGCCGTTCTTCTATCAGACCGGGCTCGGTTACTCCGCAGCCATCTACGGCCTCGTCGCGCTCGGCCTTGGCGGCGTCAATCTCGCCGGCGAACTCGGCTGCGCGCATTTCGCGCAGCTTTTGCCGGCCCGGATGCTCGGCTTCGGCGCCTTCGCGCTGTTTGTTGCCGGCGCCGGCGTCCTGACCGGAACAGGCATGACGCTCGGCCTCGACTTCGTGTCGATCACACTGGGCGGCGCGCTGGTGCTCGGCGGCTGCGGCGTGCTGTGCCCGATGATGTACGGCATGGGGCTCGGCCTGTTCGAGCGGAACCATGGCCTGATCGGCGGCCTCATCAGCGCGCTCTGCTATCTCGCCGTCAGCGGCGCCATGGCGATCGCGGCGGTGTTGCCCGAAGAGACACAGGCGCCGATCGGATTGCTCTATCTCGGCCTCTGCGCCATCGCGGGCGTGCTGCTCGCGATCTCGTTGCCGGCGGCGCGCACCCAGACACAACAAGGAATCACGTCATGACCACAGTCGGTATTCGCGGCACGTTCTTCGACTTCGTCGACGATCCCTGGAAGCACGTCGGCAACGAGCAGGCCGCAGCGCGCTTCCATCAGGACGGCCTCATGGTCGTCACCGACGGCATCATCAAGGCGTTCGGGCCCTACGAGACAATCGCGGCCGCGCATCCGGGCGTCGAGATCACTGACATCAAGGACCGCATCATCGTCCCCGGCTTCATCGACGGTCATATCCATCTGCCGCAGACCCGCGTGTTAGGTGCCTATGGCGAGCAGCTGCTGCCCTGGCTGCAAAAATGGGTTTATCCGGAAGAGCTCAAGTACCGCGATCGCAATTACGCGCGCGAGGGCGTGAAGCGTTTCCTCGACGCGCTGCTGGCGTCCGGCACGACCACCTGCCAGGCCTTCACCAGCTCCTCGCCGGTCTCGACCGAAGAGCTGTTCGAGGAAGCGGCTCGCCGCAACATGCGCGTTATCGCCGGCCTCACCGGGATCGATCGCAACGCACCCGCCGATTTCATCGATACTCCCGAGAATTTCTATCGCGACAGCAAGCGGCTGATCGCGCAGTACCACAACAAGGGCCGCAACCTCTATGCCATCACGCCGCGCTTTGCTTTCGGCGCCTCGCCGGAGCTGCTAAAGGCGTGCCGGCGCCTCAAGCACGAGCATCCCGACTGCTGGGTCAATACCCACATCTCCGAGAACCCGGCCGAGTGCAGCGGCGTGCTGGTCGAGCATCCGGACTGCCAGGACTATCTCGGCGTCTACGAGAAGTTCGATCTGGTCGGGCCAAAATTCTCCGGCGGCCACGGCGTCTACCTCTCGAACAACGAGTTCCGCCGCATGTCGAAGAAGGGGGCGGCGGTGGTGTTCTGCCCGTGCTCGAACCTGTTTCTCGGCAGCGGCCTGTTCCGTCTCGGCCGCGCCACCGATCCGGAGCATCGCGTGAAGATGTCGTTCGGCACCGACGTCGGCGGCGGCAACCGCTTCTCGATGATCTCCGTGTTGGATGACGCCTACAAGGTCGGTATGTGCAACAACACGCTGCTCGACGGCAGCATCGATCCGGCGCGCAAGGATCTTGCCGAGGCCGAGCGCAACAAGCTCTCGCCCTATCGTGGCTTCTGGTCGATCACGCTCGGCGGGGCGGAAGGTCTCTATATCGACGACAAGCTCGGCAATTTCGAGCCGGGCAAGGAGGCCGATTTCGTCGCGCTCGATCCCAACGGCGGGCAAATCGCGCAAGCCTGGCACCAGTCGCTGATCGCCGACGGCGCCGGTCCGCGCTCCATGGACGAGGCCGCGAGCATCCTGTTCGCCGTCATGATGGTCGGTGACGATCGCTGCGTCGACGAGACCTGGGTGATGGGCAAGCGTCTCTACAAGAAGAGTTGAAACGGACGCGATGAACGGATCACCCGACAAGGCCGGTCAGGCGGTCGCACTCGTCATCCAGCGCCGGATCGCCGACGATGGTTTTGCCGCGTTCGCCCGATGGAACGGCGAGGTGGGCGAGGTGCTCAAGGCATGGCCCGGCTTTCTCGGCCAGGAGGTGGTTCCGCCACAGCCGCCGGCGCATGTCGACTGGGTGACGATCGTGCGTTTTGCGAGCCCGGCCGCGGCGCGCGCCTGGCTTCAGAGCGAGGTGCGGGCGAATCTGATCGCGGAGGTGCAGCGCTACTTCGTCGGTTCGGAGGATGTCCATATCCTGCCCGATACCGGCGTCGAGCGCGACAGCGCCGTCTCCGCCGTCATTTCGTTCAAGGTGCCAGTTGGGTTGGAGGACGCCTTCCTCAAATGGCAGCAGCGCATTCAGGCCGCAGAAGCCGAGTTCAAGGGATTCCTCCGTCACAAGATCGAGCGCCCAATTCCGGGCCTACACGATGAGTGGATCATCATCCTGTCGTTCGACAGCGATGCGAACCTCAGCGCCTGGCTCGACTCGCCCTTGCGGCAGACGTTGCTGAAAGAGGGGGCGCGCTTCAACGCCGGCATGAGCGTGAAGAGGGCAAGCTACGGCTTCAATTTCTGGTTCCCGGCCGGCAAGGCCCAGGCCCCGGAGCAAAGTTTGAACCTGATCTGGAAGAGCAACCTCATCGTCCTTCTGGTGCTCTATCCCGTGGTCTATCTCTGGGGCACTTTCGTCAGCCACCCGCTGATCGACAGCCATGGGGTGCCGATCTGGCTGTCGCTCTTCGTCGGCAATCTCGTCAGCACCCAGCTGCTCGGCTGGTGGCTCGTGCCTGCTGCGTTCAAGGCGCTCGATTGGTGGATCGCGCCGAAGGCCGCGTTTGGCCGTCAGATCGCGGGCTACGCACTGCTTGCTGCACTCTATGCCGCGTCAATGGGGCTATACGCACTGCTGCTCACGTGGCATTGGGGACGGTGAGGCCGTCTGGGGGGCGGGCATCGGCCGATCCTCTGGACAAGTGACCACCATGTTCGCCCTGACATTCCTTGGCACCTCCGCAAGCGTTCCGTCTGCTGAACGCAATCATCCGGCGCTCCTCCTCGAGGCCGCGGGCACGCGCATGCTGATCGATTGCGGGGAGGGAACGCAGCGCCAGCTGCTGCGAAGTGGCGCCGGCTTTCGGCGGCTCGATCGCATTCTTCTCACGCATGGACATCTTGATCACGTGCTGGGCATCCCCGGTCTCTTCTCGACGATGGGGCTTCGGCAGACTTCCGACGTGATGACCATCCATGGCGGGCCTGAAACGCTCGATATCGTGATCCGCATGCTTGCAGGCCTGTGGGGCGCGGGAAGGGCGCCGATCGCACTGGAGTTTGTGCCCCTCTCGGAAGGGCAGGTCGTCAACGCAGGCGACTTCAGCATCGACTGCTTTCCGGTCCGCCATCGCGACACTGACAGTTTTGGCTTCTCATTCCAGAGTCCGGCGCGCCGTCATCTGTTGTCTGATCGTCTCTCAGCACTTGGTGTGCCCGATGGACCCATGCGCGGTGAGCTGGCCGCAGGTCGGCCGATCGTCGTTGAAGGTGGCCGGACGATTGACCCGGAGGATGTCCTGGGGCCGCCAAGCGGCGGCAAGAAGTTGGTCGTGATCGGCGACACCGAGACCACCGAGGGGCTTTCAGAGCAGGTCGCGGCTGCCGATCTGCTCGTGATCGAGGCAACGTTCCTGCATCGGGATGCGCGGACGGCGCGAGATTACGGCCACCTCACGGCAGCAGAGGCGGCGCGGTTCGCGGCCGCCAACAGCGTCCGGCAGCTCGTTCTGACTCATCTGTCGGGTCGCTATGAGGACGACGAGATCCTGGCCGAAGCTGCAAGGATCTTTCCGAGCGTCAGGATCGCCGCTGATCTGGATCGTATCACTGTTTAGGCAGTGCGTTGCACGGCCATTAATCTTACCTGTCAAGGTTGACACGACTTCATTCCCGCAGCGGCGCGCCAGCGCGGTATTTTCGCGAGATCAGAAATCAGGTTGTATTGAGAGTATTGATGTCGCGTTCCGTTGAACTGATCGTCGAGGGCTATGTGAGGCTGAACGATCGCCGTGCGCTCGAAGGTATTTTGACGCATCGCCAGGACCTCCTGCGGCAATTGGTGGCCGTGACCGGTGTCGACCCGAAGCAGGCCATCGCGCAGGTCAGCGAGGAAATCAGCATCATCGAAGCCGGGCTTGCGACGCTCGTTCCGGAATAGCCGCCGCCAAGATCGCGTCCCGCGATCACCTCAATAGTTCCGACTTGATCGCGAGATCCTGCACCGGGCCCGACCTTGGCCGTGTCCGAATGCCCTGCCATGACAGCCGCGGCCGTTGACGCCGCGGCGGCCGGCTCTTACCAACGGATCAGATCATGGATGTTCGCATTTCGAACAACGTCGATCCAACGATCGGAGGAAGCTTTGTCGACATCATCGCTCCAACCCAACTCCTTGCACTCACAGTCCTTGCATCCGCATGGCGTTTTCTCCGCCGCGCTGACGCCGCTCGACGCCGAGCTCGCGCCTGATCACGCGCGCTTCATCGCGCATTGCCGCTACCTGCTGGACGAAGGCTGCGAGGCCATCGCGATGCTCGGCACGACGGGGGAGGCGAACTCCTTCTCGGTCTCCGAGCGCACGGCATTGTTGGAGGCCGTGATCGCTGGCGGCATCAAGCCCAACCAGTTGCTGCCGGGCACCGGCGTCGCGGCCTTCACCGAGACCGTTGCGTTGACGCGCCACGCGCTGTCGGTCGGCGTCGAGACCGTGGTGATGCTGCCGCCGTTCTATTACAAGAACGTCAGCGATGACGGCGTCTATGCTGCCTATAGCGAGATCATCCAGCGCATCGCCAATCCCAGGCTCAGGATCGTGCTCTATCACATCCCGCAGATGTCGATGCAGCCGATCTCGCACGCGTTGATCGAGCGGCTGCGCAAGGACTATCCGTCGACCATCGTCGGCATCAAGGACTCTTCCGGTGACTTCGCCAACATGACCGCGATGATCGAGCGTTTCCCGGGCTTTGCGGTGCTGACGGGTGCCGACCCGCTGCTGCTGCCGCTGCTGCGCAAGGGCGGCGCGGGCTGCATCACCGCGACCTCGAACCTCGTCGCCCGCGACCTTGCCTATGTCTTCAAGCATTTCCGCGATAGCGACGACGATGCAAGCCTCGCTGCAGCGCAGTCGCGCATTGTCAAGGCGCGCGAGCTGGTCTCGCGCTTCGCGCAGATGCCCTCGCTCAAGGCCCTGATGGCCGAGCGCACAGGTCACGCCGGCTGGCAGCGCCTGCGGCCGCCGCTCGAGACATTGCAGGCAGCTCAAGTGAAAGAATTGCTCGCAAGTGCCGCAGCATTCGCGAAAGCCGCTTAGAGGCTAACGACAAGGCATGGCGATGACGCACATCCGAATGCTTGCCGACGATCTTACCGGTGCGCTCGACACGGCGGCGGAGTTCGTCGGCCTGTGCGGGCCGTTCGACGTGATCTGGTCGGAGGCGTCCGCTGCGTCGGTCTCGCGGAGCCTGGCCATCGACAGCGGCACTCGTGAGCGTTCGAAGACCGAGAGTGTCGAGATCGTCACTCGGCTGGCGCCGCTGCTTCAGGACGGCGAGATCGCCTACAAGAAAGTCGACAGCCTGCTTCGTGGTGCGTGGGCGGCCGAACTCGGCGCTTGCCTGAACACCGGCCATTGGGCGTCTTGCGTGGTCGCACCTGCTTTCGACTATCAGGGACGCCGCACGGTCGAGGGCCAGCAATATGCGCGCACCGTGCAGGGCGACTGGCATCGCGTTGGCGACAATCTGCTGGATCAGCTAAGGCAGGAGGGCATCGCGGCGCAGCGGGGTTGTTCCGACACGCTGTCACAGGGCGGTGTTCAGGTCTTCGACGCCGAGAGCGACCTCGATCTCGACCGCGTCGCCGAGATGGGGCGACGCATGCCGGGACCTGTGCTCTGGTGCGGCAGCGGCGGTTTGGCCGGCGCGCTTGGGCGCAATCATCGCGCCGATGCTTCGCCTGAACTTAAGCGGCCCGTGCTCGGATTGTTCGGCTCGGACCAAGCCGCAACCGCAGCGCAGCTTGCAGCGTGCGGTGAGGCGACAATTTCGTTGGCCGAAGACGAAAGCAGTATGCGCGTTCTGCGCAAACTCGAAGACGGCGGCGTGGCCTTGGTGAAATTCGCGCTTCCCGATGACCTGGCGCGCGCCGAGGCCGCGCAACGGATCGCTCGCAAATTGACGGCGCTCACCGGCGCCCTCGAACCGCCGGGAACCCTGATCGTTGCCGGCGGCGAGACGTTGAAGGCCGTATGCGTTGCGCTCGGTGCGCATGCGCTTCAGGTTACGGGTCGCATCGTGCCAGGCCTGCCCCGCTCGACGCTGCAGGGTGGCCGCTGGGCCGGCGTCGATGTCATCTCGAAATCCGGCGCGTTCGGCGCGCGCGAGCTGTGGCGCGATCTGCTGCGGGACAATCATTTGCTCAATTTGGGGAGTTCGACATGACCTCTCGTCACCTTGCCATCACCATGGGCGATCCCGCCGGAATCGGGCCGGAGATCATCGTCAAGGCCTGCGTCGGATTGAAAGAACGGATTGCCAGAGGCGATCTCCGCCTGCTCATCATCGGCAGCGGCGCGGCGCTGGATGGCGCGAAGGCTGTGCTCGGCGCCAACGTTGCGATCCCGGAGGTCACCGCCGACGATCGCGACTGGCCCAATCTCTGCTACCTGCAAGCCGACGCCGAAGGCGATCCGATCAAGCCGGGCGTGCTCAGTGCCGATGGCGGCCGCTTTGCCTATAAGGCGATCGAGCAGGGCGTCCGGCTGACGCAGTCCGGCCGCACCGCGGCGATCGTCACGGCGCCCCTGAACAAGGAAGCGCTCAACAAGGCCGGCTACCACTTCCCGGGCCATACCGAGATGCTGGCGCATCTCACCGGCGTGCGCGGCTCGGTGATGTTGCTCGCCCATGGCAACATGCGCGTCAGCCATGTCTCGACCCATGTGGCGCTGGAGGACGTGCCGAAGCGTCTGACCCCGGAGCGACTGCGTATGGTGATTGATCTCACCAATGACGCGCTGCGCCGGCTCGGCATTGCAAAGCCCAAGATCGCGATCGCCGCGCTCAATCCGCATGCCGGCGAGGGCGGTCTGTTCGGCCGGCAGGATATCGACGTTTCCGCGCCGACGATCGCCAAAGCCGTCGCCGATGGTCTGGACGTCGTCGGCCCCGTGCCGGGCGACACCATCTTCGTCAAGCTGCGCGCCGGCCAGTTCGATGCGGCGGTCGCGATGTATCACGACCAGGGGCACATTCCCGTAAAGCTGCTCGGCTTCCAGGTCGATCCCACGACCGGTCGCTGGCAGGAGCTCTCAGGCGTCAACATTACGCTGGGCCTGCCGATCATCCGCACCTCGGTCGATCACGGCACCGCTTTCGACATTGCCGGCAGGGGCATCGCCAACGAGCACAGCCTGATCGAGGCCATTGATTATGCCGAGCGTCTTGCCGCCGGCGTTTCCTGAAGGGCGATGATGATTGATCCCAATCTCATCGCGTTCTAGCCGTCGCCGCCGCGCGCGCGACGGCGGCGGCGAACCCGCCGAACTTGCGTTCGATCAATCCGGCAAGTGCGATCGTCGTGCGATCCTCCAGATGCACAGCCGCGCTTGCCAGCCTATGGCTGAGCAGGTAGAAGGCTGCACGCCTGAGCCGCGATTTGCGCAAACCGCGCTGCCGGCCACAGTCGGACAAATCAGTAAGACATTGAATTTGTTCGGCTATTCCGTTGGGGAATGGTGTAACGGTAGCACAACAGACTCTGACTCTGTTTGTCTTGGTTCGAATCCAGGTTCCCCAGCCAAGCGTAAGATTCCCGACCGGGATCGTCCATTGATTCGCCGAGCGCGAACGCGGTCACCATCCTCGTCCGACAATCTCTGTTCAGCAACCCATCGTGTGGGAACGACCAGCGCCATGGCCGTTCGCCTTCGCATAGCTGCGATCTTCACTCGCCGCGCAAAATACGGCTCGTGAACTGATGCGTCCGCGTGACACGTCATAATTTGAAATGCGCGTGTGATCATCTTCGTTGCTGCTGCGATGACGTGTGGCGCGGAGCGCTCTTCCCACGCGGCCCGATTCGACCTTTCCAAGCTCTGAAGTGTGGTCTCCAGCGTTAGCCTGCCAACCGCATGGTGACGGGTTCCATCGGGGACCCCAAGCGTCACGCAGCTGTGATCGATATTTTATGAAGTAAAATCAATTGATTATTCGGTCCTGGTCGAAAAAATGTTGCGTGATTTTTGTGCAACACCTGCCCGGATTCGGATTGTTCGGGGGTGTTTGGGCCCGTTCGGATGTTGCGTGTGCATCGGCCATCCATCATGGTGATCGGGCGACGGAGGGGGGCATCCCAAGGTCGTCCCGTTTAGGTCTTTCGCTTAAGTCCCTCGCGTTCATGCGGGTGTGTCCGAAGACGCGAAGGCGGCCAAAGCGGTGATTTAAAGGGGGTTGGGGAATTGGCCGTTCGGGTCAGTGACCTTCCCTGAAGAGCAACTTGGAGGTTTAACATGAAGTTGGTTAAGAGCCTTTTGCTCGGCTCAGCGGCGGGTCTGATCGCCGTGGGCGGAGCTCAAGCAGCCGATCTCCCCGTGAAGGCCAAGGCGGTCGAATACGTGAAGATCTGCTCGCTGTACGGTGCGGGTTTCTACTACATGCCGGGCACCGATACCTGCATCAAGTTCGGTGGTTACGTGCGCGCTGACTACTGGGGCACGGGCGGTGACTATGGTTTCATGTCGAGCACGTTGCCGAACAGCAACCAGGGTTCGAACAACCGTCTGACGAACTACTGGGGCACACGCGCTCGTATGGACCTCACGGTCGATACGCGCACGGCGACCGAGTATGGCGTGGTTCGCACCTTCGCCGACATGGTCTTCTCGTTCGATACCCAGCAGGCGAACGTACAAAGCGGCGGTGCTTCTCTCGGCCTCTACCATGCGTTCGTTCAGTTCGCTGGCTTCACCTTCGGTCGCACCGTCTCGATCTTCGATATGCCGTGGACGGGCTATCCGGCCGGCGGTCCTGACACCATTCCCGGCGGTTCCAACCACGTGACCGGTATCAACCAGGCCGCCTACACCGCCGACTTCGGCCAGGGCATCACCGGCTCGCTGGCTATTGAGGAGCCGACGACCGGCGCTAATGGCCAAGCGTACCTCTTTAATACTTCGACCTTCACGACCGCCAACTTTATAAACGGTCTCTACGGCACCAACAGCTGGGGTGGCACGCGCGCTCCTGACTTGCTTGCCCAGGTCCGGGTCGACCAGGCTTGGGGCCTGTTCCAGTTCGGGGTTGTCGCGCATGACATCCACCCCGCCTACTACACCCCCGGGTTTGAGACAGCCGGTCATCCAGGCGACACGTGGGGTTGGGCGGCTCAGGTGGGCTTGTCGATCAAGAACATCCCGACGGGCGCGGGCGACTCGCTCAACTTGCAGGCTGTCTACGCCGACGGTGACATCCACGCCGTCTTCGGCAATATCGCGTGGCCGCAGAACTGGTCGATGTACAGTGGTAGCGGCATCGGAGCCTACCAGAGCATCGGTTTCGCCAGTCTGGCTGACGGCGTGTTCGGTACGGGTACCAGCGTCGAGAAAACCAAGTCCTGGGGCTTCCGCGGTGGCTTCACCCACAACTGGAGCCCGAACTGGGCGAGCGGCGTCTATGGTGGCTATGCTCAGGTGAAGTATGGCACTAACGGAACCGCTCTGATTTGCGCTAACTTCGCTGCCATTGCGCTTCCTGGTGCAACTTGTAACCCGGACTTCAACGTCGCGGTTGTCGGTGTCAACACCGTCTGGACTCCGGTCAAGAACCTGGCGTTCACGGCTGACGTGAGCTGGACGCATCTTGACCAGAAGTATTCCGGCACGATTGCGGCACCCGCGCAGGCCGGGTTCGCTAAGCCGGCGGCGGTGTACGAGCTGAAGGACCAGAACTCAGTCAGCATGCTGCTCCGCGCTCAGCGTAACTTCTAAAATCGGTCCTGAACCGACAACAAGGACCCCCAGCGGTTTCGCTGGGGGTCTATTTTTTTGCCGGTCACTTTGAACATCGTCACCGCGCGAAGGATCGAAAAGCCGAGTTGGTTGGCATCGATATTACCGCGCGAAAATGGGCATGCGTGCGGTCATTTCGTGCCTTGCAGCGCGATGGCGCGGGCCGTTGTTCTCGCTAGCGAAGGCGACTAGAGTTTTTGCACCAATTCACCAAGAGACCAACCGTCGTCGGGTGCAGAACCAGTCTTATGGCGCAGCAAAGCCGCAACAAGGGAGCGTCGGCCCCTATCTCGTTCCATCCCTCGGCTAGTCTGGACCAGGCCATTGCGGCGCACCGTTCGGGCAATCTGTTGGAGGCGGAGCGGGCCTATACTTCAGTCCTGAAGGGCAGCAAAACGCATCCTGTCGCGCTGCATATGCTGGGGCTGTTGCACGCTCAGCGCGGCAATTTCGCGGACGCCGAGCCGCTGCTCAAGAAGGCCGCCCGCGTCGATGCCGGCAATCCCGACGTCGTTTTCAACTATGCCAACGTGCTGCGTGCATTGGATAAGACGGACGATGCGCTGGCCTGGTTTGCGAAAGCGATTGCCCTGTCGCCTGATTTCGCCGATGCGCATCTCAATCGCGGAGCGATTCTGATGGCACGGCAGGAACTTCAGGGGGCCATCGCGGAATTTGATCGCGCCATTGCGATCGCGCCATCGAGCGCAGCGTTCGCAAATCGCGGCAGTGCGTTCCAGAAGCTCGGTCAGTTCGACGAAGCGCATGACAGCTACCAGCGTGCCGTCGCGCTCGCGCCCTCGAATCCGCAGTACCACTTCGTCTTGTCCGAGATCCTTCGCCAAATGGGCCGAGACGACGAAGCGATCGGAGCGCTCGAAAGAACTGTCGCACTGAACAAGGCCTTCCCGTTCGCCTTGAGCAAGCTCGTTGATTCCAGGCGGAAGCGCGCCGATTGGCGCGACTTCGAGCGTGAACAGGCCGGCCTGGACGAGGCCGTCGAATCCGGCGTGCCGGTCGACCCCTTCATGTTCCTTCATGCGTCGTCGTCTCCAGCACGCCAGTTGACCTGCGCGAAGACATTCGTCACCGAGGTCGCCCCGGACCGAGGTGCGGCGAGACCCAGAACGCCGTCACCGGTTTCCCGGCTGCGGATCGGGTACTTGTCCGCCGATTTTCGCAATCACGCCACCGCAAATTTGATGGCCGGGGTTTTTGAGGCGCACGACCGCGAGCGCTTCGCCGTCAGCGCCATTTCCTACGGGCCGGATGACCGCAGCGCGATGCGCCGCCGGTTGGAGGCAGCATTCGAACGCTTTGAAGATGTCAGCCATCTTGCCGACGAGGACGTGGTCAAGCTGATCCGCCAGCTCGACATCGAGGTTCTCGTCGATCTCGGAGGCTTCACCGCGGGCGCGAGGCCGAAAATCCTCGTGCACCGGGCCGCTCCCATCCAGGTCAACTATCTCGGCTTTGCCGGCACGATGGGCGCGTCCTATATCGACTACATCATGGCCGATCGGATCGTCATTCCCGACGTCGAGCAGAAGCACTACGCCGAGAAGGTGATTTACCTCCCGGACAGCTATCAGGCGACCGACGCAAGGCGATCGCTTGCAAATGTACCTGCCAGAAGCGAGGTCGGACTGCCGGACGATGCGTTCGTCTACTGTGCGTTCAACAGAACATCCAAGATCACGCCCGTGCTGTTCGATGTCTGGATGCGACTACTTGCCGAGACCGCCGGCAGCGTCCTCTGGCTGCTTGATGGCGACCCGGTCGTCAGGGAGAACCTGAAGCGTGAGGCCGTTGCGCGCGGCATCGCCGCAGAGAGGATCGTGTTCGCCCCACAAGTGCCTGCCGACGCGCACCTGGCGCGCCACCAGCTCGCCGATCTGTACCTGGACACACTGCCCTACAATGCCCATACGGCGGCCAGCGACGCTCTCTGGGCTGGCTTGCCGGTTGTGACCTGCCTCGGCACCGCCTTTGCAGGACGCGTTGCAGCCAGCATCCTGAACGCTGTCGGCCTGCCTGAACTGGTGACGCAATCGCTGGAGGATTACGAGAGCTTGGCGCTTCGGATCGCGCATGATTCCGAACTTCGAACCGCCCTGAAGAGCAAGCTGGCATCGCAGCGGACCACTTGGCCGCTGTTCGATACCGCCCGGATGACGCGGCACATCGAAAAGGCTTTCGATGAAATGTGGCGTCGGCATTGCGCTGGCGAAGCGCCGGCCTCGTTTGCCGTGTAAATCTCATCATGGGGTCGCCTTGGCGTGAAGCCTCATGTCATTCCTTCCAGAGGCTTCTCCTGAAATGACTGACAACGAACCGGACCTTCTCAATAATCTCATCCGGCCGGCACGGCTGACCGCGGTCGTGGATGTCGGGGCCAATCCGATCGATGGCGAGCCGCCCTACAAGGCGATGCTGCAACGAAGGCTTTGTACCGTCGTTGGCTTTGAACCGCAGGACGAAGCGCTTGCAGAGCTCAATGCCCGCAAGAGCGACCTCGAGAGCTACTATCACTATGTCGTTGGCAATGGGCACAAGGCAAAGCTGCGTCTGTGCCGAATCCCGGGAATGACGAGCCTGCTGCTTCCGGATCAGAATGTGCTGTCGCATTTTGCGAAATTTTCCGAATGGGGCAGCGTCGTCAGCGAACATCCGGTTCAGACCCGCCGGCTCGACGATATCGCCGAAATCCGGGATCTGGATTTCCTGAAAATCGACGTTCAGGGCTCCGAGCTGGCAGTCTTCGGAAGCGGGCGGCAGAAGCTGAAGCAGGCCGTCGCCATTCAAACGGAGGTCTCGTTTCTTTGCCTTTACAAGGAGCAGCCGACATTCGGCGATATCGATGGCGAATTGCGCAAGCAGGGGTTCGTTCCTCACGCCTTTACAGCCATCAACCGGCGCATGATCGCTCCCTTGAGCGACCCATCCAATCCCTACGCGGCGATGAACCAGCTGCTGGAGGCCGATATCGTCTATGTGCGAAACTTCATGCGGCCGACTGACATGACGGTCGAGCAACTCAAGCATCTGGCAATGATCGCTCATCATTGCTACCGCTCATTCGACCTTGCTGCGAACTGTATTCATCACCTGATTGCGCGCAAGTCGATCCCTGATCGGTCGATCCGCGACTACATGGCGTCCATCCAGCTTCCGCAACGCTGATCAGAGCTGGTCGCGCGAACTACTTGATCTTGTCGTAGGCCGCGGCGAAGTCGTTCAACGGCATCGGGATCGCGATCGTCTCCTTGGCCATGTTCTGAAAGGAGACCTTCAGCTGCTTGCCCGAGCGAAGGCTCGCGAGCAGGTCGGGCGCGATCGGCGTCGAGGCGTAGCAGCCGCGGTTCTCGCAGGTCTGGATCTGCAGATCGATCGTCTTGCCTTCGTCGACCTGAAGCTTGGCGCCGAGCGGGAGATTGAGGCCGAGCGGCAGCTGCAGCAGCGCAACCGGCGTGCGGGTGTCGGGCGCGACGCGGATGTTGATCAAGACGATGGTCTGGCCGGTCTTGGTCAGCACGGCGTTCTGCTCGATCGCGCATTCGAGCGGGGCGTCGCGGCTCGCGCTGGTGCAGCGCGCGATCCAGCCGGGCTGAGGCGGCGTGCTCTCGGCCTGCGGTTGGGTTGGTGCAGGCGTCGGCTGGGCGGCGGGGGCAGGGGAAGCCGCGTTCTTCTTGCTGCCCTGCTGGGCAGACGCAGCGCCCGTCGACAACAGAACAGCGGCGGCAAGGGCGACAAGTCTGGATTGCATGGGCATGGCGTGACCGCGTTGGCGTGAACCGAGGGCTTGGCTGTAGCGTCGCGGATGTCGCGACGCAAGCTTACTCGGCGGCTTCCTTGACGGTGCCGTGCTCCGACGTCTCGAGCCCATCCTCGTCGGCCGAGCCGCCCTTGAACAGGTTGGAGAATTTGTCGAGGTAGAGATAGACCACCGGTGTGGTGAACAGCGTCAGCGCCTGGCTGACGATGAGGCCGCCGACCATGGCATAGCCGAGCGGCTGGCGGATCTCGGCGCCGGTGCCGTGGCCGAGCATCAGTGGCACGCCGCCCAGCAATGCTGCCATCGTCGTCATCATGATCGGGCGGAAGCGCAGCAGCGCGGCCTGCCGGATCGATTCCTCCGGCGTCTTGTGCTCGTCGCGCTCGGCGGCGATGGCGAAGTCGACCATCATGATGCCGTTCTTCTTCACGATGCCGATCAGCAGGATGATGCCGATCAAGGCAATGAGGCTGAACTCGAATCCGGCGGCCATCAGGATCGCGAGCGCGCCGACGCCGGCCGAGGGCAGGGTCGACAGAATCGTGATCGGATGGATGTAGCTCTCGTAGAGGATGCCGAGGATCAGATAGACCACGACCAGCGCCGCGAGGATCAAAAGCGGCACGGTGCCGAGCGATTGCTGGAACGCCTGCGCGGTGCCCTGGAAGCTCGAGTTCAGCGTCGCCGGCGCGCCGAGATCGGCCATCGCCTTCTGCACGGCCTCGGTGGCCTGGCCGAGCGCCACGCCCTGGGCGAGGTTGAAGCTGATGGTGATCGCCGGGAATTGGCCCTGGTGGCTGATCGAGAGCGGGCGGACCGGGTCGGTGGTCCAGGTCGCGAAGGTCGAGAGCGGCACCTGGTCGCCGGTCAGCGGCGACTTCAGATAAAGCTTGTTGAGGCTATCGAGATTGCCCTGCATTTCCGGCAGGATTTCCAGGATCACCTTGTAGGTGTTGAGCTGGGTGAAATACTGCGTCACCTGCCGCTGGCCGAAGGCGTCGTACAGCGTGTCGTCGATCAGCTGCGGCTGGATGCCGTAGCGCGCGGCGGTGTCGCGGTTGATCTTGAGCTGAACCGTCGTGCCCTGGGTCTGCTGGTCGGTGGCGACGTCGCGCAGCTCCGGCAGCGTCTGCATCCTGGCCAGGATCTTCGGTGCCCAGTCGTTGAGCTCGGCGAGATCGGCATCCTGCAAGGTGAACTCGAACTGCGTGCGGGTCGGCCGCCCGCCGAGGCGGACATCCTGGGCCGCCTGCATGTACAGACGGGCGCCCGATACCTTCTCGAGCTTGGGGCGCAGCCGCGCAATGATCTGCTGTGCCGATGCCTCGCGCTTGTCGCGCGGCTTCAGCGTGATGAACATGTTGCCGTTGTTGCCGGCGCGGCCGCTGCCGCCGATGTTCATCGCGATCGTCGCAACATCGGGGTCCTGCATGACGATCTTGCCGAGCTCGACCTGCCGGCGCTGCATCTCGGCGAAGGAGATGTCCTGCGAGGCCTCCGAGGTCGCCGTTATCAGGCCGACGTCCTGCTGCGGGAAGAAGCCCTTCGGGATCAGGACGAAGAGATAGATCGACAGCCCAAGCGTGGCGAAGAAGACCACGAGGGTGGTGCGCCGCCAGGCCAGGGCATGGTCGAGCCCCCATTCGTAGCCGCGCAGCATCGCGTCGAAGGCACCCTCGCTCCATTTGTAGAATTTGCCGTGGGTCACTTCGCCATGGGCACGCAGAAAGCGCGAGGCCATCATCGGCGTCAGGGTCAACGACACGAACATCGACACGAAGATCGTCATCGCCAGCACGACCGCGAATTCGCGGAACAGGCGTCCGATGATGCCGCCCATCAGGAGCAGTGGGATCAGCACGGCGACCAGCGAGATGGAGATCGAGACGATGGTGAAGCCGATCTCCTTGGAGCCTCTGAAGGCGGCAGCGAGCGGCTTTTCGCCTTCTTCGATGTAACGCGTGATGTTCTCCAGCATCACGATGGCGTCATCGACCACGAAGCCGACCGCGATCGTGAGCGCCATCAGCGACAGATTGTCGAGCGAATAGCCGAACACCCACATCAGGGCGCAGGCACCCAGCAGCGCCAGCGGAACCGTGACGGTGGGAATCACCGTCGCCCAGAAGCTGCGCAGGAACACGAAGATGACCATGACCACGAGGGCGATGGTCAGCAGCAGGGTGAACTGCACGTCCTCGACCGCGGCACGAATGGTCGTGGTGCGGTCGCTGATGAGCTCGATCTTGATCGCGGGCGGGATGGCTGCGACGAGGCGGGGCAGGGTCGCCTTGATCCGGTCGACGGTCTCGATGACGTTGGCGCCCGGCTGCTTGAACACGACCAGGAATACGCCGCGCTTGCCATTGGCCCAGGCCGCCTGTTTGGCATCCTCGGCGCCGCTGACCGCCTGGCCGATGTCGCGAATGCGCAACGGGCCGCCGTTGCGATAGGCGATGATGACGTCGTTCCAGTCCTTGGACTGGGTGAGCTGGTCGTTGGCGTAGATCGTGTAGGCGCGCTTCTCGCCGTCGATATTGCCCTTGGGGCTGTCGACCGTGGTGATCGCGATCTGGCTGCGCACGTCCTCCATCGACAGGCCCTTGGCGACCAGCTTCGCCGGATCGACCTGGATGCGGATGGAGGGTTTCTGCTGGCCGCCGATGAAGACCTGCGCCACGCCGGAGAGCTGGCTGATCTGCTGGGCGAGCTGGGCATCGACCGCATCGCTCACGCTTGTCAAAGGCAGGGTATCGGACGTCGCCGATAGCAGCAGGATCGGCGCGTCAGCCGGGTTCACCTTGCGATAGGTCGGCGGCGAGGGCAGGTTCTTCGGCAATTGGCCGCTGGCGGCGTTGATGGCGCCCTGCACGTCATTCGCGGCACCGTCGATGCTGCGGTTGAGGTCGAACTGGATGGTGATCGAGGCGGTGCCCAGATAGCTCGTCGAGGTCATCTGCGCGATGCCGGGAATCTGGGCGAACTGGCGCTCCAGCGGCTGGGCGACCGACGAGGCCATCGTCTCCGGGCTGCCGCCCGGCAAATTGGCCGTGACCTGGATGGTCGGGAAGTCCACCTGCGGCAGCGGCGCCACCGGCAGCAGCGGATAGGCGACGAGGCCGACAAAAAGAATGCCGGCCATCAGCAGCGATGTGCCGATGGGATAACGGATGAAAGGTGCCGAAATCCCGCCGTCGGTCATTCCTGTTGGACCTTGTTTTTCTGGACCGGATCCGAACTCGCGACAGTCGTCGAGACCAGACTGCCGGGCTGAACCTTGTACTGGCCGCCGGTGATCACCTGCTGGCCGGGACTCAAGCCTTCCTCGATGACCGAGCGTCCGTCGATGGAATAGGCGACCTTGATCTTGCGAACCTCGGCCTTGTTGTCCTGGCTGACGGTATAAGCGTAGAGGCCGTTGGTCGAATGTTGGACCGCGTCATCGGGAACGATGGTCGCGTCTTTCAGCGTCCGCACCAGCAGCCGCGTCGACACCGATTGTCCCGGCCACAGCGTGTGCTCCTTGTTGTCGAACACCGCCTTCAGCCTGATCGTCCCGCTGGTCGTATCAACCTGGTTGTTGATGACGGCAAGCTTGCCTTCGGCCAGCGTCTTCTTGCCGTCGGTGGTGAACGCGATCACCCTGAGCTCGCCGGATTTCTGGCCCTCGCTGATATAGGGCAGCTGGTCCTCAGGTGCGGTGAAGATCACCGTGATCGGTTCGACCTGCGCGATGGTGACGACACCGGTCTGGTTCGAGGCGTTGACGATGTTGCCGATGTCGACCTGGCGCAGGCCGGCGACGCCCGTGATCGGCGCCGTGATCTGGGTGTAGTCGAGCTGGGTCTGGGCGTTGGCGATCGCGGCTTCGTCGGCGGCGATCTGGGCGGTGAGCTGGGCGACGGTCGAGCGCTGGGTATCGACGCGCTGTGCGGTCGCGAATTCGCCGAGCTTCATCGCACGCTGGAGCTCGAGATTGGCATTGGCCAGGCTAGCCTCGTCCTGCGCCTTCTTGGCCTTGGCCTGGTCGAGCGTGGCTTGATAGGGGCGGGGATCGATCGAGACCAGCAGCTCGCCCTGCTTGACGATCTGGCCTTCGGTGAAGGCGATCTTGTCGATCTGGCCATCCACCCGGGTCCGGACTTGTACGGTGTTGAAGCCCTGAACGGTGCCGAGACCGGTCAGGTAAACCGGGAAGTCGGTCTTCTGGACCGGCGCGATGCTGACCGGCACGGCGGGCGCGCGCGGCGCACCCTTCTGTGCAATCTGGGCTTTCCCGGCCTCCGCGGCCTGATATCGCTGCCAGCCGTAATAGCCGCCGGCGGCCACGGCTGCGATGATGACAATCCACAGGATCGGCCGTGACTTTTTCATTGTGAGCGTATCGGCTTGTATGCCCAAAACAACGAATGGCGGGGCAATCAAAGGGTTCCAGCAAGGCTTGTATATTACACGCCAAGTTCCAGTGTAAACAGCACTATCAGTTGAGAATCCTAAACAATTGGAAAGCTTTGCACCCCGTAGGCAACCGGGTGACGCGGCGGTGTGCAGTGCTGCATTCTCTCGTCACGAACGAGGAGCGTGCAAGAGACAGAGAATACTCGCAGGCGTCGTGACGTTGCGATGGAGGACGCGAGCGAACGCGCTGTGCAAGTCCGGGCGCGCATGCCTTCACGAGAACGGTTCTAAACCGCCCCGGTCGCGTTTCGGTTGTCACCAAAACCAGCGTCGTTCATATCAGCGCCGCCACGTCAGGAGTGCGGGATGGACGAATTGAACGGCAAGCTGATCGCGTGCCAGATTCTGATCACGGGGTTGATCGCGCGCGTAGCCAATGAGCAGCGCGATCCCTTGCGCTTCCTCACCGACTTCCGCGACGAGATCAAAGCCGTCGTTGGCGGCGTCAACATCGCCGGCATGGACAACACCGATCGCGTGCGAGCAACCGCGCAGCGCACCGTCGATGAATTGTTCTCGCTGATGAAGCCCCCGAGCAGCGACTGACGGCTGCGCAAGATGATGCGCGAAGACAAATGTCGCTATGTCTCGCTGCATCAACCTGTCCCGCGACATTACTCGCTGCGACAGGCGTCCCGTGCTTTGACGCAAAGCGCGATGCGCGAAGCAAGGACCAGCATCCGCTCCAGTTTAGAACGCTTACAAGCTCGAGATTAGAACGGTTTCAAACACGAATTTAGAATCGTTTTGATCTGGATGGATTCAACGTTGCTCATGCCGTGACTGCGTTGACCCTCATTGCCCCGCTCGATACGACCAGTGTGTCGCCCTGTCACGGTGCGACACACTGCAGCAATTGGAATGGGGCGTAGGATGGGTATGGCAAGGGCTCCGCGGTCGTTGCGTTCGACCGCGGTAGGGCAAGCATTGGTCTGCAATTTCGATAGTGCGGCTGGCAAGACTGTTTCCACCGTTGCAGGTCTGATTGCAGTCGCATCGGTATCGAGCGCAGCACAAGCGCAGCAGACAAGTCTGCCACCCGTCAACGTCGACGCGCCCAAGGAGCGGCCGCGCTCCACCACCGCAAAACCGACGCCTGATCAGGTCCGCGCCCGCAACGCGCTGCGGCGTGCGGCACAACAACGTCAGCAGGCCGCAGTGGCCCCGGTCGTCGATGCGGCCGCACCGTCGCCTGATCGCAATCCCTATGCAGATCCGGCTGCGCCCTACAAGGTCGATCACGTCCAGGCCGGCGGCAAGTTTCCGGAGAAGCTGGTCGATACGCCGAAGTCGATCACGGTGCTGAGCAAGGAAGTCCTCGAGGACAAGGGCGCCACCACGTTAAAGCAGGCGATCCTGAGCACGGCCGGCGTGACGCTCGGCACCGGCGAGGGCGGCAACGCCTTCGGCGATCGCTTCTTCATCCGCGGTTTTGACGCCCGCAACGACGTCTTCATCGACGGCGTGCGCGATGCCGGCGTCAGCGTGCGCGAGAACTTCTTCACCGAGCAGGTCGAAATTCTGCGCGGTCCCGCGTCGTCCTTCGCAGGCCGCGGCACGGCGGGTGGCGCCATCAACATCGTCACCAAGCAGGCGGTGACCGAGAAGAGCTTCTACAACATGGACACGACGTTTGGCACCGACCAGACCAAGCGTGTCACGCTCGACGTCAACCAGGTGATCAACCCGTCGCTCGCCGTTCGCGCCGGTGGCCTGTTTCAGGATGCCGACGTTGCGGGGCGGGATCGCGTCAAGGACAACCGCGATGGCGCCTTCGTCGCGACGACCTGGAAGCCGACCGACGCCATCAAGATCACCGGCAATTACATCCACACCGAGCTGACTGGCATTCCCGATTTCGGCGTGCCGTATTATCGGCCGAGCACGTCGTCGACATCAGGCGGGCCTTTCCCGGACTTCGGGGTCAACCGGAATAATTTCTACGGCTTCGTCAATCGCGACTTCTACCGGACCGGCCAGGATATCGGCACGATCAATGCAGAAGTTCAGGTCACGCCCGATCTGCTGCTCACCAACAAGATCCGGGAATCGCACTCGACGCAGAACTACATCGGCACACTGCCGGAATCGCCGACGCTGGCCGCAGGCGCTCCGTTCACGGCCTATACTGTGAGCGCCAACCCGCAGAGCCGCTACCAGGCCACCGACGTGTTCGCCAACCAGACCGAGGCGACGTACAAGTTCGACGATTATGCAGGCTTCAAGCACACATTGCTTGCAGGCATCGAATATGACAACGAGCGATCGTCGATCGACACTTACACCGGGCTTGGCTCGGAGATCACGACCGGGACGACGCCTTTCACCGGCTCGGGATCGACGTCCGGCGTCAGCGTGTTTTATCCGCAGGCCACCGACAATCCGTTCCCGATACCGGGGGGCCTGACCGGCAGGCCGACCAAGATTGGGATTGAAACCATCAGCGGCTACGTCATGGACAGCGCGAATTATCGCGATCTCCTCATCCTCAACGGCGGTTTCCGCTATGACGATTACAGCATCAAGACATCGGCTTTCACGGCGGCGGGTGCTTTCGGGCAGCAGTCCGCGCAATTCCTGGTTCCGGATTACAACCTCGGCCTCACGCTGAAGCCACTGCCCAACGGCAGCGTTTATGTCGCCTATGCGACCTCGGCGAATCCCGTAGGCTCGGAATTCGACGGCACCAGCACCGCCTATGGCGGCATCAATCCGAATCTGGCCGGTGGCAACAACCAGATCTTCGGGCCCGAGAAGAACAAGGCCATCGAGCTCGGCACCAAATGGGAGTTGTTCGATCGCCACCTGCTGCTGACTGCCGCGTTGTTCGAGACGACCAAGGAAAACGCGCGCGAGGCGCAGAACGTCGGCAGCACGGCCGCGGCGGCGGCGCTTGGCTGTACCTTCGCCCCTGTGGCTCCGGCAAGGACCGTGTCGTGCATCACGGCGGGCGCTGCCTATCGCGTCCGCGGCATCGATCTCGGGGTGGGTGGCAAGATCACGGACAAATGGAGCGTGTTCGGCGGCCTCGTGCTGATGCAGTCGGAGGTGACGAAGTCCCTGGCCCCGCCGGCCAACACGACACTCTACGCCTCCAATGTCGGGCGTCCGCTTGCCAACATCGCGCACCAGTCGTTCAGCCTGCTCTCGAAGTACCAGCTCAACGATACCTGGGAGTTGGGCGGGCAGGCGGTGTACCGCTCCAAGATCTATGGCGGCACTTTGCTCGCGGCCAACCAGGGCACGTCGATTCCGAGCTACTGGCGCTTTGATGCGTTCGCGGAAGCCAAGATCAACAAGAACTGGCAGCTGAAGCTGTTCGTCAACAACATCTTCGACAAGCGCTACTACGACGCGCTGTACCAGAGCGCGACTCCGTTCGTGCTGGAGGCGCCGGGACGCGCCGCCTATCTGGTCCTGTCCGCACGCTACTGATGGAGAACTGACGAGGTGCCATGCTGACATGCATAGAAGGCGTCCTGAGCAAGGATGATGTGGCGGAGTTTCGCCGCATCATGGATGCCAGCGAATGGGAAGACGGCCGTTCCACCGCGGGCGCGCAGTCGGCCATGGTCAAGCGCAACGAGCAGTTGCCGCCGGACGGCGAGGTCGCGCGCAAGCTCGGCCATCGCATCATCTCGGCGCTGACGGCGAACCCGCGATTTCTGGCGGCGGCGATCCCGCTCCGGATCTTTCCGCCGCTGTTCAACCGTTATGCGGCGGACAGCGGCCACCATTTCGGCCTGCATGTCGACAACGCGATCCGCGGCGACCGCCTGACCGGCCTTCGCATTCGCACCGATCTGTCGGTCACGTTATTCCTCAGCGAGCCAGAAGATTACGACGGTGGCGAACTTGTGATCGAGGACACCTACGGTTCGCACGAAGTGAAGTTGCCAGCTGGGAACTGCGTGCTCTATCCCTCGACCAGCCTCCATCTGGTCACTCCGGTGACGAGGGGGGCGCGGGTTGCGTCTTTCTTCTGGCTCCAGAGCATGATACGGGACGATCAAGCCCGCAGCATGATCTTTGACCTCGACACAGCCATTCAGGCGCTGGTGGCCCGGCTCGGGCGCGACGATCCCGAAACGGTCAAATTGACGGGCATCTATCACAACCTCATTCGCAGCTGGGCCGAAGTATGAAGACCGCATCTTTCCACGCTAATCTCGCTGCAGCCGTGCTGCTCGCGGCCGGCTGGCTCGCAGCCCCCGTTTCCGCCCAGACGCAACCCCAGGCGGCGCAGGCGCGTCCCGCGGTGGCGCAGCCGGCGCCGGCTGTTCCCGCAGCCGCGGCGCAACCAGGCGCGCCCACGGCTGCTGCGCCTATGGCCGCGACGCCCAGCGCTCCCGCGACGGAGGCTGCCATCGCCCCGGCGTCCGAGCCAGCGCCAAAGGCCGGCATCGCGCCGGCCATGAAGGAATTGTCGCCCTGGGTGATGTTCATGTCGGCGGACGTCATCGTGAAGGCGGTCATGATCGGGCTTGCCTTCGCCTCGCTCGTGACCTGGACCGTCTTCATCGCAAAATCGATCGAGCTGTCGATCGCCTCCACGAGGCTTCGTTCGGCGCTGAAGCGGATTGCAGAGGCGCGGTCGCTCGCGGAAGCCCAGATGGCGCTCGGCACCAAGCAGGGCATCCTGCCGTCCTTCCTGAGTGCCGCGCTGCGCGAAGCGCGGATGTCGGCGGGCCTGTCCAGCGACGGTGGGATCAAGGAGCGTGCGGCGTCGAGCTTCGCCGAGATCGTGCGCGCGGAAGCACGGCGTATCCGCGTCGGTATGGGTGTGCTTGCGACCATCGGTTCGACGTCACCCTTCGTCGGTCTGTTCGGCACCGTCTGGGGCATCATGAACAGTTTTATCGGCATCTCGAAGTCGCAGACGACCAATCTTGCTGTGGTTGCCCCCGGCATCGCCGAGGCGCTGCTCGCCACTGCCATCGGTCTCGTCGCCGCTATTCCTGCCGTCATTATCTACAATCACTTCTCGCGCGTGACGAAGGGCTATCTCGAGCTCGTCAGCCGCGCCTCGGGCGCCGCCGCCCGGCTGTTGTCGCGCGATCTTGACCGCAGCCATGGCAGCGCGCATTCCCACGCGGCGGAGTAAGCCATGGCTGTCTCGCTCACCGAGAATGATGACGACGACGATTTCTCGGAAACGCATGACATCAACGTCACGCCGTTCATCGACGTCATCCTGGTGCTGCTGATCATCTTCATGGTCGCGGCTCCGCTGTCGACGGTCGATCTGCCGATCGACCTGCCGACGTCGAGCGCGCAGCCGCAGAAGAAGCCGGACAAGCCGACCTATGTCAGCATCAAGCCCGATCTGACGCTGGCGATCGGAGAGAATCCGGTCAAGCGCACCGACCTCGTCAGCTCGCTCGATGCCATCGCCGATATGAGCAAGGACAAATATCTGTTCCTCCGCGCCGACAAGGCGGTGCCGTACGGCGAGTTGATGGGCGTGATGGAAATCCTGCGATCCGGCGGCTATTCTCGGATCAAGCTGGTGGCGCTCGAGGCACCTCCTGCGGCGGCCGGGCCGGCGCAAGGGGCAGTCCAACCCTGATGGCGGCGCCATGACCGACCCTGTGTTCGAGGCAAGATCCTCGCGGCCGTTGTGGATCGTGGCCGCTGTCGTAGCGGTTGGCCTGCATCTCGGCGGGGCCGCGCTGGCGCTCGCCAACCTACGTGCCGATGACGGTGACGACGGCCTCGGCGCCAACGGCGCGGAATATGCTGTCGAAATGACCTCGCCAAAACTCCCCGAGACGGAGTTGCCGCCCGGTCCGGACAGCGAAGCCTCGCAGTACCAGCCGCAGCAGATGCAGCAGCAGGCCGAGGTCAAAGAGACCGATCTGCCGAAGGAAATCCCTCAGGAGGCCGAGGATCCGGACCGCCTCGTCACTGAGAATGACTCCAAGAAGCCGGTGGAGGACACCACGAAGGTGGCCAAGGTCGAGACCCAGGCCGTCGAGGAGATGCCGAACGCCCAGGAATCGGCAAGGCAGGCACTGAACGAGGACGCGCGCGAGGACGAGAAGGCGGCGGCGCCCCATCAGGGCATTGGCAAGGATATCCGCAAGCTGACCGCCGAGTGGGGCAAGCGGATCAGCGCCTATTTCGAGATTCACAAGCGCTATCCCAAGGACAAGATCAAGACGACGACGGTGACGCTCAGCCTGGTCCTGAACCGGCGCGGCAATGTCGTGTCCGTCAATGTCGCGGAGTCCTCAGGGGATCCCGCCTTCGACGATGCGGCCATTTCTATGGTGCGCCGGTCGGATCCGGTGCCGGTTCCGCCGGCCGAGCTGACCGACGATCAGTTCGCCTTCAGCCTGCCGGTGAATTTCAAGAAGCCGTCGAAATAACGGTGTGGCCGTCAGCGCCAGTAGTACTTGATCCCGACATAGACCACGACGAGGCAGGCGAAGATCAGCGCCACCGGCAGCGGGCGTTTCTGGGTTCCTCCGACTGTCGTCGCCCCGAAGAAGCCGGCCTTTTTCGGCTTGGGAGCCGGGCGCCGGAATGCGGTAACATTGTCCCTTGCCGGTTCGGCCGGCCGCGTGCGGACGTCGGGCGGGTTCCCGCCGCCGCCCATCTCCAGATAATAGGATTTGTAGACCTCGGCGATGGCGGCCTCTGTCGCCTCAGCCTCGCTCATCCGCTCCAGCAGCTTCTTGTAGCCGTCCAGGAAGCCCTGTGCGTCAGGGGGCAGCGCCGACAACCCGTTCAGCTTGGCCATCATCTTCCAGGTGGCGAAATCGGCGCGGGCACGGGTGTCGGCGCGACGCGCGATCAGCATATCGGCAGCTTTGACCAAGTTGGCCTCTAGCCCTTCGGCTTTGTCTTCAGGGATAATCAAGTACGGTTTCAACTACGCATTGCCGGTGGCCAAGAGAACAGCTTGAATCACATAACCGGTCAACGTTCGCAGTATTGCTGAAATAACATCAAGATTTAGACCGAACTGGGAACCCGCCAGCGGCAGCAAAATCAGCAGCGCGATCAGGATCATCATGCCGAACGGCTCGAGTCGCGACAGGGGCAGGGCGAGCGGCCGGGGCAACAGCCCGACCGCGACCCGCCCACCGTCGAGCGGCGGGATCGGCATCATGTTGAACACCGCCAGCACGGCGTTGATCGTGATGGTGTTGTCCAGATTGTCGGCGATCCACCGGGCCGTGCTTGCCGGCACCAGGGGCAAGGCGTGTGCGGCGATGCCGGCGACCAGCGCCAGCAGGATGTTGGTGGCGGGACCGGCGAGGGCGACCCAGACCATGTCCAGCTTCGGATTGTTGAGCTTGCGAAAATTCACCGGCACGGGCTTGGCATAGCCGAACAGGAACGGGGAATGCGCAAACAGCAGCATCGCCGGTAATATCAGCGTGCCGAACGGGTCGATGTGCCTGATCGGATTGAAGCTGACGCGGCCGAGCTGCCAGGCGGTGTCGTCGCCGAGCCGGTGCGCCACGAAGCCGTGCGCGGCCTCGTGAAAGGTGATGGCGAGCAGCACCGGCAGCACCCACACTGAAAGGTCGTACAAGGAAACGTTCACGTCGCATCTCGCGCGTCTATGCCTGTCGCCTTGCAGACGACCTGGCCAAACCGGCGGTGCAGCAATGCTTCAGCTCAACATAGGGTGGCCGGTTCCGAAATGCCACGTTGCAGATGATCGGCAAGCAGCACCGCCGGGCGCGATAGGCCGCGCGCGCAATGGAGGCGGATGTCCGCCACCGGCAGCGGCGGCAGCCCGTCGCGTAAGCCGAGAGGTCGAAGGCGGCGCGGCAGGGTGCCGGCCTTCACGACGGTCACCGCAAGGCCTTCCGCTACGATCGATTCCACCGCCGCCGTCGTCCGGCTGACAAAGGCGAGCCGCCAGGGCCGGCCGGCGTGATCAAGTGCTTCCGCGGCCCATTGGCGGAACAGGCAGCCCGGCGGGTAGAGCGCGACGGGCAGGGTGTCTTCCGCCATGGCGCGACAAGCGGCGGCGGCTGCCCAGATGGCCTGCTCGCGCCGTAACAGCTCGCCCTCGGCACACCCTTCCGGATGCATGGCGATGACGAGGTCATAGGCCTCCCCGAGGCGGGCCGGCATGGTGGCGGTCAGCCCGGTCTCGACCTCGACCCTGACGGTCGGATGATTCCTGGCAAAGCTCGCCAGCAGCGGCGGAACGACGATCGTGCCATAATCGTCCATCACGCCGAGGCGAATGACCGCCTCGGGCTTGCGCGCGCGCAAGGCGTCGACCGCTTCAGCATGAAGAGCCAGGATACGCTGGGCATAGTCGCGCAGCTCTTTGCCCGCGGCGGTCTGCACGATGCCGTCCCGGTTGCGCTGAAACAACTTTGTGCCGAGCCGCTGCTCGAGGCGCCGGACCTGCACGCTCACCGCCGACTGGGTCCGGTTGAGCCGATGGGCCGCGCGCGTGAACGAGCGCTGTTCGGCGACGGCGAGAAAAGCCCTCAGCAGATCGGGATCGAGGTCGGGCGCGGTCATGACGGAACGTTATCCCAGCATGACGGAAATTCCATTCTCAGTTTTGACACGGCCCGTATGCTGTTCGTCAGCGCGTTCGTCAGGGAGCAATCGTGAGCGAGATTTTCGGCGTTCTGGCCGCGGTGCTGTCGAGCGCGCTGGGCGGCACCTCGATTGGCGCGACGCGCTACCTCGTCGGCAGCATTGATCCGCTGGCGATTGGCTCATTCCGGTTTGGCATTGGCTTTCTGCTGCTACTGCCGCTGACCCTGCTGCGCGGCGACCGCTGGCCGGAGCGCGATGACTGGGCGGCTACCGTCGGGCTCGGCATATTGTTTTTCGCGCTGTTTCCAATCCTGTTCAACGCATCCCTGATCTTCACGACAGCCGCGCGCGGTGCGCTCGCGCTATCGACATTGCCACTGTTGTCGCTCGTGATTGGCGCCGCGCTCGGCAGCGAAGCCCTGACCTGGCGCAAGTCAATTGGTGTCGTGGTGGCAACATCGGGCGTTGCCGTCGCGCTCCTCTCTGACCTGAGCTCGGCGCCGTCAGGGGCCTGGCGCGGTGATCTTCTGATGATGGCGGCTGCGCTGTGCATGGCGCTGTATGGCATCTGGTCGAAGCCGCTGATCCGGCGCTCCAGCCCAATCGGGTTTACGACCATGAGCATGGCCGCGGGCGGTCTCTGCCTCATCCTGCTTTCAAGTTTTCGAGGCAGCTTCGCGCCCGTTGCAGATTTCGGCACGCCCCAATGGCTGGCTGCGCTTTATCTCGGCGCCTTCGGCGCGGCGCTGACCTTCTATCTATGGGCCTTCGCGCTGGAGCGGACCACGCCGACGCGCGTGGCGATTTCGGTCACGGTCAATCCGATCACGGCATCGCTGGTCGGCGCCTGGCTGCTGCATGAGCCGCTGCGCTGGAACCTCGCGGCCGGCATTGTCGCGGTGTTCGCAGGGATTTGGTTAGCCACGACAACGGGGAAGCGCGTGCAGGCGGCAGGCATCACCGTTTCAAGGCAGCCCTGACCTCAGGCCGGGATCGTCGTCTCATACTGCGTCAGGCCGTCGTCGAGCTTCACCCAGGCGAGCTTTTCCGAGACCCAGATGTGCTCGGTCGGCGCGAAGGCGTTGCGGTCGTCGAAGGTCGCGAGCGCGACGCCGGCCAGCGTGCCGTTGCGCCGCCAGGAGAACAGCCGCGTGCCGCAGGTCATGCAGAACACGCGGTCGATCGCCTCAGACGACTTGTAGCGGCCGGTCTCCCCCTCGACTGTCAGCGCCTTCTGGTCGAACTGGGCGCGGGCGAAATAGGGCGAGCCCATCGCCTTCTGGCACATGCGGCAGTGACAGATGCGCACGTTCAGCGGCTCGCCCTCCGCCTTGAACCGCACTGCGCCGCACAGGCATCCACCTTCCCGGATCATGGTGTCCTCAATAGGTTGCCCGTCCACCCGAGATATCGAACACCGCGCCGGTCGAGAACGCACAGTCTTCGGACGCAAGCCAGCTCACCATCGCGGCAAGCTCCTCCACCAGCACGAAGCGCGCTTTGGGGATTTTAGACAGCATGAAATCGATATGCTGCTGCGTCATCTGGTCGAAGATCGCGGTCTTGGCCGCCGCCGGCGTCACCGCATTCACGAGAATGTCATGCGCGGCGAGCTCCTTGCCGAGCGATTTCGTCAGCGCGATCAGACCGGCCTTGGAGGCCGAATAGTGCGAGGCGTTGGGATTGCCTTCCTTGCCGGCGATCGAGGCGATGTTGACGATCCGCCCGTATTTCTGCTTGAGCATCACGGGCACGATCGCCTTGCAGACGATGAAGGGGCCGTCGAGGTTGATGCGCAGAACTTTCCGCCATTCCTCCAGATCGGTCTCCCAGACGGGCTTGTTGACGCCGGCGATGCCGGCATTGTTGACGAGGATGTCGATCCTGCCGAGGGCGGCGAGCGTCCCATCGCGGGCCTGCTCGACGGCTGCGGTGTCGGTGACGTCGACCTTGAAGACGCGGACGTTGTCGCCGATCTCCGCGGCGGTCTTCTCGGCCAAATCTGAATCAAAATCCCAGATTGCGACCCTGGCGCCGGAGGCGACGAAACGCTCGCTGATGGCGCGGCCAAAGCCCTGCGCGCCGCCGGTGACGACTGCGACGCGGTCGTTGAGATCAATCTTGTTCATCAGATGTGATCCGGTGGGCGTCAGAGCATGTAGCCGCCGTCAACCACGAGGTCGACACCGGTGGTGAAGGCGCTCTCGTCGCTGCCGAGATAGACCGCCATGGATGCGATCTCCTCGGCAGTGCCGAGCCGGCCCATCTTCTGGCGCGAGATGAACATCTCCTTGCCCTGCGGCCCTTGGGCTGCGGCGCGGTCGAGCATCGAGGGGGTCTCGACGGTGCCGGGGCAGATCGCGTTGCAACGGATGCCCTTGGTGATGAAGTCCAGCGCGACCGCCCGCGACAGCAGCGATACTGCCGCCTTCGACGAGCTGTAAACATAGCGGTTCGCCGGCGGACGCAGCGCCGCGCAGGACGAGATGTTGACGATGCTGCCGCCGCCGCCCGCGATCATGTCAGGCAGGAAGGCCTTGATGGTCCGGTGCATCGACTTGACGTTGAGGTCGAACGAGAAATCGAAATCCTCTTCCGAGCAATCCAGGATGGTCCCGTGGTGCACGAAGCCGGCCGCGTTGAGCAGGATGTCGATCTTGCCGACACGTTTTGCAAAAGCGTTGACGTCGGCCGTGTTGCGGACGTCGAGTTTCGCCACTTCGGCGACGCCCTCCCTGGTCAGGCCTGCGATGCCCGCCTCGTTGATGTCGGTGGCGATGACGGTTGCGCCCTCACGCGCGAATGCGAGGGCGCATGCGCGTCCGATACCTGCGGCTGCAGCCGTGACGACGGCGCGCTTGCCCTTGAGGCGGTTGGCCATGTTGTTTTTCTCCCTTTGAACTGGTCATTCCGGGGCGCGCCTCTTGGCGCGAGCCCGGAATCCATTGTGCTGCGATGTTGGTGGCTTGACGGATTCCGGGCTCGCGACTTCGTCGCGCCCCGGAATGACAGAAGCTGCTAGTGGTTATCCCGCGGCACGCCAAACGCCGAGGCGACGTTCTGGTAGCGCGTGGCGAGCTCCATGCAGGCGCCGGTCGATTGCTGGCCGACGGTGCTGCGATAGATCTCCTGCCACGGCGTCTGGTTCGGCGGATGCTTGAAGCCGCCGGCGGCCTTCAGCTCGGCATGGCGCTTCTTCAGCTCCTCGTCCGAGATCAGGATGTTGGCGCTGCCCTTGTTGAGGTCGATGCGGACCTTGTCGCCGGTCCTGAGGATCGCGAGGCCGCCGTTCGCGGCGGCTTCCGGCGAGGCGTTCAGGATGGACGGCGAGCCCGAGGTGCCGGACTGACGGCCATCGCCGATGCAGGGCAGGGACAGGATGCCGCGTTTGATCAGCGCCGCCGGCGGCTGCATGTTCACGACCTCGGCACCACCGGGGTAGCCGATCGGGCCGGTGCCGCGGATGAACAGCACGCAATGCTCGTCGATGTCGAGCGAGGCATCGTCGATCCGCGCGTGATAATCCTCCGGCCCCTCGAACACGACGGCGCGGCCCTCGAAGGCGTTCAGATCCTTCGGGTTGCTCAGATAGCGATCGCGGAATTCCTTCGAGATCACCGAGGTCTTCATGATCGCGGAATCGAACAGATTGCCCCTCAGCACCAGGAAGCCGGCGTCCTTCACCAGCGGCTTGTCGTAGGCCCAGATCACGTCGTTGTCGGGCGCCGGCGCATTCTTGCAATTCTCGCCGATGCCGCGGCCGTTGACGGTGACCGCGTCCTCATGGATGCGCTTGTGCTTCATCAATTCGCGCACCACCGCGGGCACGCCGCCGGCGCGGTGGAATTCCTCGCCGAGATAGAATCCGGCCGGCTGCATGTTGACCAGCAGCGGCACGTCGTGGCCGAATTTCTGCCAGTCGTCAATCGACAGCTCGACGCCGATGTGTCGGGCCAACGCGTTGATGTGGATCGGCGCGTTGGTCGAGCCGCCGATCGCCGAATTGATGACGATGCAGTTCTCGAACGCCTTGCGGGTCAGGATGTCCGACGGCTTGAGGTCTTCCCAGACCATCTCGACGATACGTTTTCCCGTCTCATAGGCGATCTGGCCGCGCTCGCGATAGGGAGCGGGGATGGCCGCGCAGCCCGGCAACGAGAAGCCGAGCGCTTCGGCAAGGCCGTTCATGGTCGAGGCCGTGCCCATGGTGTTGCAATGACCGACCGACGGCGCCGAGGACGCCACGATCTCCATGAACTCTTCATAGTCGATCTCGCCGGCGGCGAGCCGCTCGCGCGACTTCCAGACGATGGTGCCGGAGCCGGTGCGCTCGCCATTGTGCCAGCCGTTCAGCATGGGCCCGCCCGACAAAACGATCGCGGGCAAGTTGACGGTCGCCGCCGCCATCATGCAGGCCGGCGTGGTCTTGTCGCAGCCGGTGGTCAGCACCACGCCGTCGAGCGGGTAGCCGTAAAGCACCTCGACCAGGCCCAGATAAGCGAGGTTGCGGTCCAGCGCCGCGGTCGGGCGCTTGCCGGTCTCCTGGATCGGGTGGGTCGGGAATTCCATCGCAATGCCGCCGGCCTCGCGGATACCCTCGCGGACGCGGTGGGCCAGCTCGATATGGTGGCGGTTGCAGGGCGACAGGTCGTTGCCGGTCTGGGCGATACCGATGATCGGCTTGCCGGATTGCAGCTCGGCGCGGGTGAGACCGAAATTCAGGTAGCGCTCCATATAGAGCGCGGTCATGCCCGGATTATGCGGATTGTTGAACCAGTCCTGCGAGCGAAGATGGCGGCGGGTGCCGTTGCCGGCGGGCGCGTGCCCATTGGTTGGGTTTTTTGTCACGGGTTTCTCCTTCAATGCAAACGCACCGTGCGACGTTCGGGATGTCGATCGGTGCGCTGCCCGGCAGCGCGAGCATGGTCAGACGGCCCGCCTGCTGGCGAACATTTCCTCAGGATCGGGATATTACTCACGGGTCGTTGGTAACGCTATCATTTTGTACGGCAGCCACCCATTCGCCCGCGCGGGGGCTCGCCGTCGGCCGCTGTGCTTGCGAACTCTGTCGTTCGATCACCGTGAAGCCGAGATCGAGCACGGGCTTTTCGGGGCGCTTTCCCTCGATCGCCTCGATCAGCATCGCGGCAGCCGTGCTGCCCATCTCGTAACGATTGGTCCGCACGCTCGTCAGCGTCGGCACCGAGGAGGCCATGAATTCGAGGTCGTTGAAGCCGACGATCGCGATCTGGTCGGGGACCGGGATCTCGCGCCGGCGGCATTCGAAGAGAACGCCGAGCGCGAGGTCGTCATTGGCGCAGAACACCGCGTCGATGTCGGGCTCGCGCGCGATCAGATCGGCGAACAGCGCGCCGCCAAGCGTCACCGAGGTCGGCGTTGCCGTCGTCACGGTCAGTCTTTGGTCGAACAGGCCGGCCTCTTTCATGGCTGCGGCATAACCGTCGAGCCGACGCTGCACCCGCGGATCCATGCGGGCGCCGACGAAGCCGATCCTGCGGTGGCCCTGCGCGAACAAATGGGCAATTGCCGCGCGCGCCGCCTCATAATGGGAGAAGCCGATCATCATGTCGACCGGATTGGGCCCGATCTCCATGATCTGCACGATCGGGCAGTCGGCCGCCTCAAGCATCGCGCGGGACTCGGTAGTCTGGTCGATGCCGGTGACGATCAGTCCCGCCGGCTTCTGTGCCAGAAACAGCCGCAGCAGCTTCTCCTCCTGGAGAATGGAGTAGCGCGTGTTGGACAGCTGGATCGAGTAACGGCTGCCTTCGGACGCGTCATAGATGCCGCGCAGCACGTCGGAAAAAACGTTGTTGGTCAGCGACGGAATCAAGACGCCGATCACTTCGGTGCGCTGCGAGGCCAGCGCACGTGCCGCAAGGTTGGGCACATAGCCGAGCTCCCGGGCCGCGCTTTCGACCCGCGTCCGCTTGGCCACCGACAGCGCCTCGGGATTGCGGAAGAAGCGGGACGCCGTGATCGGGCTGACGCCGGCCAGCTCGGCGACTTCCGCTAACCGAATCTTCCCAGACTTGGTGCGCTTTCGACCCATTTGTTGCTCATAACACAGCCATTCCCGCAAACAAAGGATCGTTGACAGCGCTACCAGCAACGACTAACCAAAGACAAATTGCCAAACCCGCACAAACTGCTGACAATGTCGCCTGTTAAGAGGGGCTTCGGGTCAGCGAAGTTCAGAAAAAACAAGACGGTGGCGGCGCTGCAGATGTGTCGTCTCGGTCGGAGGAGGGAGCTAGATGTCGTCTGTGCAAATCCGCGACGTGCGGAAATCGTTCGGCAATTTTGAGGTCCTGCACGGCGTCTCGATCCCGATCGAGGATGGCCAGTTCGTCGTCCTGGTTGGCCCCTCCGGCTGCGGCAAGTCGACGCTGCTGCGCATGCTCGCAGGCCTCGAGAACATCACCTCAGGCACGATCTCGATTGGCGATCGCGTCGTCAACAATGTCCAGCCCAAGGAGCGGGACATTGCGATGGTGTTCCAGAATTACGCGCTCTATCCGCACATGACCGTCGCCGAGAACATGGGCTTCTCGCTGAAGCTGCGGAACGCCGGCTCGGACGAGATCAGCAAGCGGGTCAAGCGCGCCGCCGAAATTCTTGCCCTGACGCCGTTGCTCGACCGCTACCCGCGCCAGCTCTCCGGCGGCCAGCGCCAGCGCGTCGCCATGGGCCGCGCCATCGTGCGCGATCCCCAGGTCTTCCTGTTCGATGAGCCGTTGTCGAACCTCGACGCCAAGCTGCGCGTCGCCATGCGCACCGAGATCAAGGAACTGCACCAGCGGCTCAAGACCACCACCGTTTACGTCACCCACGACCAGATCGAGGCCATGACCATGGCCGACAAGATCGTCGTGATGCATGACGGCATCGTCGAGCAGATGGGCACGCCGCTCGAGCTCTATGACCGGCCGGAAAACCAGTTCGTCGCCGGCTTCATTGGCTCACCCGCCATGAATTTCCTGAAGGGGCATATCCGCGTCAACGGCGTTGCGACCTTCGAGGGACCAAACGGCGTCAAGCTGCCGCTCAAGAGCGCGCCGGCTGCCTCGGACGGCAAGCCTGTGGTTTACGGCGTCCGTCCCGAGCATTTCACCATTGCCGATGACGGCGCCGACGCCGAGATCGTCGTGGTCGAGCCGACCGGCTCGGAGACGCAGGTGTTTGCGAAGCTCGGGGGCGAGCAGGTCGTCGCGGTCTTCCGCGAGCGCCACCAGTTCAATCCAGGCGACAAGGTCAAGCTGAAGCCCGATCCGGGCGTGATTCACTTGTTTGACGAGGCGACAGGCAAACGCCTGTAGTGGCGTTTCTTGATTTAAGACGACCCAAAGACAATTAAAAAATCAGGGAGAGAACGATGAGCGATTTCGACAGGCGAAGTGTGCTTAAAGCCGGCCTGGGTGGCGCAGCATTGCTGGCCGGCCCGGGTATCGTCCCGGTGCGCGCAGCCGAGTGGACCAACAAGCCCGAGCCGAACGCCTCCATCCGGATCCTGCGCTGGAAGCAATTCATCCAGGCCGAGTACGACAAGTTCGCCGAGCAGACCAAGAAGTTCGCCGAGACCACCGGCGTCAAGGTCAAGCTCGAGGCCGAGAGCTGGGATGACATTCGCCCCAAGGCGGCGGTGGCCGCCAATGTCGGCGCCGGTCCCGACCTCATCATCGGCACGCTGGACGATGCCCACAAGTTTCCCGAGAAGCTGATCGACGTCACCGACGTCGCGAATTATCTCGGCGCAAAATATGGCGGTTGGTATCCGGTCGCCGAGAAATACGGCAAGAAGGGCAATAGCTGGATCGCCATTCCCCAGGGCGCCACCGGCGGCTGCATGAACTACCGGATCAGCCACATGAAGGCCGCCGGATTCGAAGAGTTTCCGAAGGATCTGCCCGGCTTCCTCAAGCTCTGCCAGAATCTGAAGAAGAACAACACGCCGGCCGGATTTGCGCTGGGACATGCGACCGGCGACGCCAATGGCTGGGTCCATTGGCTGCTCTGGGCGCATGGCGGCAAGCTCGTCAACGAGAAGAACGAGGTGGTGATCGAGTCGCCGGAAACGATCGCCGCGCTGGAATACGTCAAGCAGCTGTATCCGACCTTCATCCCGGGCGTGTTGTCGTGGAACGATTCCAACAACAACAAGGCCTACCTGTCCGGCGAACTCAGTTTGACCCTGAATGGCATCTCGATCTGGACGGTCGGCAAGAATTCCCCGGATCCAAAGCAGCAGGAGATCGCCAAGGATACGGATCACGCAGCCCTGCCCATCGGTCCGGTCGGCAAGCCGACCGAGCAACAGAACATCGTGATCGCCTACGGTTACAAATACTCGAAATATCCGAACGCGGTGAAAGAGTTTCTCCGTTTCATGTGGGAAAAGGAGAACTACGACGCGTGGGAGGTTGCCTCCAACGGCTACGTCGCACCGCCGCTGCCGGCCTACAACGACAATCCGGTCTGGACCTCCGACCCGAAGATCACGCCGTTCCGTGATTGCCTGAAACGTTGCCTTGACAACGGCTATGCCGGCGATCTCGGCTACGCCTCCGCGGCGGTGATGGGCGACTTCGTCCTCGTCGACATGTTCGCGGAAGCAGCCACCGGTTCTGCGACGCCGAAAGAGGCTGCGGCGCGCGCAGCCGAGCGTGCCAAGCGCTACTACCAGGTCTGATCCGCACCTTCAGCGCAGCGTCCGGCGAGCCGGACGCTGCTGCTATTTGTCTAGGGGAGTCCGATATGGCGGTCTTGGCGGAGCCAATCGCGCAGCCGAAACGCAGCAGCCTGTGGTCGAGGGCATTTGAGAGCCGTAACTGCCTCGGCGCGATGTTCATGGTGCCGGCCGTGGCCATCCTGGTCCTGTTCCTGGCCTATCCGCTTGGGCTCGGTTTGTATCTGGGCCTGACCGACACCAAGATCGGAGGGGCAGGGCGCTTCATCGGCTTTGGCAATTTCGTTTCCCTTGCCAAGGACTCGGTGTTCTGGCTCTCGGTGTTCAACACGATTTTCTATACGGCGACCGCCAGCATCGTGAAGTTCGCGATCGGACTTTATCTGGCGCTGCTGCTCAACGAGCGGCTGCCATTCAAGTCGATGATCCGCGCCATCGTGCTGTTGCCCTTCGTGGTGCCGACCGTGTTGTCGGCGATCGCGTTCTGGTGGATCTATGACAGCCAGTTCTCGATCGTCTCCTGGGTGCTGATCAAGGCGGGCCTTCTGACCCGCTACATCGATTTCCTCGGCGATCCCTGGAATGCACGCTGGTCGGTCGTGATCGCCAATATCTGGCGCGGCGTGCCGTTCGTGGCGATCACGCTGCTGGCGGGATTGCAGACCATCTCGCCCTCGCTCTATGAGGCCGCCAATCTCGATGGCGCCACCAATCTGCAGCGCTTCCGCCACATCACGCTGCCGATGCTGTCGCCGATCATCGCGGTCGTGATGACATTCTCGGTGCTGATGACGTTCACCGACTTCCAGCTGATCTACACCATCACGCGCGGCGGGCCGATCAACGCCACGCATCTGATGGCGACGCTGTCGTTCCAGCGCGCCATCACCGGTGGCAATCTCGGCGAGGGGGCGGCGATCTCCAATGCGATGATCCCGTTCCTGGTCGCCGCGATCCTGCTCAGCTTCTTCGGGCTTCAGCGCTCGCGCTGGCAACAGGGCGGGAGGGACTGACCATGACCACCGTGGACGACCAAAGCGTCGGAATGGACTATCTGGAGAGCTTTCCGAAGAAGTTTCTCCGGGTCTACGTCCCGCTCGGCCTGATCATCTTCTTCCTGCTGTTTCCGTTCTACTGGATGGCGGTGACGACGTTCAAACCAGATGCGGAGATGTACGATTACGAGAAGTACAATCCGTTCCTGATCGCGCATCCGACGCTCGAGCACATCAAGAAGCTGTTCGTGGACACCGACTATCCGCTGTGGATGTGGAACACGGTGATCGTCTCGGTGTCCTCGACCTTCATCTCGCTGTTCGCCAGCGTCTGCGCGGCCTACGCGATCGAGCGGCTCCGTTACACCGGCTCGCGCTATGTCGGCCTCGCGATCTTTCTCGGCTATCTCGTGCCGCCCTCGATCCTGTTCATTCCGCTGGCGGCGATCGTGTTCCAGCTGGGCCTGTTTGACGGCAATCTGGCGCTGATCCTGACCTACCCGACCTTCCTGATCCCGTTCTGCACCTGGCTGCTGATGGGCTATTTCCGCACCATCCCCTATGAGCTGGAGGAATGCGCGCTGATCGATGGGGCGACGCGGCTGCAGATCCTGGTCAAGATCACGCTGCCGCTGTCGCTGCCGGGGGTCATTTCGGCCGGCATCTTCGCCTTCACCTTGTCCTGGAACGAGTTCATCTACGCGCTGACCTTCATCTCCTCTTCGGAGAACAAGACCATTCCGGTCGGCGCCATCACGGAGCTCGTCAACGGCGACGTCTATCATTGGGGCGCCCTGATGGCGGCGGCCCTGACCGGCTCGGTCCCCGTAGTTATCCTTTATTCCTTCTTCGTAGAGTACTATGTGTCGGCGATGACCGGCGCCGTGAAGGAATGACCAGCGGGGCCTGCCTGGGAACGCGCCAACATCTTTCAAGAGCGGCGCGTTCCGGCCAATAAGAAGGAGTAGGCTCTTGCACATTCTGGTTCTGGGCGCTGCCGGCATGGTCGGCCGCAAATTGTGTGAACGTCTCTTGCGCGACGGCCGGCTCGGCAAGAGCGACGTCACCAAATTGACCATGCATGATGTGGTCGAGCCCAAGAAGCCGGAGAAGGCGGGTTTTGCCGTCGAGACGGTCTCGGGCGATTTTGCCGTGCCGGGCGCTGCCGAGAAGCTGATCGCCGGCCGTCCCGATGTGATCTTCCATCTCGCGGCCATCGTCTCGGGCGAGGCCGAGCTCGATTTCGACAAGGGCTACCGCATCAATCTCGATGGCACGCGGATGCTGCTCGACGCCATCCGCCTGGTCGGCGGCGGCTACAAGCCGCGTGTGGTGTTCACCTCCTCGATTGCGGTGTTCGGCGCGCCGTTCCCGGACGCGATCGGCGACGAATTCTTCCATACTCCGCTGCTCAGCTACGGGACCCAGAAGGCGATCGGTGAACTCCTCCTCGCGGATTATTCGCGTCGCGGCTTCCTTGACGGCATCGGCATCCGGCTGCCGACCATCTGCATCCGGCCTGGCCTGCCCAACAAGGCGGCATCGGGCTTCTTCTCCAACATCCTGCGAGAGCCCTTGGCCGGCAAGGAAGCGGTGCTTCCGGTCTCCGAGGACGTCCGCCACTGGCACGCCACGCCGCGCTCGGCGGTCGGCTTCCTGCTCCACGCCGGCACCATGGACCTCGCCACGGTCGGCCCGCGCCGCAATCTGACGATGCCGGGCCTGTCGGCCACCGTCGGCGAGCAGATTGCCGCCTTGAAGCGCGTTGCCGGCGAGAAGGTCGCCGCCCGCATCAAGCGGGAGCCCGACCCTTTCATTGTCGGCATCGTCGGCGGCTGGCCGCGCAATTTCAACCCAAAGCGGGCGCTCGAGCTCGGCTTCACCACGGCCGAGAAGACCTTTGACGACATCATCCGCATTCACATCGAAGACGAGCTCGGCGGCAACTTCGTCGCCTGACGTAACTGATGAACAGCGTGGATATGACGATGGCGAGCGTGGCTTGCATCGGTGAATGCATGGTCGAGCTTCGACAGGCTCAGGGTGGGCAGGCAGGGCAGGGCGGTGGCCTGTTCTCGCGCGGCTTCGGCGGCGACACCCTCAACACAGCGGTGTATCTGGCGCGGCTCGACGTCAAGGTCGACTATTTCACCGCGCTTGGCGACGATGCGATGAGCGAGGAGATGATTGCGGCCTGGAACGCCGAGGGCGTCGGCACCCGCCGGGTCGTGCGACTGCCGGGCAAGCTGCCCGGCCTCTACATGATCCAGCTCGATGCCAAGGGCGAGCGCCAGTTCTACCACTGGCGCGACAGCGCGGCGGCGCGGCAACTCATGAGCCTGCCGGAGACCGACGAGCTGCTCAACTCTCTGATGAGCTACGACATCGTCTATCTCTCCGCGATCACGCTCTCGATCTACGATCAGACCGGGCGCGACCGCCTGTTCGCGGCGATCAAGCGCGCCCGCCTGCTCGGCACCCGCTTCGTGTTCGACACCAATTTCCGCGCACGCGGCTGGCCCGATCGCGACATCGCCCGCGAGGTGTTTTCTGCGGCCTTTGCCGCCGCCGACATCGTGCTGACGTCGGCCGAGGATCTGCTCGCGCTCTATCCCGGCGAAAGTCCTGAGCAATTGATGGCGCGCATCCCTACGCCGGAGCTGGTGTTCCGGCTCGCGGAGCCCGCCAGCCTGCTGCGCTACCCCGGTGGTACCAGCGAGGTCCGCGCTGAACCCATGACAAAGCCCGTCGTCGACACCACGGCGGCCGGTGACAGTTTTGCCGCAGCCTATATCGCGGCCCGGCTCGGCGGTTCGGATCCGGTCGAGGCGGCCCAATCGGGCCATCGCCTCGCCAGTCTCGTGATCTGCTATCCCGGCGCCATCATTCCGGGCTATGCCATGCCGCCGAAGAAGCGGCACCGGCCTGCGACCACACGCCAAGCCACGAAGTAGAGCCACGAAGTCACACGACCGAGTCAACGAAAAGATCCAGAAAATGCCCACTGCTGCCCAACAGAACCACCTCGTCGCGCTGTTCAAGGCCGCGACCGTCATTCCCGTCCTGACCATCGAGCGGATGCAGGATGCCGTGCCGCTGGCAAAAGCCCTGGTGGCCGGCGGCGTCCGCACGCTGGAGGTGACCATGCGGACCCCCGTTGCGATCGAGGCAGCGCGGGCGATGATGGCCGAGGTCCCCGACGCGGTCGTCGGGATCGGCACCATCCTCAATCCGGCTGACTTCACCCGGGTCGAGAAGCTCGGCGTCGCCTTTGGCATCAGCCCGGGCCTGACCCCCGACCTCCTCAAGGTCGCCGCCGATAGCTCCCTGCCGTTTGCGCCGGGCATCGCGACCGCCTCCGAGCTCATGACGGCGCTGTCCTACGGCTTCGACGTCGCAAAATTCTTCCCGGCCGAGCAGGCCGGCGGCATCAAGGGCCTGCGCTCGCTCGGTGGGCCCTTCCCGAACGTCCGGTTCTGCCCGACCGGTGGGGTCGGCGAGGCCAATGCGGCGACCTGGCTCGCCGAGCCCAATGTGGTCTGTGTCGGCGGTTCCTGGCTGTGCCCGACGGCGGAGATCAGGGCCGGGAACTGGGCCGGCATAACTGCCATCTGCCAGCGCACCCTCCAGGCCCTTAAACCCGCGTGAAGTCTTGCCATCCCTGGGCTAAGACTTAGGTCAGCAAGAGACTGCCAGGGAGAGAAGACCATGACTGCCAGCATCGTCGGATGGGCGCATACCCCGTTCGGCAAGTTCGATACCGAGACCGTCGAGAGCCTCGTCACCCGGGTCGCCAATGAGGCGATGGCCGATGCCGGCATTTCGGCCTCCGATGTCGACGAGATCGTGCTTGGCCATTTCAACGCCGGCTTCTCGGCGCAGGATTTTACCGCCTCGCTGGTGCTGCAGGCCGACCCGAAGCTGCGCTTCAAGCCGGCCACCCGTGTGGAGAACGCCTGTGCGACGGGCTCGGCTGCCGTCCATCAGGGCCTGCGTGCGATCGCCGCAGGCGCAGCCAGAATCGTGCTGGTCGTCGGCGTCGAGCAGATGACCCGGACGCCGGGGCCGGAGATCGGCAAGAACCTGCTCAAGGCCTCGTACCTGCCCGAGGACGGCGACACCGTCGGCGGCTTTGCCGGCGTGTTCGGCAAGATCGCCAGCTCCTACTTCCAGAAATACGGCGATCAGTCCGATGCGCTGGCGCTGATCGCGGCCAAGAACCACAAGAACGGCGTCGCCAATCCCTTCGCGCAGATGCGCAAGGATTTCGGCTTCGACTTCTGCCGCGCCGAGAGCGAGAAGAACCCGTACGTCGCCGGTCCCCTGAAGCGCACCGACTGCTCGCTGGTGTCCGACGGCGCCGCCGCGCTGGTGCTGGCCGACGCCGAGACCGCCAGGACCATGGGCAAGTCGATCGGCTTCCGCGCCACCGCGCATGCCCAGGATTTCCTGCCGATGAGCAAGCGCGACATCCTCCAGTTCGAGGGCTGCACGGTCGCCTGGCAGCGCGCGCTGGAGAAGGCGGGCGTGACGCTGTCCGATCTCTCCTTTGTCGAGACCCATGACTGCTTCACCGTCGCCGAGCTGATCGAGTACGAAGCGATGGGACTGACGCCGAGGGGGCAGGGCGCCCGCGCCATCAAGGAAGGCTGGACGCTCAAGGACGGCAAGCTGCCGGTCAATCCGTCCGGCGGCTTGAAGGCCAAGGGCCACCCGATCGGCGCCACCGGCGTCTCCATGCATGTGATGACCGCGATGCAGCTCGCCGGGCAGGCGCCCGAGGGCATGCAGTTGAAGAATGCCAAGCTCGGCGGCATCTTCAACATGGGCGGCGCTGCCGTTGCCAACTACGTCTCGGTTCTCGAGCCATTGAAGTAAGGTTCGACTCTTGTAGGGTGGGCAAAGGCACAAAAGCGCCGTGCCCACCATTTCCTTGCGGTAGATCATGGTGGGCACGCTTTGCTTTGCCCACCCTACGGCTCCTGATTGATTTGCGGAAAAGCATCATGAGCACTAACTACGAAGATTCTCTCTCTATCGAAGCCCTCAACGATCGCATCGCGATTCTCGAGGATAATATCCGACAGCTGATCGAGCAGGCCGCCGCCGCCTCCGGCGAGCAGAACGAGTCGCGCATTGCCGACCGCATCAACCAGCAGAACGACGAGCTCGAGCGTCTCATGAAGATCCGCGAATCCCGCCAGAAGAAATAGCGGCCGCGTCCGCGCGCATGCGGCTATTCGCCGGCAGCCCTTGCGCATGCGCCACCACTCCCCTTAGCTGAACCGAAATCGCGGGAGAGCCCGCGCAATCGGGAGCGAACCAATGGGGCCGCTGAAGGGCATCAAGGTCGTCGACATGACCACCGTGCTGATGGGGCCTTATGCGACCCAGATGCTCGGCGACTACGGGGCCGACGTCATCAAGGTGGAATCGCTCGACGGCGACGTCACCCGCCTGATCGGCCCGATGCGGCATGCCGGCATGGGCCCGGTGTTTCTCAACACCAACCGCAGCAAGCGTTCGATCTGCCTCGACCTGAAGAAGCCCGCTGGCCGCGAGGCCGTGCTGCGGCTGCTGAAGGACGCTGACGTTCTCGTCTACAACGTCCGACCACAGGCAATGGCGCGGCTGCAGCTCGGCTATGACGTGGTCTCCGCGATCAATCCACGGCTCGTCTATGCCGGTGTGTTCGGCTTCGGCCAGGACGGGCCATACGCGGCAAAGCCTGCCTATGACGACCTGATCCAGGGCGCCACCGCGCTGCCCGCCTTGATGGCGCAGACCGGCGACGGCGTGCCGCGCTACGTGCCGAATGCACTGGTCGACCGCATCGTCGGCCTCACCGCCGTCGGCGCGATCTGTGCCAGCCTCGTGCATCGCGACCGAACCGGCCGCGGCCAGCGTCTGGACATCCCGATGTTCGAGACCATGGCCGGCTTCGTCATGGGTGATCACATGGGCGGGCTGACTTACGAGCCCCCGCTCGACAAGGGCGGCTATGCCCGCCACCTCTCGCGCGACCGCAGGCCGTACAAGACCTCGGACGGTTATCTCAGCGTCATCGTCTACAACGACAAGCAGTGGGAGAATTTCTTCAAGGCGACCGGGCGCGAGGACCTGCGCGCTGATCCCAAATTCGCGACCTTTGCGGGGCGCGCCGCCAATATCGATGTCGTCTATGCCGAGCTCGCCCGCATCTTCGAGACGCGCACCACGGCTGAATGGATCAACCTGCTGACCAGGGCCGACGTGCCCGTCATGCCGATGCACGACCTCGCGTCGATCCTCCACGATGAACATCTCGAAGCGACCGGTTTCTTCCCCGTCGTCAACCATCCGACCGAAGGCCCGATCCGCAGCATGAAGGTGACGGCGAGCTGGTCGGAGACCGAGGCCGAGCCGGTGCGGCTGGCGCCACGCCTCAACGAGCATGGCGCGCAGATCTTGCGCGAGATCGGCTACTCCGAGGGCGAGATCGCCGCCATGGTCCGCGACGGCGTCACACGCGCGGCACCGGAGTAGGGGGAGGAAGTGATGGGGCTAACTCTCTCATCCGTCATTCCGGGGCGCGACGAAGTCGCGAGCCGGGCTCGGCACTTTGGACCGCCCCGGAATGACGATGGGGGCGCACCATGAGCTTCATCACCGGTGTCGGCCTCACGTCTTTCGGCAAACACGAAGGTTCGTCCTCGCTCGAACTGATGAGAAAGGCGGCGCAAGCCGCGCTCGACGCCGCCGGCCTCAAACGCGCCGAGATCGACGGCACCCTCTGCGGCTATTCCACCGTCTCGCCGCACATCATGCTGGCGACTGTTTTCGCCGAGCATTTTGGCATCCGCCCGTCTTACGCCCATGCCGTGCAGGTCGGCGGCGCGACGGGCCTTGCGATGACCATGCTCGCCCATCACCTCGTCGTATCAGGTGTCTGCCGCAATGTGCTCGTCGTCGCCGGCGAGAACCGCCTGACCGGGCAGAGCCGCGATGCCTCGATCCAGGCGCTGGCGCAGGTCGGCCACCCCGACTACGAGGTGCCGCTCGGTCCGACCATTCCCGCCTATTACGGCCTCGTTGCCAGCAGGTACATGCACGAATATGGCGTGACCGCAGAAGACCTCGCCGAATTCGCCGTGCTGATGCGTGCGCACGCCTGCACCCATCCTGGGGCGCAATTCCGCGATCCCATCACGGTGGCCGATGTCATGGCCTCGAAGCCCGTGGCGATGCCGTTAAAGCTGCTGGATTGCTGCCCGGTGTCCGACGGCGGCGCTGCGTTTGTGATCAGCCGCGAGCGAACCGGCGAGGCGGGCGTGCGGATTCGCGGCTGCGCGCAGGCGCATACGCATCAGCATGTCACCGCCGCACCAGGCTTAAGCGAGCTCGGCGCCGAAATCTCCATCGCGCGCGCGAAGGAGGCTACTGGGCTGGCAATATCAGACGTGCGTTACGCCGCGATCTACGACAGTTTCACCATCACGCTGGCCATGCTGCTGGAAGACCTTGGCCTTGCCGGACGAGGCGAGGCGGCTGCGCGCGTGCGATCGGGGCATTTCGGCCGCGACGGCGAGATGCCGCTCAACACTCATGGTGGCCTGCTCAGCTACGGCCATTGCGGCGTCGGCGGCGCCATGGCGCATCTGGTCGAGGCGCATTTGCAGATGACGGGCCGGGCAGCGAATCGCCAGGTGCGTGACGCCTCGATTGCGCTGCTGCACGGCGACGGCGGCGTGCTGTCGTCCCATGTCAGCATGTTTCTGGAGCAAGTGCGATGAGCGAGCGCTTAGCTGATTGGACCAGCGGCGAAGAGGGCATTACCTACCAGGCCTGCGCCGCGTGCGGTCATGTCCAGTATTTCCACCGCGCTTTCTGCGCCGCGTGTGGAGCCGCAGGTCCGCGCGAGGCGCGCGCCAGCGGCAGGGGCAGGGTCTACGCGGCCTCTCTGGTCTGCCGCGCCGCCACGTCCGAGACGCGCGCGCACGTGCCCTACAACATCCTCCTGGTCGATTGCGCCGAAGGATTTCGGATGATGGCCCATGGCGATAACGGATTGGCCATTGGCGATGCGGTCATGGCGAGCTTCAGGCCTTTTGCCGGTAAGCTCGTGCCGTACTTCGCCAAAGAGAAATAGTGGGATTGGGATGCTGTAGCCCGGATGGAGCGCAGCGAAATCAGGGAATCTCACCTCGCGGATTTTCCGGGATTGCGCGGAGCCTGTCATCGGGCGGCGCTTCGCACCGACCCGTTGGCTCCATCCGGGCTACGGCAGCAACGAGGGATTTCGTCATTCGGGGGCGGTCGTGGGACCGAGCCTGGAACGGGAATTCTGGGCCTGGCCTGCCAGGGCCGCGCTTTGCGCGGTCCGAGGGCCACTCCGGAATGACGAAAACTCCTCAGCGCGCGTAGAACAAGATGCTGGCGACGACGAGCATCGCCATCACCGCCAGCATATGCGCGAACGCTTCCGAGGCTGCCCCCTTGGAGGCTTCCTTCATGCCGTTTCTCCCTAGACTTGGGCATGACTCGTCGTTGCGTGGTAAGCGCGCAGACGGCCAATTGTTTTTACTCGGAACACCCCACTCGAGTATTCACCGCAATTAAGTCCCCACGCAGCGAATATCGACTGTGCCAAGGTCGATCAGCAATGCGGCGGCAATTTGACTCGATAATGTTGCTCCTGCGTCGGGCTGCGAATAGAGTTTTTGGGTACTTATTCCGGTAACGACAATAAGCCTCAAAGGCGTCAGGAAAAACTCAAGGTAAATCATGGCCCGTATCGACTACAGCGATCCGTCCAAGGCGTCCGACCGCACCCGCGAAATCCTCGACAAAAATCGCAACGCCAACATTTTCCGCATGATGGCGCATTCGCCGAGCTATTTTGAGCAGTATTGCCGGCTCGGCGGCGCCATCAGGCACAAGGGCGAGCTCGATCCTGTCGTGCGCGAGCTTGCAATCACGCGCACCGGCATTCTGTGCGAGGCGCCGTACGAGATCATTGCGCACAAGCGGATCGGCAAGAATGTCGGCGTCACCGACGCGCAGAACGAGGGGCTGGAGAACTGGCAGGCCGCCGACTGTTTCGATGAGACGCAGCGCGCCGCGCTGGCCTTCACCGACGAGATCGTCAAGCTGAAGAAGCCGACCGATGCGACCTTCAGGGCAATCGCCGCGAGGCTGACGCCGGCTGCACTGGTCGAGTTGCAGCTCTCGGTCGGATTCTACATCATGACGTCAAAGTTTTTGGAGACATTTGAGATCGATCTCCAGCCCGTCACCGAAGTGGTGGGCTGATCAGACGCGAGCTGCGGGGGATGGTCATGACGATCGATGAATATGCGGCCTGGGCTGCAACCATTGCGAAAGTCGATGAGCATCCCTCGAACGAGCGGCTGTCCTATCTCGGGCTGGGCCTCGCCGGCGAAGCGGGCGAAGTCGCAGAGCACATCAAGAAACTCCTGCGTGACGACTGGCTCGACAAGGCGGGTCTCGTCGAAGAGCTCGGCGACGTCATCTACTACTGGGCCTGCCTGTGCGCCGCGACCGGCCAGCAGCCGTCCGAATTGCTCAAGGCCAGCGCCGCCAAGATCAAGCGGCGGATCAGCGAGGCGGCGAGCCGGTAAGGCAGCTGCGCGTTTTGGGCACTGACAGTCTCCGCAGCGTCATGGCCGGGCCTGTCCCGGCCATCCACGCCTTGCTAAGCAGCACGGTGAACGTGGATGCCCGGGACAAGCCGGGGCATGACGACCTCCCGCGAATGAATGATCGCGGCTCAGGTCGACGTCAGAATGTCCACCTTGGTATTGGCGACGATCAGGCGATCGGCGAGCAGCTGCGCCAGGTTGCGCATGATGCGCTCGCTTGCCCGCGGGTGCTGCTTGCGAAAGCGCTCAAAGTCCTTCAGGGGCACTTCGAACGCGGTCGCTGCCATATCCGCGAACACGTCGGCGGTGCGGGCGGTCTCGATCAGGGCCATCTCGCCGAAGGCCATGCCGGCGGTCAGCGTCGCCAGGCGCACGCCGTCGGGCAGGGTGACATGCACCGCGCCGCTGCGCAGGAAGAACAGCGCATCGGCCGGATCGCCCGTCGTGACGATCTTTGCGCCGGACTGATAGGTCCTGATGGTGCAGATCGAGGCGAGATCGGTCAGCTCTTCCGCGCTGAGGCCGTCGAGCAGCGGCTGTTCGGACAGCTCGGTGGTCTCGTGAAAATCGATCGAGCCTCCGTAGCGATAGACGATCTGGTCTTCCGCCCATTCGATCGCCGTGTCGAGCAGGTAGAAGTCGCGGACGTTCTTCAGCTCCGCGGTCCATTCGCGCAAGCTGTCCCATTCCCTGGAGGCGCGCCTGACGCCTGACAGAACCACGGTGACATCAAGCGCGGCGAGCTCCTCGAAGGCTTCGGCGATCAGGCGGGCGCCAGCGCGCGTAGTGGAGGTGACGCGGTGCAGGTCGAACACGACGATTTGCGGTCGCGGCCGCCCGGCGAGCCGCCGCGAGACATAGTCGACGGCCGACAGCGACAACACGCCGACCAGCTCGATCACGCGCACGGCCTGCTCGTGCGCGGCAAGGATGTCGCGCTCCTGCTGGCGGCGGACGCGGCGTGACGGGCTCTTGCCGATGTCGTAGTCGGCGATCACGGCGTTGCGGGCGTCATCGCTGCGGTTGAGCATGTGCAGGTCGTAATGCGAGGACAGCGCCTCGCAGACCTTGATGCCGCGCACGCTGTTGCCGTGCTTGTCGAGCTTTGGCGAATAACTGCCGAGCCCGAGACGGGCCGGGAGCGCGGCCAGAATGCCGCCGCCGACGCCGCTCTTGGCGGGGATGCCGATCCGGTAGATCCACTCGCCGGCATAATCATACATGCCCGACGACGTCATCACCGACAGCGTGCGCGAGATCGCATACGGCGTCAGCACCTGTTCCCCGGTCACCGGATTGACGCCGCGATTGGCCAGCGTCGCCGCCATCACCGCGATGTCGCGCGCGGTGACCAGCACGGCACATTGGCGGAAATAGACGTCGAGGACTTCAGCGACATTGTCCGAGATCACCGCATTGGTCTTGAGCAGGTAGCCGATGGCGCGATTGCGGTCGCCGGTCTGGCTCTCCGAAGAGTAAACCGCCTCGTCGACGGCGAGCTCGCGCCCGGCAAAGCGGCTGAGCGCAAGTCGGATCTGCTCGAAAGCCTCAGATCCCTTGCTGTCGTAGATCAGCCCCGTGCAGGCGATCGCGCCGGCATTCACCATCGGATTGAACGGATGATTTTCCGCGTTGAGCCGGATCGAATTGAAGGGATCGCCCGAGGGTTCGACACCGATCGCCCCCTCGACCTTGCCCGCGCCCAAAAGATCCAGGGCCAAAGCGAACACGAACGGCTTGGACATCGACTGGATGGTGAAGGGCACCCGGGAGTCGCCCACCTCGTAGACATGGCCGTCAAGCGTGGCGAGGCTGATGCCAAAATAGGCAGGATCGGCTTTGCTCAGTTCGGGAATATAATCTGCGACATGACCTGCAGTCTCCGCGGAGAATTCATTCAGGCATGTGTCGAGAAACCGCAGCAGCGGCGGCTTCGAGCGGGTCCAGGCGGAGGCGTGCAACGGTTGCGCTATCATCGCTCCCTTGTGCAACGCATTAAACATATGCGCAACCCGTCGGTCTCGTGGTGACGCCCGAACGCAAGACGCCGCGTGCCCTTCCGATATCATCTGTTTCAGATTGTCGTGGCTGAGAAGCCGCCGATGGCGCGTGCTCAGCTCACGACGATCGCGATCGCCTGTCCCTCCGCAACGCGGTCATCGATCTTCACGAGCAATGAAGTCGGCGCGCCTGATGCGGGCGATTGCACCGGTATCTCCATCTTCATGGCTTCGACGACCACAACGTCCTCGCCATCGGCGACAGTTCCTCCAACTTGCACGGGAGCTGCGCAAAGGCGGCCGCGACCTCCGTCACGATCTTAATTTCTGGCATGCCATCGCCTTTTTGTTGTCGTCGCAAAATGCCTGAGGTAGCGTCGTTCACAAAGTGGAATTTAATTCCGCAGAGCGGAACAAACGGTAGGGATCATGGGACGACGTTCGGAGCGGTTAAGCAGGCAAGGTGCGCTCGCTGGCGATGCCGGTGAGGGTGATGTCATCCAGGTGGTGTCGCGCGCGTTCGACGTGTTGCGATGCTTCGAGGGCCACGAGGCGCGGCTCGGCAATCTCGAAATTTCGAATCGCTGCGGCCTGCCGCGCTCGACGGTGTCGCGGCTTACGCACACGCTGACGCGCATGGGGCAGCTCGTCTATCTGCCGCGTGATCAGAAGTACCGGATCGGTCCGAGCGCGGTGGCGATGAGCGCCTCGATGATGAAGGGCGCGCAGCTTCGCAGCATGATCCGCCAGCGGCTTCAGGAAGTCGCCGAGCAGCTGCCCGGCACGGTCGGCTTCGTCGTGCCCGATCGCTTCCATTTGGTCTATCTCCAGTTTGCGCGCTCGCCTTCTGCGCTCGGCCTGCACGAGGGCACCGGCAGCCGTATCTCGATGGCCTCGACTGCGGCGGGCGCGGCCTACACCGCGGCTCTGGCGCCGCAGGTCGGCGATGCCTTCATCAACGACATGGAGCGCGAAGCGCCGGAGGCTGCAAAGATCCTGCGGCCCCGCATCGAGGCCAACAGGCAGTCGCTGCGCGAGCGCGGCTATGTCACGGCTTGCGGGCTGTGGAGCCCGCACATCAACGGCCTGGCGGTACCGATCTGGTCGCCGCAGTACCAGACCTTCGTGGTCGTCACGATCGGGCTTCTGTCGGCGATGTATGACGAGCAGCGCCTGCATGACGAGGTCGCGCCGCTGATGCTGGCGCTCGGCCGCTCGCTCGGCAGCCTGATGGAGGGCGCCGAAGGCGATGCCTTCAACAACCGCATCTCGCGCAAGCCGGTCGCAATATCAGTGCATAACAATAACAAGCCGATCAGTTCGGAGGGAGTGAATGAACTGGAAGCCGGAACTCGACGAGCTCGCCCGGCGCGAAGCCTTCGCGCGGGAGATGGGCGGCGTTGACAAGGTCAAGCGACAGCATGACCAGGGCCGGCTGACAGTTCGGGAACGCATCGACAGACTGATCGACAAAGGTAGCTTCCACGAGATCGGTGCCGTCTCCGGCATCGGTGAGTACGATCCCAAAGGCGAGCTGAAGACCGTGACGCCGGCGAACTGCGTGTTCGGCCGCGCGCGCGTCGACGGCCGCACGGTCGTGGTTGTCGGCGACGATTTCACCGTGCGCGGCGGTTCGGCGGATGCGTCGATCTCGGCAAAGCCCTTGATGGCGGAGGAGATGGCGCACGACTTCCGTCTGCCCATCATCCGCATCATCGAGGGCTCCGGCGGCGGCGGCTCGGTCAAGACCATTGAGACCAAGGGTGCGGCTAACCTGCCCGGCGGCATCGGCGGCACGCGCTGGTATCGCTTCACGACGGAGAATTTGTCGCGCGTGCCTGTCGTCGCGCTCGGCCTCGGCTCGGTCGCGGGCCTTGGCGCTGCGCGCCTTGCCGCCAGCCACTATTCGATCATGACCCGGAAGTCCGCGATGTTCGTGGCGGGTCCACCGGTGGTGAAGGCGCTCGGTCAGAACCTTTCGAAGGAAGAGCTCGGCGGCGCTGATATTCAGACCAAGGCCGGTGCGGTCGATCACGCCGTCAATACCGAGGAAGAGGCCTTTGCCTGCGCCCGGCGCTTCCTGTCCTATCTGCCGTCGTCGGTCTACGAGCTGCCGCCGACCCTGCCTTGCATCGACAATCCGGAGCGCATGGAAGAAGCGCTGATGAAGGCGGTGCCGCGCAACCGCAAGCAGGTCTACAAGGTCAGGCCGATCATCGAGCAGGTCGTCGACAAGGGCTCGTTCTTCGAGGTCGCCAGTAATTTCGGCAAGCCTATCATCGTCGGCCTCGCGCGGCTCGAGGGCAGGGCGGTGATGCTGCTCGCCAGCGACAGTTTTCACTATGGCGGCTCCTGGACGGCCGATGCCTGCCAGAAGGTGGTGCGCTGGGTCGACTTCGCAGAAACCTTCCACCTGCCGATCGTCTATCTCATGGACTGCCCGGGCTTCATGATCGGTCTCGATGCCGAGAAGGCGGCGACCATCCGCCACGGCGTCCGCGCCATGGCCGCGGTCAACCAGACCACCGTGCCCTGGTGCACCGTGATCCTGCGCAACGCCTTCGGGGTCGCCGGCGTGGTGCACCAGCCCGCCGACCGCTTCTCGATCCGCTACGCCTGGCCGTCCGCCTATTGGGGCTCGCTGCCGCTTGAAGGCGGCATCGAAGCCGCCTACCGCGCCGACATCGATGCGGCCGAGGACAAGGCAGCCAAGCTGAAGGAGATCGAGGAGCGACTCAACAGACTGCGCTCGCCGTTCCGCTCGGCCGAGAAATTCTGGGTCGAGGAGATCATCGATCCCCGCAAGACGCGTTCGCTGCTGTGCGAGTTCGCACGTCTTGCCGAGCCGCTGCGCAAAGCGGGGCCGCCGGAGAACATGACGATCAGGCCGTGATGGACCGTCTCTCGTGTCTCGGACAAGCGGCAACGCGTTAGCGTTGCTGCGCAGAGCCGGGACCCAGAAAGCCACAAGCAAGATCGCGCAAGGATAGGCCCCGGCTCTGCAACAGGGCACGTAGGAAACGGTCTGGATTGCTTGTCCGCAATGATGATTGTCGCGTGAGTGCGTCCGTGCTCGGGTCGGAAAGTTAACTCAGGTTAATCGCACACTCTTTTCCGCCGCTCTTCAGGCTCATTTCAGCCAAACCAATACTGGTCTTTTGCAGGGGGGCAGGACCCTCCAACTCAGAGTCCTGCAAATGATCAAGCCAGTTCTTTCTGCGTGCATTTTTGTTGTCGTCAGTTCTACCGTTGCCGACGCGCGGCCTTATCGCCCCGCCCAAGCGTCTCAGTGCAACGTCACCATGCCCTGCGACTTCTCCTATTCGCCCGCCCGACGCGAACGGGCTCCCAGGCCGTTGCAGGCCTATCGCTCAGCGCAAATGACGCTGACCGATGCCGGCGCCACGGCCACCACGATCAACGTCTCCGGCGAGCGCATCATCGGAGGCCGGCCCGCCGGTTGCCCATCGTCGTTCTGTGGCTGCGGCGCGGCGCTGCGCGTGTTCGGTCATGTCGTGCCGGAATTGAATCTTGCATCCAACTGGCTGCGCTTTCCGCGTGCGGCGCCGGCGCCGGGCATGGTCGCGGCGCGACGGGGGCATGTTTTCGTTCTCGAGCAGTCTCTCGGCGGCGACATGTGGATGGCGTACGACGCCAACTCGGGCGGTCACGCCACACGCATGCACGCGCGTTCGCTGCGGGGCTACACTATCGTCAATCCGCGCGGCTGAGGCAACGGCGAGGTGCTCGGCCCATCACACCCGCAGCACCTTGCCTGGATTCATGATGTTCTGCGGATCGAGCGCGCGCTTGATGGTGCGCATGATGTCGAGCTCGGTCTTCGAGCGGTAGTGGCTGAGCTCGTCGAGCTTTTCGATGCCGATGCCGTGCTCGGCCGAGATCGAGCCGCCCATGGAGGAGATGAGGTCGTTCACGGCCCGCGTGATGGCAGCGGTGTACTGGTTCAGCGTCTGCTGATCCACGCCGATGGGTCCCATGAACGAGAAATGCAGGTTGCCGTCGCCGATATGCCCGAGCGGATAGGGGCGAATGCTCGGGAGAATGTCGAGCACGGCCTTGAGTCCCTTGTCGATGAACTCGGGGATCCCCGAGATCGCCACCGACACGTCATAGCTGATCCCCGGTCCCTCGGCGCGGGAGGCCTCGGCCATGGCTTCCCGGATGCGCCACATGTTGCGTGACTGACTGACGGTCTGCGCGATCACCGCATCGAGTACGCGACCGGCTTCGAGCTGGTCGGCGAGAAACGCCTCCAGCTTCTCCGACATGCCGTCGGCCCCGTCCTGCCGCGGGCGCGAGGACGACCATTCCAGCAGCAGGTACCATGGCGTGTCCGCCTTCAGCGGATCCTGCACACCGGGAATGTGGCGCATCACGAGGTCGACGGCCGCGCGGCTCAAGAGCTCGCAAGAGCCGACATTGTCCTCTGACGCCGCGTGCGCTTCGGAGAGGATCTCCAGCGCCGCGCGCGGATCGCGAACGGCCAGCCACGCCGTGCAGACATCCTTGGGCGCCGGCCACAGCTTGAGGACGGCCTTGGTGATGATGCCGAGCGTTCCCTCCGCGCCCATGAAGAGGTGCTTGAGGTCGTAGCCGGTGTTGTCCTTCTTCAGCGCGCGCAATCCATTCCAGACGTCGCCATTGGGCAGCACGACCTCGAGCCCGAGCACGAGATTGCGGGCATTGCCATAGCGCAGCACCTGCACGCCGCCGGCATTGGTCGAAAGGTTGCCGCCGATCATGCAGGAGCCCTGGGCACCCAGGCTGAGCGGCAGGAACCTGTCGTGACGGCTAGCTGTCTCCTGAAGCGTTTCCAGCACACAGCCGGCCTCGACCGTCATGGCATAGCCGACGGGGTCAACGTCGAGCACGCGGTTCATCCGGCCCAGCGACAACACGATGCCGGTGTGCGCAGGCCAGGGCGTGGCCCCACCCATCAGCCCGGTGTTACCGCCCTGGGGCACAATGGCGACGCCATGCTCATGGCACAGCCGGACGAGCTTTGAGACTTCCTCGGTACTTCCGGGACGAACGACGGCGCCGGCGCGGCCAAACAGCAGCCCCCGCCAATCGGTGACGAACGGCTGCATGCCGTGCTCGTCCTCGATGAAGCCCTTCTCGCCCACGATCGCGCGCATCGCGTCGCGGAGCTGGGCAGTCAGGGGAGTGGTCGGAATGGTGGGGACGGGCGACGGGAAGGCAGTCGGCATCGTGTTTCCTCTGGCGCATCTTGGTGTGCACTGCGCGCGCGAAGCGCTTGAGGCCGCATTGTCCACGTTTGGGCCGCCAAGTCTAACGGCAATATGCCCCGAGCCAGGGGTGGGAGGCATTGAGCGGCGGGCCGCTCTGGAGGGCAGCCAAGCGCCGGGGGCAGGTCATCTCGCCTTGCCGGCTGCTACTTTTGCTGAATCCGGCTGAGATAATCGACAACAGAGAGGATGCGCTTTCGCACAACGACCTCGGGGTTCTTTTCCGGCCCGGCCTTTTCCCAATATGACGGATCGACATAGTGAGGCAGGTTGACGATGGGATTGAACCGCTCGCCCCAAATCGGCATTTCACGAGAGCCGTGAGCGGGAACTGTTTTCATTCCCTCTATTGTTTCGTAAATGGCGTCCGCGGGAAATACGCCGTTGTTGTTCTTGGCCAGCATCGTCAAATCGGCAGGCGGTGTCCTCAGCTGGTTGCTGACCGGCCCTTTGCCCCTCGCATCCGCACCATGACAGCTCGCGCAGGACGACTGAAACTCTGACTTGCCGACGTCGACGTCTTCAGCCTGGGCCGCGGCGGTGAAACCAGCGGTAAGACCGGCAATTATCAAACACTTGACAGCATGTTTTCCCATGTCGCGCTCCGACGCCGGCGAGTTAGGCCTCATTTCCTAGCCGCTTCGTTCCCCGACCGTTTGATGCACATCAAGGCTGGTTTCCGGCATAGAAGCCTTTGGGCCGGAGTTCTGGCAAGGGATCATCGCGTCGTCGGGAGCCGGCCTGCCTGACCGGAGGTTTGATCTGGATCAATCGGAACAGCGTGCGGCTGCCTTTGCTTGCCGGATGCACCCGCTGGCGGCGTCAAAATCGGGGCCGGCAACAGGCGATTGTAAGTGCTCCGGACCCCATTGTGTGCGCCGGAAGGAGAACCGGATGCATCCTCGGAGCCGTATCGTCGCTTCCCTGCATGTTGCTGCTGTCGTGCTGGCCATGCTGGCCTGCGCTTCCTGCACCATGCGCCCCCTGCAAGGCGTGCTGGTGCCGAGCAGTGAGGCCGTTGAAGCGAGCTCCCAAATTCCTGTTCTGATCGGAACGACACGGGCGCGTTCAAGCGGCGATCCCGGGGAGATGTTCAGCCGGGAGCCGTCGACCGAGATGGCATTTGCCCAGGTCACGGTGTCGATTCCACCGGATGGATCGCGCAAGGTCGGAGAGATCCAGTGGCCGCTCTCGCCTCCCGGCGATCCGCGCAAGGAGTTCGTCACCGCATCGGTTGGTTATCTGGATCGCGCCGAATTCAATGCTGCCATCACCCAAGCGGTGAAGGCCACGCATCGCAACAAGGCGATGGTCTTCGTGCACGGCTTCAACAACCGTTTTGACGATGCGGTGTATCGCTACGCGCAATTCGTCCATGACGGCCGGCTTCCCGTCATTCCCATCCTGTTTTCATGGCCGTCGCAGGGGGCAGGCAATCTTGGGTCATACGACCACGACCGCAAGGTCGCGGGCCAATCGGGCGCGGCACTGGCCGAACTGCTGGTGGCCGTGAACGCCAATCCCGCCATCAAGGAGATCACGTTCGTCTGCCATTCCATGGGCTGCCTGGTTACACTCGACGCGCTGCGGAGCAGGGTCTCGCGGAGTGGATCGGTGTCGAAGCTGAAGAATGTCGCGCTGGTTGCGCCCGACATCGGCTTCGACGAGTTCATCAGCGCGGTCGGAGCTTTGGGGCCGCGGCGCCCCCGCATCGGCCTGTTCCTGTCGCAGGATGATGTCGCTCTCAAAATCTCGAAGTCGCTTGCCGGAGGGACAATTCGCCTCGGTGATATCAATCCGCAGGAAGAGCCGTACAGAAGTGCGTTGGCGCAGCAGAAGATCCTGGTGTTCGACCTCACCCAGCTTGGTGGAGACGATTCCCACTCCAGAGCCTTCGACGAGGTGAGCTCCGTCATGGGGATGGTCGAGCGCAGACTCGCGCAGGGCCAGCAACTTGGCGAGGACGCTTCAAGAACGGCCTCCCGTTAGCCCGGCTTGCTCCCGGCTGCGTCCGGTTGATCGGTGAGTGGAGGATCTGGTCCGGGAAGGTCTTCGCTCGCTCGTCGGATGTCCAATGGTGGCCTGACGCCGGTATTCGGGGCTTCCGCGACCACTTCTCGATCCGTAACGCTGTTCGCGCCGCGATGCTAGGAACGATTTTCGCCGCGCTGCATTCAACGCGCATGAAGAACCTTTATTTCGGCATCAGTGCTCTCGTTGGTGCGCTGGTTCTCCTCACGATTTGGCTGGGCCAGCACGAATGGCAGGCGTCGATCGACCGCCTTGAGCAATGGGAAAGCCGGTCCCCGGCCGGGCGTTGATGGCGATGCCATCACTGGCGAGCATGTCAACAGCTCCATTTCGGCGGCGGCGAGGCACCTCGGATCCGGATCGGCTGATTCACCGCCGCGATCGCTTTAGGCCATCGCGGGTTTTGCCTGTGGCTTCGGCTGTCGCGATAGTGCCAGCACGATCAGCGAGGCAAATACGCAGAGCGCGCCGGCAATGAAGAAGGCGGGCAGATAGCTCTGCAGCAGCGTCCGCGACAAGCCAGCGCCGAAAGCGGCAGTGCCGGCGCCGAGCTGATGCCCGGCGAAAATCCAGCCGAACACCAGATTGGCACGTTCGGGGCCGAACTTTTGCGCGGTGAGCCGCACCGTGGGCGGCACCGTCGCAATCCAGTCGAGGCCGTAGAACATCGCGAAGATCGACAGGCCATAGAACGAGAAATCGCTGAAGGGCAGGAAGATCAGCGAGAGGCCGCGCAGGCCGTAATACCAGAACAGCAGGAAGCGATTGTCGTAGCGATCCGACAGCCAGCCCGACATGATGGTGCCGAAGAAGTCGAAGATGCCCATCGCCGCCAAAAGGCTCGCCGCCTGCACCTGCGGGATGCCGAAATCGAGGCACATTGGGATCAAATGCACCTGCACGAGGCCGTTGGTGGATGCGCCGCAGACGAAGAAGGTCGCAAACAGGATCCAGAACGCGCTCGACTTCGAGGCGTCGCGCAGCGTGCCGAGCGCCACCGCCGTGATCGAGCCGTGGCTCACGGGAGGTGCGGGCATGGGCTCGCTGCCCTCGTCGCCGAATGGGCGCAGGCCCACATCGCTTGGGCGGTCGCGCATGATGAGCATGACCGCCGTTGCGGAAACGCCAAGCATGATGCAGACGAAGCCGAGCGCCGGTCGCCAACCAAAACGTTCGGTCAGGCTCGCCAGCAGGGGCAGGAATACGAGCTGGCCGGTGGCGACGCTCGCGGTCATGATGCCGATGACAAGGCCGCGGCGCGCTGTGAACCAGCGCGTCGCGATGGTGGCGCCCAGCACCAGCGCGGTCATGCCGGTGCCGATGCCGACCACCACGCCCCACAGCATCACGAGCTGCCAGACCTGCGTCATGCCGAGCGAGAGCACCAGCGCCGAGACGACGATGAGCTGCGCCGTCAGCGTGACGTTGCGCAGGCCATAACGGTTGAGCAGGGCGGCCGCGAACGGCGCCATCAGCCCGAACAGGATGAAGCGGATCGACAGCGCGGAGGAGATCTCGGCCGTGCTCCAGCCGAACTCCTTCTGAAGCGGAACGATGAACACCCCGGGCGCGCCGACCGTGCCGGCGCTGATCAGTGCTGCGAAGAAGGTCACGCCGACCATCACCCAGCCGTAATGGATGTTGCGACGGCCGAGCGCGGCCGAGAGCCAGTTCGAGATCATTGCGCCTCAATCCAGGTTGGCGGGTTTTGGCAGGCCCGCGTCATTGTTGCAGTTCTGACACGAAAACGGGAAGTCTGAAATGACAGACTTCCCTCAATTTCGGACGTTGCGATGCCTAGGGCGTCAGGCGCTCCACCGCGATTGCGGTGGCCTCGCCGCCGCCGATGCAGAGCGCCGCGACGCCGCGCTTGAGGTTGTTGGCTTCGAGCGCATGCAGCAACGTCACGACGAGCCGCGCGCCGGTCGCGCCGATCGGATGCCCGAGCGCGCATGCGCCGCCATTGATGTTGAGTTTTTCGCGCGGGATGCCGAGATCGCGCTGCGCCGCCATCGCGACGACGGCGAAGGCCTCGTTGATCTCGAAGAGGTCGACATCACCCGCGCTCCAGCCGACCTTGTCGAGCAGTTTTCTGATCGCCGGGATCGGCGCCGTGGTGAACCATTGCGGCTCCTGGCTGTGGGTGGCGTGGCCCCTTATCTCGGCGATGGCAGGAAGGTTGTTGCGATCGGCGAGCGAGCGCTTCGTCAGTACCAGCGCTGCGGCGCCGTCGGCATTGGCGGAGGAGGCCGCCGGCGTGATGGTGCCGTTGGCACGGAACGCCGGCTTCAGTCCGGGGATCTTGTCGGGATCGACCTTCAGCGGATGCTCATCATTGGCGATCACGCGCGGGCCAGCCTTCTCGGTCAGCGTAACAGGCGCGATCTCGGCCTTGAACGCACCGCCCTCGACCGCCTTGCGCGCGCGGCTCAACGTCTCCATCGCATAGGCGTCCTGGTCCTTACGGGTGAATTGATAAGCCTCGGCCGTGGCCTCGCCGAAATCGCCCATCGAGCGGCCGGTCTCGTAGGCATCCTCAAGGCCGTCCATCATCATATGGTCGATGATGCGGTCATGCCCGGCGCGGTAGCCGCCACGCGCCTTCGCGAGCAGATAGGGCGCGTTGCTCATGCTCTCCATGCCACCCGAGACGACGATCTCGGCCGAGCCGGCGCGGATGATGTCGTGTGCCAGCATGGTCGCCTTCATGCCGGAGCCGCAAACCTTGTTCACTGTGGTGGCCCCTGTCGCGTCGGGCAGACCAGCGCCACGCGCCGCCTGCCGCGCCGGCGCCTGGCCCTGGCCAGCCGGCAGCACGCAGCCCATGAAGACCTCGTCCACTTTCTCGGGCGCGAGCTCGGCGCGTTCCAACGCTGCATTGATCACGTGCGATCCGAGCTTGTGCGCGGCAAGCGGCGATAATTCGCCCATGAAGCGGCCGAGCGGGGTGCGGGCGGCGGAGACGATGACGACGGAATCGGCCATGACAGAACTCCTTGGCGATGATCTGTTAAATTATGATCATCATATGATGCGCCGCAAAAAATGCAACCGCGACCGGCATGAGAAAATGTCGTGGTCCGGATGACATTCGGTGGTGCGAGCGAAGTCGGGTGGGCGCGAGGAACGAGGGCGTCCCTCCAAAGATGGTGTCATGCCCCGGCTCGACCGGGGCATCCAGTACTCCGAGACGCTTGTAGTTGAATGAGGGGCCGCGGCGTACTGGATGCCCCGCCTTCGCGGGGCATGACAGCGGGGGACGGAGTGGTCCCTGGGTCTTCGCCCAGAACCTACCGCTTCCTGTTCACGAACGCCTGCATCAGCCGCGTCGGCTCGTCGGTCAGGAACGACTCGCCGAACACCTTGACGCTGAGGTCGACGGACTCCGTGAGTGGCAATTCCTCCCATTGCCGCAGTAGCGCCTTCTGCGAGCGCAACGCCTCCGGGCCACATTCGAGCAGCGTGCGCATCAAGTGCTCGATCTCGGCATCCAGCCCGCCCGCCGGCGCGACCTTGTCGATGAGGCCCCAGGACAGCGCCGTCGGCGCATCGATATTTTCTGCGGTCATCACCAGCCAACGCGCACGGGCCCAGCCGATCAGGCGCGGCAGCAGCGCGGCGTGGATCACCGAGGGGATGCCGACGCGCACCTCCGGCATGCCGAAATGCGCATCATGCGCCGCGATCCGGAAATCGCAGGCCGCTGCCACCTCGAGCCCCCCGCCGAGGCACCAGCCCGGCATGCGGGCGATCATCGGGGCAGGGAATTGCCGCACCGCCTCGCAGAGATCGCGCAGCCGGCTGATGAAGGCCTCCGCGGACTTCTGGTCGAGCTTGGCCATCTCCTTGATGTCGGCGCCCCCGATCATGCTCTTCTCGCTCTGGCCGCGCAGCACCACGACCCGGATGCTGCGGTCAGTGGCGAGCTTTTGCAGCCCTTCGCGGACTGCGTCGGTGACGTGCGAGCTCAAAATGTTCAGTGAGCCGGCGTTGCAGATTGCGACATGAACGACGCCGCGCGCATCGCGTGTCACGCCGCAGTGGTCGTTGAGCATTTCCATCGCGAGATCTCGAATCTTTCGTGGACGGGCGCGAGGCGCGGCCGTCGGTATTACTTCCGGGCCGAAACGCCGCGCTTGTCAAGCGGATGCGGCACTGTTGCCAGCATGAAGTCCGTCGCATAGTATGATTATCATAATATCAAAGAGGGCATCATGGCCGAATCCGCTCAAGTCGATTTGTTTTCATCCGCGCAGCGGCGCGAGCGCGTGGTCGACTGGCAGGTGCCTGCGCCGGTCGCGAAAGTGGCCATGGGGCTATCAGGCCTGGACGCCATGCTTGGCATCCGCGATGGTCGGCTGCCACCGCCGCCCTTCGCCAGGCTGATCGGTTTTATCATGGCCGTGGTCGAGCCTGACAGGATCGTGATGGAACTGGAGCCGCGCGAGGATCTCGAAAATACCATCGGCCTTCTGCATGGGGCGACCGCGGCGGCTCTGCTCGACACCGCCATGGGCTGTGCGATCTCGACGCGGCTGGAGGCCGGGCAGTCGTCGGTGACGCTCGACCTGAAAATCACCTTCCTGCGGCCGCTCTCGGTCCGGTCCGGGCTGATCTCAGCCGAAGGCAAGGTCATCAAGCTTGGGCGCCAGACCAGCTATACCGAAGGGTTTGTGCGCGATGGTAAAGGGGCACTCGCGGTCCATGCAACTGCAACTTTTTCCATGGTCGGCAACATCTTTGCCGGGAAATAATGCGCCGCTCGGTCGATATTCGTGTTATGAGATGACCTCCGACATCCAATGAGAGCTGCATGCGCTATTCTCGGGAACACAAGCAGGAAACCCACGACCGCATCGTGAGGAAGGCCTCCGTGCGGCTGCGCGAAAAAGGTGCCCATGGTATCGGCGTTGCCGACCTCATGAAGGAGGCGGGCCTCACTCATGGCGGCTTCTACGCCCATTTCGATTCGCGCGAGGCGCTGGTGATCGAAGCCTTTGCCTACGCCATGGACCGCTCCATGGAGCACTGGCGCAAGCAGTCCGATCAGGTTGCGCCCGAGAAGCAGCTCACCCAGATCGTCGAAACCTATCTCTCGGCGTTGCACCGCGACAATCCCGGCCAGGGCTGCTCGATCCCAGCGCTCGGCGCCGAGATCGCCCGCGAGAGCCCGAAGACGCGAAAAGCCTTTGCTGGCAAGCTCGACGAGATGATCGAGATGATGACCGATTTCATCCCGAACGTTCCGCGCAAGGCCGCGCGCAAGCAGGCGATCGCCACGCTGGCGACCATGGCCGGCACCATGCTGCTGGCGCGCATCGCCGGCTCCAGCGAGCTGTCGGATGAGGTGCTGAAGGCGGGCCGGGACAGCGCGCTGGAGATCGCCAAGCGGGAGCCGAAGGTGGCGGCGGCGAAAAAGGCGAAGCAAAACTAGGCGAGGTGCCGTAGGGGGGCAAAGGCGCGTAAGCGCCGTGCCCACCATCTCTCTCGGTCACAAAAATGCGTGGGCACGCTTCGCTTTGCCCACCCTCCGAGCCCGGCTTTTATCGCCCCGCAAACAACGCCCGCTCACGCTCCACGATCTCGCCGATATAATCCGCCACCGCCCGGATCCGCGCCAGATCCTTGCTGTCGGCGTGCATCAGCATCCAGAACGTCCTTGTGATCGAAATCTCCTCGGGTAGCACCGCCACGAGCTGCGGATAGTCGCTCGCCATGAAGTGCGGCAGCACAGCGATGCCGAAGCCTGAGAGAGTCGCGTTGAGCTGCGCGATCAGATTGGCGCTGCGGAAGCGCGCAGAGATCCGCGGCGACACCTGCGGAAGGTAGTCAAGCTCCGGCGTGAACAGCAGTTCCTCGATGTAGCCGACGAAACGGTGCTGCGGCAGGTCCTGCCGCGAGACGATTTTCGGGAAACGATCGAGATAGGCGGGGGCGGCGTAGAGCCCGAGGCGGTAGTCGAGCAGCTTGCGGCCAACGATGCGGCCTTCCTTCGGCATGGTCAGGCTGATCGCGATGTCGGCCTCGCGCTTGGAGAGGCTGAACAGCCGCGCAGTGGCCACAAGTTGCAGATCGAGGTCGGGATAGCGGTCGGCGAACGGGGCGAGCCTTGGCGCCAGGAAGGCGGTGCCGAAGCCATCGGGCGCGCCGATCCGCACCGTGCCGGTCAACCGCGCCACGGAGCCACCGACCTGCTCCTGGTTGGCCACAATGGTGGATTCCATCGCCTCCGCACTGTCGGCCACGCGCTGGCCGGATTCGGTGAGCAGGTAGCCGGTCTTTCGCCGGTCAAACAGCTTTGCCGAGAGATGCTTCTCCAGCCGGTCCACACGCCGGATCACGGTGGCATGGTCGACGCCGAGCTGCTTTGCGGCAGCCGACACCGAGCCGCCCCGCACGATGGCCAGCACGAAGCGGAAGTCGTCCCAGTCGATAGCGCCTTGATCCAGCATTTTCGCACATCTATGGTGCATTATCTCAGACTTGAATCCTATAAAATGCAGGTCAATAGGATTTGTCAAAGCGTTCAAGCTCGGCCTGAAGGAGATCATTCCATGCGCTCAATCGGACATTTCATCGGCGGCAAGGAGGTCAAGGGTACCTCGGGCCGCACCGCCGACGTCTTCGAGCCGATGACCGGTGACGTCCAGGCCAAGGTCGCGCTGGCGTCCAAGGCCGAGGTTCGCGCGGCCGTCGAGAACGCCCGCGCCGCACAGCCCGAATGGGCCGCCACCAATCCGCAGCGCCGCGCCCGCGTGATGATGAAATTTCTCGAGCTGGTGCAGCGCGATTACGACAAGCTGGCCGAGCTGCTGGCGCGCGAGCACGGCAAGACCGTGCCCGACGCCAAGGGCGACATTCAGCGCGGCCTCGAAGTCGCCGAGTTCGCCTGCGGCATCCCGCATTTGATGAAGGGCGAGTACACCGAGGGCGCCGGTCCCGGCATCGACATCTATTCGATGCGGCAACCCTTGGGAGTGGTCGCCGGCATCACACCGTTCAATTTCCCGGCGATGATCCCGATGTGGAAGTTCGCGCCCGCGATCGCCTGCGGTAACGCCTTCATCCTCAAACCATCCGAGCGCGACCCCGGCGTGCCGATGCTGCTCGCCCAATTGATGATGGAGGCGGGCCTGCCGGCCGGCATTCTCAACGTCGTCAATGGCGACAAGGAAGCGGTCGACGCCATCCTCGACGACCCTGACATCAAGGCCATCGGCTTCGTCGGCTCCACGCCGATCGCGCAGTACATCTACGAGCGCGCCGCCCAGACCGGCAAGCGCTGCCAGTGCTTCGGCGGTGCCAAGAACCACGCCATCGTCATGCCTGACGCCGATATGGACCAGGCGGTCGACGCGCTGATCGGCGCGGGCTACGGCTCGGCCGGCGAGCGCTGCATGGCGGTCTCGGTTGCGGTGCCCGTCGGCAAGTCCACCGCCGACCGTCTGATGGAAAAGCTGATCCCGCGCGTCGAGTCGCTCAAGATCGGCACCTCGATCGATCCGTCGGCCGATTACGGCCCGCTGGTGACGCGCGAGGCGGTCGAAAAGGTCAAGAGCTACATCGACATCGGCATCAAGGAAGGCGCGACGCTCGCCGTCGATGGCCGCGGCTTCAAGATGCAGGGCTACGAGAACGGCTTCTATCTCGGCGGCTCGCTGTTCGACAACGTCACCAAGGACATGCGGATCTACAAGGAAGAGATCTTCGGGCCCGTGCTCTCGGTCGTGCGCGCGCACGACTACAAGGAGGCGCTGGCGCTGCCGTCCGAGCATGATTACGGCAACGGCGTTGCCATCTTCACCCGCGACGGCGACGCCGCGCGCGACTTCGCGGCCAAGGTGAATGTCGGCATGGTCGGCATCAACGTGCCGATCCCGGTGCCGATCGCCTATTACACCTTCGGCGGCTGGAAGAAATCGGGCTTCGGCGACCTCAACCAGCACGGTCCGGATTCGGTCCGCTTCTACACCAAGACCAAGACGGTGACCTCGCGCTGGCCGTCCGGCGTCAAGGAAGGTGCGGAGTTCTCGATCCCGCTGATGAAGTGACGGCGTAGCCGTCATTGCGAGGAGCCCGTGACAAAATTGCGTAGCAATTTTGCACTGGTGCGACGAAGCAATCCAGACTGTCTCCACGGAGGGATGCTGGATTGCTTCGCTGCGCTCGCAATGACGATGGAGTGAAGAGGGTAGGCGCCAGCATGCAATTCGCTCTGAACGAGGATCAGATCGCGGTTCGCGACATGGCATTGGCGTTTGCGGCGGAAAAGATCGCGCCGCATGCGCTACGCTGGGACGAAGAGAAGCATTTCCCGGTCGATGTGATGCGCGAGGCCGCAACCCTCGGCATGGGCGGCATCTACATCCGTGACGATGTCGGCGGCTCCGCCATGACGCGGTTCGACGCCGCGTTGATCTTCGAGGCGCTGGCGACGGGCTGCCCGACCACGTCGGCCTTTATCTCCATCCACAACATGGCCTCATGGATGATCGATGCGTTCGGCAGCGACACCCAGCGCCATCAATGGTTGCCAAAACTTTGCTCGATGGAGCTGATCGCGAGCTACTGCCTGACCGAGCCGGGCGCCGGCTCCGATGCAGCGGCGCTGCGGACGCGTGCAGTGCGCGACGGCGATCACTACGTCCTCAATGGCCAGAAGCAGTTTATCTCTGGTGCTGGCGGCACCGATCTCCTGGTCGCAATGGTGCGTACCGGCGGTGATGGCCCGGGCGGCATCTCGACCCTCGTCATCGACGGCAAGACATCAGGCGTTTCCTTCGGCGCCAATGAGCGCAAGATGGGTTGGAACGCGCAGCCGACCCGCGCCGTGATGTTCGAGAACGCCCGCGTGCCTGTTGCCCACAGGCTGAGCGAGGAGGGGGTCGGCTTCAAGATTGCGATGGCCGGCCTCGACGGCGGCCGCCTCAATATCACGGCGTGCTCGCTCGGTGGCGCACAGACGGCGCTGGAGAAGGCGCGCGCCTACATGAAGGAGCGCAAGGCGTTCGGAAAACGTCTGGACGAATTCCAGGCCTTGCAGTTCAAGCTCGCGGATATGGCGATCGAGCTTGAGGCCGCACGCACCTTCCTGTGGCGGGCCGCGGCCGCATTGGATCGCAAGGACCCCGACGCCACCATGCTCTGCGCGATGGCAAAACGCTTCGGCACCGATGTCGGTTTCGAGGTCGCCAATCATGCCCTGCAGCTGCACGGCGGCTACGGCTACTTGAGCGAATACGGCATCGAGAAGATCGTGCGCGATCTGCGTGTGCATCAGATCCTCGAAGGTACCAATGAGATCATGCGGCTCATCGTGGCGCGCAAACTGATTGAGGGCGCGCGATGAACGAAGTGGAGGAGGGCGATCTGGTCGCCCGTATCGAGGGCGGGGCTGGCGTGATCAGGCTGAATCGTCCCAAAGCCATCAATGCCGTCACGCTGGAGATGTTTCGCGACATCGAGACGGCGCTCGACCGCTTCGAGAGCGATCCCACCGTTGCCGTGATCCTGCTGGAAGGCGCCGGTGAGCGCGGCCTGTGCGCCGGCGGCGACATCCGCACGCTCTGGGAAAGCTCGAAGGCCGGCGGCGATCTCGGCAAGATCCTGTGGCGCGAGGAATATATCCTCAACGCCCGGATCAAGAAGTTTCCAAAGCCCTATGTCGCTTTCATGGACGGCATCGTGATGGGCGGCGGCGTCGGCTTGTCCGCGCATGCGAGCCATCGGGTCGTTACCGATCGCACGAAGCTGGCGATGCCGGAGGTCGGGCTCGGCTTCTTTCCCGATGTCGGCGGCACCTATTTGTTGTCGCGCTCGCCCGGCGAGATCGGCACGTTCTTCGGCCTGACCGGCCAGACCATGAACGGGCCGGATGCGATCCACGCGAGATTTGCCGATTGGGTGGTTCCTGCAGCGAAATTGCCGGAGTTGCGTGAGGCGCTGACCAAGGTGCGCGCGGGCGCGACCGCGACTGATATCAGCAAGCTCATCAACGGTTTTGCGACCGGCGAGACCGCGGGGCCGGTCGCGGCAAAGGAGCCGGTGATTGATGCCTTGTTCGGCTTCGACCGCATGGAAGACATCTTGGCCGCGCTCAAGCGCGACGGCTCAGACTTTGCGTTGGCAACGCTCAAGACGCTCAACGAAAAATCGCCGCGCGGCATGGTGGTGACGCTGAAACTGCTGCGGCTGGCGCGCACCGCGTCGAGCCTGGAAGAATGCCTGGTGCGGGAATATCGCGCCGCGCTGGAGGTCTTCCGCAGCGATGATTTCCGCGAGGGCGTGCGTGCCGCCGTGATCGACAAGGACCGCAATCCGACCTGGTCGCCGCCGCGCATCGAGGATGTGACGCCAGAGATGCTTGAACCTTATTTTGCCGAGATCGGCGCCGACGAGCTCAAATTCAACCAATAAAGATCGAAGTGGAGGAAACGACAATGGCTACGATCGCATTCATCGGTCTCGGCAACATGGGCGGCCCGATGGCGGCCAATCTGGTCAAGGCCGGCCGCAAGGTCGTGGCCTTTGACCTCGTCGAGGCCTCGCGCAGCCAGGCCAAGGCCGATGGCGCCAGCATCGCCGACAGCGCGGCGGGCGCGGCGAGAGGCGCCGATGTCGTCGTCACCATGCTGCCGGCCGGCAAGCACGTGCTCGCCGTCTGGAACGAGGTCGTACCTGTTATGACCAACGGCGCGCTGATCATCGACAGCTCCACCATCGATGTCGAGAGCGCGCGGGCTGCCCATGCGCTCGCAGCCAAACACGGTGTACTTTCGGTCGACGCGCCGGTGTCCGGCGGTACCGGTGGCGCCAAGGGTGCGTCGCTCACCTTCATGTGCGGCGGCGAGGAGGGCGCGTTCGCGGCAGCCAAGCCCGTGCTGGAGAAGATGGGCAAGAAGATCGTGCATTGCGGCGGCGCCGGAGCGGGCCAGGCCGCCAAGATCTGCAACAATATGATCCTCGGCATTTCCATGATCGCGGTGAGCGAGGCTTTTGCGTTGGCTGAGAAGCTCGGCCTCTCGCATCAGGCGCTGTTCGACGTCGCCTCGACGTCTTCGGGCCAGTGCTGGTCGCTGACGAGCTATTGCCCGGTTCCGGGCCCGGTGCCGACCTCGCCTGCCAACAACGACTACAAGCCGGGCTTCGCCTCGGCGCTGATGGTGAAGGACCTGACCCTGGCGCAGGACGCCGCCAAGGCCGCCGGTGCAGCGACGCCGCTCGGCAAGCATGCGCAGGAGATCTACCAGTCTTTCGACGCAGCTGGCCATGGCGGGGTGGATTTTTCCGGAATTATCAAGCACGTTAGGGAGCTGGCCGGGAAATCTTGATGACGACATTTCAGAAAGCGCGCGCGTTTCTGCTTCAGCACCGCACGGATTACGAGACAGCGGTCAGGGATTTCCGCTGGCCCGATCCTGATCCCTTCAACTGGGCGCTCGACTGGTTCGACGCCGAGCTGGCGACGAATGCGGAGAGCAAGGATCGGCCCGCGCTCTGGATTGTCGATGCTGCGCAGGACAAGCAGACGAAACTGTCCTTTGCGGCGCTCTCGCAGCGCTCCAACCAGGTTGCCAACTTCCTCCGTGCGCAGGGCCTGAAGCGCGGCGATCATCTCCTGCTGCTGCTCGGCAATGTGGTTCCGTTGTGGGAGACGATGCTCGCCGCAATGAAGCTCGGCGTCGTCGTGATCCCCGCGACCACGCTGCTCACGGCCGACGAGCTGCGCGACCGGCTCGATCGCGGCAAGGCGAAGGCGGTGGTGGCTGCACAGGATCAGGTCGCGAAGTTTGCCAGCCTTGGCGTCGATGGTGTCGCGCGTATCGTTGTGGGCGAGACGTCCGAGGGCTGGCTCGCTTACGACGAAGCGGCGAAGGCGCCTGTGAGTTTCACGCCCGACGGCCCGACCAACGCTGACGACCCGATGCTGCTCTACTTCACCTCGGGCACGACGGCAAAGCCGAAGCTGGTGCGGCATAGCCAGCGCAGCTATCCGGTCGGGCATCTGTCGACCATGTACTGGATCGGGCTAAAGCCCGGCGACGTCCATCTCAACATCTCCTCGCCCGGCTGGGCCAAGCACGCCTGGAGCTGCTTCTTCGCGCCGTGGAATGCGGGTGCGACCGTGTTTGTGGTCAACCAGCCGCGCTTCGACGCGAAGGGCCTGCTTGCCACCATCGGCCGCTGCGGCGTCACCACGCTGTGCGCGCCGCCTACGGTGTGGCGATTGTTCATCCAGGAGAACCTGTCCTCGTTCAAGGTTGCCTTGCGCGAAGTCTGCGGCGCGGGCGAGCCGCTCAATCCTGAGGTGATCGACCAGGTTCAGGCCGCCTGGGGTCTGACCATCCGCGACGGCTATGGCCAGACCGAGACGACTGCGCTTGCCGGCAACTCGCCTGGGCAAAAGATCAAGGTTGGTTCGATGGGCCGGCCGCTGCCGGGCTACCGTGTGCAAGTCAGCGACGCCGACGGCTATCCAGCCAAGGAAGGTGAGGTGGCGCTGCTGCTGGGCGCTGCTCGTCCCGCCGGCCTGATGCAAGGCTATCAGGGCGACGACGGTAAGCTGTCGGGCGCGGAAGGCGAGCTCTATCGCAGTGGCGATGTCGTCTTCGCAGACGAGGACGGCTATCTCACCTTCGTCGGCCGCTCCGACGACGTGTTCAAATCCTCCGACTATCGCATCAGCCCCTTCGAGCTCGAGAGCGTGCTGCTCGAGCATGAGCTCGTCGCGGAAGCCGCGGTGGTGCCGAGCCCCGATCCCATCAGGCTCGCGATTCCCAAGGCCTTTGTGCTGCTGACCGCGGGCGCCGAGCGGACACCGGAGACGGCGCTTTCCATCTTCAAGCACCTGCACACCCGGCTTGCGCCGTTCAAGCGCATCCGCCGGCTGGAAATCGTCTCCGAGCTGCCGAAGACGATCTCTGGCAAAATCCGCCGCGTGCAGCTACGACGGCTCGAACGCGACAACGATCGCGACGATCCGCTGCGCGGCCGGGAATTCCGTGAGGAGGATTTTTCGGAGCTGCCAAAAACGAGAAGTGAGACTTAGGTGAAGCTTGTCATTCCGGGGCGTGCGGAGCACGAACCCGGAATCCATTCAGCAACAGCGCTGCGGCATAATGGATTCCGGGTTCGATGCTGCGCATCGCCCCGGAATGACGGTATTTGGAGTTACCAATGAACCAAATCTGGAAGAAGCCGCCGATCACGCTTCAGGCCTATCAGGCCCTGGTCGGCAAGGAGATCGGCGTGTCGTCCTGGCACCTGATCGACCAGCCCCGCATCGACGCCTATGCCGACGTGATCGAGGATCACCAGTTCATCCACGTCGATCCCGAGAGGGCAAAGCAGGAGACGGCATACGGCACCACCATCGCGCACGGCTTTCTGACGATGTCGCTGCTGTCAATCATGTCTTATGAGGTGATGCCGGTCATCTCCGGCACCACGATGGGCGTGAACTACGGCTTCGACAAGCTGCGCTTCATCTCGCCGGTGCGTTCCGGAAAGCGTGTCCGCGGCCGATTTGTGCTGGCCGAGGCCAAGCTGCGCAAGCCCAACGAATTTCAGACCCGCACCAACGTGACGGTAGAGATCGAAGGCGAGGAAAAGCCGGCGCTGGTCGCCGAGTGGCTCGGCCTGACCTATTTCGCCTGACTTGAGGCGTCGTTGCCGGGCTTGACCTGGCAATCCATCGCTGCTCAAAAGCCTGTCGATTTTGATCGATGGCGGGGTCAAGCCTGACCATGACGATCTAACTTCTGGGAAACACACAATGGCAATCAGGTTCGACGGACGCGTCGCCATCGTCACCGGCGCGGGCAATGGTCTCGGCAAGGCGCACGCGCTGGGCCTCGCCAGCCGCGGCGCCAAGGTCGTGGTCAATGATTTCGGTGGCGCGCGCGACGGCACCGGAGGCTCGCTGTCGCCGGCAGAGGCCGTGGTCGAGGAGATCCGCAAAGCCGGCGGCACCGCCATGGCCGATGGCGCCGACGTCTCGAACTTCGAGCAGGTGACCGCCATGGTCGAGCGCGCCACCAAGGAGTGGGGCAGCGTCGACATCATGTGCGCCAATGCCGGCATCCTGCGCGACAAGTCGTTCGGCAAGATGGAAGCAGCCGACTTCCAGAAGGTGCTCGACGTGCATCTGGTCGGTACTTTCTATTGCTGCAAGGCGGTGTGGGCCGGCATGCGCGACCGCAATTACGGCCGCATCGTGCTGACCACGTCCTCCTCCGGCCTCTACGGCAATTTCGGCCAGGCCAATTACGGCGCGGCCAAGTCGGGCATGGTGGGGCTGATGAATGTGCTCGCGGAAGAGGGCCGCAAGAACAACATCCGCGTCAACATCATCTCGCCGACGGCGGCGACACGCATGACCGAAGAGCTGCTGCCGCCGCAGGCGCTGCAACTGATGAAGCCGAACGCGATCACGCCGGCGGTCGAATACATGCTGAGCGAGGACGCACCGACCCGCACCATCATGGGTGCCGGCGCCGGCTCCTTCGCCGTGATCAAGATCGTCGAGAGCGAAGGCATCAACCTGCCCGAGTCCGACTGGACCCCGGACGCGATTGCGGCGCATTTCGCCGAGATCAGCGACATGTCCAAGGCCAAGGCGCTTGCCGGTGCGTTCGAGCAGACGCAAAAGTATGTCGCGCAGGCAGCAGTGCGGGCGGGGATCAAGCTCTGACCGACGTCGCCGTCATCGGTGCCGGTCCCGCCGGGCTGATGGCGGCGGAGGTGCTGGCGCAAGGCGGCGCCCGCGTCATCGTCTACGATGCCATGCCGTCGGCCGGCCGCAAATTTTTGATGGCCGGCCGGGGCGGGCTCAACCTCACTCACAGCGAGCCGCTGGCGGATTTCCTCCCGCGTTACCGGGAGGCGATGCCGCGCTTGCGCGATGCGATCGAGGCGTTTCCGCCCGACGCGCTGCGCGACTGGAGCGCGGGCCTCGGGCAGTTGACCTTCATTGGCAGCAGCGGACGGGTGTTTCCAAAGACGTTCAAGGCCTCGCCCCTGCTGCGTGCCTGGTTGCGGCGGCTCGATGCGGCGGGTGTGCAGTTCGCTTTTCGCCATCGGTGGACCGGTTGGGACGCGGAGGGACGGCTCAAGCTTCGCGCGCCGGACGGCACGCTTGCCATCGCCGCTGGTGCAACGGTGCTCGCACTCGGCGGCGCGAGCTGGCCACGATTGGGCTCGGATGGCGCTTGGGTCGATATCCTGGCTGCAAAAGGTATTTCCATCTCGAAGCTTCGGCCAGCCAATTCCGGCTTCGCGGTTGCATGGTCCGATGTCTTCCGCAATCGTTTTGAAGGCCAGCCGCTCAAGGGCGTGGCGCTGACGGTCGGTCCGCACACTGTGCGCGGCGAAGCCATGATCACGCGCAGCGGCATCGAAGGCGGCGCGATCTACGCACTGTCGGCGGAGCTGCGTGAGGCGGTGCTGGGGATCGGGCAGGCGACGCTGACGATCGCGCTGCGGCCGGATCTCGACACCGCCGCGCTGACCATGCGGCTGTCAGGCACGCGCGGCAAGCAGTCGCTCGCAAACTTCCTGCGCAAGGCAGCGCAATTGTCGCCCGTCGGCATTGGCCTGATGCAGGAGGCGGCGATCGGATCAGGTCGGCAGCTGGCCTCGTTCGCGCCGGCGGAGCTGGCGCATCTGGCGAATGCGATTCCGGTTCAGCTGACCGGCGTCGCCCCGATCGAGCGCGCGATCTCGACTGCTGGCGGGATTGCCTTCGACGAACTCGATGATCACTTCATGCTGCGCAAGCTGCCCGGCGTGTTCGCCGCTGGCGAGATGCTGGATTGGGAAGCGCCGACCGGCGGCTATCTGCTGCAGGCCTCGTTTGCGACAGGTGTGGCGGCGGGCAGGGGTGTGTTGGCGTGGCTCGCCCAGTTGCAGAAATCGTAGGGTGGGCAAAGGCGCGAAGCGCCGGGCCCACCATCTTCGCAGTTACGACGAGAGGTCGTGGGCACGCTTCGCTTTGCCCACCCTACGGCAGCGTGCCCTACCGCAGCTTCCCGCGCGCAGCCACCGGCAGCGTGCCGATGATCTCATCGCCGCGCACCATCACCACCTCGTCCATCATGTTGACCACCACGCAGACATGGTTCGGCACGATACGGACGACGTCGCCGACGTTCGGCCGGGTGTTGCTGCGCGAGAGGTCGAGGAAGCCGTGCTCCTCGGCGAATTTTGCGATCTTGGCTTCGGGGTGCTCGAGGATCAGGCCGTGGCCATCGAGCCCGCCGGTGTCTGATGTCAGCGTCTTCGAGCCGGCATCGAGAATGCCGCGCTCGGGAGCCGCGCGGCTCACCACGGTCGAATAAATATGCAGCGCGCAATCGTCCCAGCTGGCGACGCCGGCTGCCACCTGCATGCGATCGTTGTAGATATAGGTGCCGAAGCGATGCTCGGTGCCGCCCTTGAGCTTGCCGATATTGACGAGGTTGGGCGTGCCGCCGGTCGAGACGATTTTTGCGTCCAGCCCGTGCGCGCGTACGCCGGCCAGCGCCTCGTCGTAGAATTTCTGCGCATCGCCCCAGCCGGTCTCGGTCGGATACAGCAGAAAGCCGGCGAACTCGAGCCCCTTGGACGCGGCGATCTCGCGCGCCAGCGCGATCGCTTCCGCCGGCGTCTCGACGCCCGCGCGTTTGCGACCCGTGTCGCATTCGACCACGACCGAGAGCGGACGGCCCGACGCCTCGGCGGCCTTCGGCAAGCCCGCAACGACCGTCGAGTTATCGGCCGCCACGGTCATCCTGGTCTTGGCATTGAGCGCGCCGAGCCGCGCCATCTTCTCTTCGCCCAAGAGATTGTAGCTGATCAGGATGTCGTCGATCCCTGCATTGGCCATGATCTCGGCCTCGCCGATCTTCTGGCAGGTGATGCCCTTGGCGCCGGCCGCGACCTGCATCTTCGCAATGGTCGGGTTCTTGTGGGTCTTGATGTGCGGGCGATTGGCGACGCCGGCGTCGTCGCAGGCCTTCTGGATCCGGGCAATGTTGCGCTCGACCTTGTCCATGTCGATGACGGCACAGGGCGTGCCATATTCGCGGGCGATCTTTGCAGCAAGGGTCGTTGTCATGGGTTAAGCCTGTTCTATCTCTTCGCGAAGCATTTCAAGTTCGAGCCAGCGCTCTTCGGCGGCTGATAATTCTTCATGCGCCTTGGCGATGGCGGCGGATGTGTCGTCGAATGTCTTGCGATCCCTGGCGTACAGATTTGGATCGTCGAGCACGCGTTGCAGCCTGGCGATATCGGCGTGCAACGTCTCCATCTTCTGCGGCAGCGTCTCCAGCGCGTGCTTCTCGTTGAAGCTCAGCTTGCGCTTGGGCGTGGAGGCGGGAGCGGCGGCACGCTCCTCTTTCTTCTCCGCTGGCGCCGGCGCCTTGGCCGTCTCGCGCTTCAAATCCGCACCGCGCTGCGCCAGCATGTCGCTGTAGCCGCCGGCATATTCGATCCACTTGCCGTTGCCCTCCGGCGCGATCACCGAGGTGACGACGCGGTCGAGGAAGTCGCGGTCATGGCTGATCAGGATGACGGTGCCCTCGTAATCGCCGAGCATCTCCTCGAGCACGTCGAGGGTTTCGAGATCGAGATCATTGGTGGGCTCGTCCAGCACCAACAGGTTGGACGGTTTCGCCAGCGCGCGCGCCAGCATCAGCCGGCCGCGCTCGCCGCCCGAGAGCACCTCCAGCGGCGTGCCGCGCTGCTCCTGCGCGAACAGGAAGTCCTTCATGTAGCCGACGACATGCTTCGGCTTGCCGCCGACCATGACATGGTCGCCGCGGCCGCCGGTCAGCGCTTCCGCGAGTGTCGATTTCGGATCGAGGCTTTCGCGGTGCTGGTCGAGAGTGGCCATCTCCAGATTGGCGCCGAGCCGCACCGTGCCGGTGTCAGGCTGCATGCCCCCGGTGAGCAGATTGACCAGCGTGGTCTTGCCGGCGCCGTTCGGCCCGATGATGCCGAGCCGGTCGCCGCGCTGGATGCGGGTGGAGAAATTGTCGACGATCACGCGATCGCCAAACGCCTTGGTGATGCCCTTGGCCTCGATCACCAGCTTGCCGGATTGTTCGGCTTCCGCCGCGGCGAGACTGGCGGTGCCGGCGGTGCCGCGATAGTTGCGGCGCTGGTCGCGCAGCGCATGCAGATTGGCGAGACGCTTGACGTTGCGCTTGCGGCGGCCCGAGACGCCGTGGCGGAGCCAGTGCTCCTCGTCGACGATCTTGCGGTCGAGCTTGTGCTGGTCGCGCTCTTCTTCCGTCAGCACCTCATCGCGCCAGCTCTCGAATGAGGCAAAGCCGCGATCGATCTGCTTGATCTTGCCGCGATCGAGCCAGGCGGTGGAGCGCGAGAGATTGGTGAGGAAGCGGCGGTCGTGGCTGATGATGACAAGCGCGCTGCGCCGGGAGTCGAGCTCCTTTTCCAGCCACTCGATGGTGGAGAGATCGAGATGGTTGGTCGGCTCGTCCAGCAGCAGGATGTCGGGCGAGGGCGCCAGCACCCGCGCCAGCGCGGCGCGGCGCGCCTCGCCGCCGGAGGCGTTCGCCGGGTTCTCGTTGCCGGTAAGCCCAAGCTGCTCGATCAGGTAGCGCGCCTGATAGGGGTCGTCGCCGGGCGCGAGACCGGCCTCGACATAGGCGAGCAGGGTCTTGTGCTCGCCGAAGTCAGGCTCCTGCGGCAGATAGCGAATGGTCGCACCCGGCTGCACGAAGCGCGTGCCGTCGTCGGGCTCGACCAGGCCAGCCGCGATCTTCAACAGCGTCGACTTGCCGGAGCCGTTGCGGCCGATCAGGCAGACTCGCTCGGATGGCGCGACATTGAGCTCGACGCCAGACAGCAGTGGCGTGCCGCCGAAGGTCAGCTTGATGTCCTTGAGTTGGATCAGCGGCGGCGCCATCGTCAGCCCTGGCTCGTAGCAGCCTGATCGGCGCGGCGGCGCTGGATCCGGCGCAAGGTCTGGTCGAGCGCCGAGAGGAAAGCGGAGCGGTCGCGCGGCGCGAACGAGCGCGGGCCCCCGGTGACTTCGCCGGCCGAGCGCAGATCGGTCATCAGATTGCGCACGGCCAGTGTCATGCCGATCGATTCCTCCGTGAACGGCTTGCCGTTCGGCGCGATCACGTCGGCCCCCGCCTTCACGCAGCGGCTCGCCAGCGGAATGTCAGACGTGATGACGACGTCGCCGGGCCTCGCCCGCTCTGCGATCCAGTCGTCGGCCGCGTCCATGCCGGCGCCGGCAGCGATGCGTTCGATCAGGGGGTCCTGCGGCACGCGGATAAAATTGCCGGCGACCACGCTGACGGGCACGCCGTGCCTGATCGCGACGCGATAAATCTCGTCCTTGACCGGGCAGGCGTCGGCGTCGACATAGATGCGGGTGGAAGTGTCTGTCATTCGCCGCGTGGTACCGCATTCGGGCCGCAAAGGCGAGGGGATTGACCGCTGTTCCCCGGGGCCTACGATCAGCCCCGAACAACAAGAATATGGGGAAGCCAAGCCATGCCGAACCGGCTCGAAACCTGGCGCGTCGAGGCCTACAACACCGCCAAACAGTCCGAAAACAAGATGCACGACGACACCGTGGCGCGCCGCTTCGGTTTTTCCGGCGGGCTGGTCCCCGGCGTCGACGTCTTCGCCTACATGATGCACGTGCCGGTGGCGCGCTGGGGCCGCGATTTCCTGTCCCGCGGGCTGGTCGAGGCCCGCTTCATCAAGCCGGTTTATGACGGCGAGGCCGCCGATGTCGATGCCACCGAGCACAACGGCCTGCTCACGATCGAGGTGTTCAGCCGCACCGAGCTGTGTGCGACGGGCACAGCCTCGCTGCCGGCGACAGCGCCTGCGGTGTCATTGGACGAATATGTGGAGGTGCCCGCGATCGCCGAGCGCAAGCCGGTCAGCCGTTCGACCTTCGAAGTCGGCAAGTGGCTGGGCACGGCGCCGCGCCGCTGGGCCGGGCAGGCGGCGAGCGACTATCTCGCCGACATCAGGGAGACGGATCCGATTTTCGTGCGTGAGGGCCTCGGCCATCCCGGCCTGATCCAGCGCGTCATGAATCGCGTGCTGGTCGACAACACCATCCTCGGCCCGTGGATCCATGTCGGCAGCCGCATGCAGCTGCTGTCGACCGCACGCATCGGCGACGAGATTGTCGCGCGGGCGAAGGTCACTGCGAATTATGAGAAGAAAGGCCACCGCTTCGTCGAGCTCGACGCGCTGGTCGTCGCCAACGGCACGACGCCGATTGCACGCTGCCAGCACATTGCGATCTACCAGCCGCGTGAGCAGGCGGCGGCGTAGCACGGGAAGAGGCAAGCGCGTCAATTTAAATACGGTGTCATGCCCCGCGAAGGCGGGGCATCCAGTACGCCGCGGCCCTTCGGTGAATCACTGCTGTCTCGGAGTACTGGATCGCCCGGTCAAGCCGGGCGATGACAGCATTCTTGTGGAGGCGGAAGGGCAGCCTTACGCCGCCTTCCGCTTCGCATCCTGGATCGCGCGCCACACCCGCTCCGGGGTCAGCGGCATGTCGATGTGCTTGATGCCGTAGTCGGAAAGCGCATCGAGCACCGCGTTGACCACCGTCGACAGGCTGCCGGCGCAGCCGGCTTCGCCGCAGCCCTTGCTGCCGAGCGGATTGGTCGTGGCCGGTACCGGATGATCGCCGACCGTCATGTTGGGCACGTCCTCCGCGCGCGGCAGGGCGTAGTCCATCAGCGAGCCCGTGATCGGTTGGCCGCTCTCGTCGTAGCGGACGTGCTCCATCAGCGCCTGGCCGATGCCCTGGACCACGCCGCCATGGAGCTGGCCGGCGACCAGCATCGGGTTGATCACCGTGCCGAAATCGTTGACCGCGCTGTAGCGCACGATCTGCACCACGCCGGTGTCCGGATCGATCTCGACTTCGGCGACATGGCAGCCGTTCGGAAAAGCCGATGGCACCGGCTCGCTGGTGTGATCGACGTCGAGTGAGTCAGGCACGCCATCGGGCACCTTGCTGTCGTGAAGCTTTCTGGCAAGCTCCATGATGTCGATGCTGCGGTCGGTGCCGGCAATGGTGAAGGTGCCGTCTGCGAACTCGATGTCGGCCTCGGAGGCCTCCAGCAGGTGCGCGGCGGCACGCTTGCCCTTCTCGATGACGAGCTTGGCGGCCTCGACGATCGCCATGCCGGTTGCCGTGATCGAGCGCGAGCCGCCGGTGCCGTTGCCGGTGTGGACGATGTCGCTGTCGCCCTGGACGAGCTTCACGCTCTCGAAGGGAACCCCTAACTGCGCGCATAGCACCTGCGCGAACGGGGTGGCATGGCCCTGGCCGTAGTCGAGCGTACCGGTGATAAGCTGAACGCTGCCGTCAGGATCGAACACGATCTTGCCGAGCTCGACGCCGGGCGGCGCGGTGACCTCGAGATAGGAGCCGACCGCGATGCCGCGCAGCTTGCCGGCCTTCTTGCTCTCCTTCTTGCGCTTGGGGAAGTTCTCGTGGTCGGAGATCTCGAGCGCCTTGTTGAACACGGCCTGGAAGTCGCCGCTGTCATAGGTGACGCCTGACGAGGCCGGGAACGGCATCTGGTTCGGCTTGATGAAGTTGCGCTTGCGCAGGGTCAGCCGGTTGATGCCCATCTCGTCGGCGGCACGGTCGATCAACCGCTCCATGTAGTAGTTCGCCTCGGGCCGTCCGGCGCCGCGATAGGCGCCCATCAGCGTGGTGTTGGTCAAGACCGTCTTGATGTCGATCGCCATCAGCGGCGTGCGGTAGACGCTGGAAAAGTTCTTGCCGGTGTTGAGCGAGAGTGGGCTGGGCGCAACGCCGGTGATATAGGCGCCGAGATTGCCGTAGCCGGACAGTCTAGCGGCGAGGAAGTGCCCCTCGGCATCGAGCGCCAGCTCGGCATGGATCTTCTGCGCGCGGCCGTGGCTGTCGGAGAGGAAGCTGGTCGAGCGCTCGTCGAGCCACTTCACCGGGCGCCCGAGCGCCTTCGCCGCGTACAGGATGCACATGTACTCGGGATAGTTCACGTTCTTCATGCCGAACGAGCCGCCGACATTGGCGGTGAGGATGCGCACCTTCTCGTTCGGCACCTTCAAATTCTTGGCGAGGTTGGCCCGGTTGCCCGCAACGCCCTGCGTCGGCATCTGGATGGTGTAGCGCCCGGTGGCCTTGTCGTACGAGGCAAGCCCGACGCGCGGTTCCATCGAAACCACCGCGACACGGGTGTTCTCGATGTCGATCCTTGTGACATGGGCGGCGCTGGCGAAGGCCGCGTTCACCTTCTCCGTGTCGCCATAGTGATAGTCGAGCGCGACGTTGTTGGGGATGTGGTCATAGAGCTGCGGCGCGCCGGGCTTGGCAGCTTCCTCGGGATCCGTGACCGCCGGCAGCGGCTCGATATCGAGCTCGACCGCCTCGGCCGCATCGCGGGCCTGCGCCAACGTTTCCGCCACCACGAAGGCGACGGGATCGCCGACGAAGCGCACCTTGTCGGTGGCCAGCGGCTGGCGGTTGGTCTGGAGCAGGGGCGAGCCGTCACGGCTTTTCAGCGGCAGGCCGCAGGTGAAGGGGCCGTAGCCCGCGGCATCCAGATCCGTCCCGGTCCAGACGCCGAGGACGCCCGGCATCGCCTTGGCGGCGTCGATGCCGATGCCGCGGATCACGCCATGGGCATGGGTAGAGCGGACGATCACGGCATAGGCCTGGCCCGGCAGGTTGAAATCGTCGGTGTAGCGTCCCTTGCCGCGCACCAGGGTGTCGTCCTCCTTGCGGCGGACGGGCTGCCCGACGCCATATTTTTGCAGTGCAATAGCATTTTCGAGCGTGGACGATTTGGTGTGTTCTTGCATGGGATTTGACCTGAAACGCCGGCAAATTGCGCGTTTGGGGGCGCCTGGAGGGCCGGACTCTGCAAAAATAGCCCACGGTCCCGTTCACGACAACGCACGAATGGACATGGTCCTATGTGATGCGATGTTGCGCATGTCAGCCGCGCTGCTAATGTTTCAGGCGAAAAAGCAATTCCGGATCGGCCCCTTAGGGGCCGTGGAAAGACAGTTTGTATGAATGACCACACGCGGCTCCGCGACGGCCATGTAAGCCAACATGGGCCGCACGGTGAGCTGGAGGGGTCGATGGCGGCGGTGGCGTTGGCCATCGAGCCTGCGGTCCCTGCGCCGGCGCCGGCAACCGGCGTCTATGCGGCGCTGGACCTCGGAACCAACAATTGCAGGCTCCTGATCGCCTGTCCGACCCACGATGGTTTTCGCGTGGTCGATTCCTTCTCGCGCATCATCCGGCTCGGCGAGGGCGTATCGGCCACGGGCTGCATCAGCGAGGCCGCGATCGATCGCGCCATCGCCGCGCTCAGCATTTGCCGGGACAAGATCAACCTGCGCAAGGCCAAGCGGCTGCGGCTGATCGCCACCGAAGCCTGCCGCGCCGCCTCGAATGCGGAGGGTTTTCGCAGCCGCGTCGCGGCCGAGACCGGTATCGAGCTCGAGGTGATCGACCGCGAGACCGAGGCCTCGCTCGCCATGCTCGGCTGCTCGCCGCTGGTCGATCCCAGGGGCCGCGGCGCCATCCTGTTCGACATCGGCGGCGGCTCGACCGAACTGGTGCGGATCGAGCGCGATCCCGCCAATCCGGAGCCGCGGATCAAGGCCTGGATGTCGATCCCGCTTGGCGTCGTGACGCTGGCCGAGCAGTTCGGCGGCCGCGACGTGACGCCGGAGATCTATGCTGCGATGGAGCAGGAGGTCGCGGGTCACGTTGCGCCCTTCGCCGCGGAGCACGGCCGCGATCTCACCGACATGCATCTGCTCGGCACGTCGGGCACGGTGACGACGCTCGCCGGCATCCATCTCAATCTCGTCCGCTACGACCGTCGCCGCATCGACAGCATCTGGATGAACGATACCGACATCACCGCGACCATCAACAAGCTGCTCGGCATGAGCTACGAGGACCGCGCGGGCAACAGCTGCATCAGCGTCGAGCGCGCCGATCTGGTGCTGGCCGGCTGCGCCATCCTCGATGCCATCAGGCACGCCTTCCCGCTGCCGCGCCTGCGCGTCGCCGACCGCGGCCTGCGCGAGGGCATGCTGGTCGAGATGATGCGCGAGGACGGCGCGCTCAGGAGCTGGTGAGATGGCGAAGGACACCACCGGCCGCCTGCACGTTCAGGTCAAGACCGGCGGCAAGCGCAAGCTGTCGTCGAAGCTGTGGCTGGAGCGGCAGCTCAACGATCCCTATGTCGCCAAGGCCAAGACCGCGGGCTATCGCTCGCGGGCGGCGTTCAAGCTGCTCGAGATCGACGACAAGTTTCGGCTGCTGAAGCCAGGCATGGCCGTGGTCGATCTCGGCGCGGCGCCCGGCGGCTGGAGCCAGATCGCCGCCAAGCGCGTCGGCTCGGTCGACGGCAAGGGCAAGGTCGTCGCGATCGACCTGCTGGAGATGCCTGAAATCCCCGGCGTCGACTTCGCCCAGCTCGATTTCATGGACAATGCTGCGCCGGAAAAACTCACCGCGATGCTGGGCGGCGGCGCCGATGTCGTGATGTCCGACATGGCCGCCAACACCACCGGCCACCGCAAGACCGACCAGCTCCGCATCGTCGGCCTGGTCGAGACGGCGGCGGCCTTTGCCTGCGATGTGCTCAAGCCCGGCGGGACGTTTTTGGCCAAGACCTTCCAGAGCGGCGCCGACGCCGATCTGCTCGCCCAGCTCAAGCGCGATTTTGCGACGGTGCGCCACGTGAAGCCGGCGGCAAGCCGGCAGGATTCCTCGGAGCGCTATGTGCTGGCGACCGGGTTTCGCGGTGAAACGAAGGCGTAGCTCCAAACTCCGTCATTCCGGGGCGCCTCGAAGAGGCGAGCCCGGAATCCATTTCTCCGAGCGTTCCAGCGATGCAATGGATTCCGGGCTCGATGCAGCGCATGCCCCGGAATGACGATGGTGCGATCACCCCAGCCGCTGATCCCGCATGTCCTGCGTGTCTTCCGTCGCCGCCTTGACCGCGGCGCTCGCGGCGCTCTTCGCCGCACCCTTGCGGCTTGCGACTTCGATCGCCTTGCGGCCGGAGATCTCGTGGCCGGCATCGGCGGGCATCTGCCAGAAGAAAAAGCTCGAGGCTGCCGAGGTCAGCGCCACCACGACAAAGGCCGGCATGAACACGGTGGCGTTGAGCTCGCTGACGTGGTTCAGCCACATTGTCGTCTCCACCGAGGCGGCTCCGACCGCAACGCCGGCGGAGACGGCGAGCTGCTGGTTGACGCTGACCAGCGTGGTGGCCCGGCTCATCTGCGGGCTCTCGACCTCGGCATAGGCCACGGTGTTGATCGCGGTGAACTCCAGCGAGCGGAAGAAACCGCCGACCACCAGGATGACCATGATGATCAGAAGCGGCGTCGTCACCGTGAACAGCGCGCAGACGCCGAGGAAGAACGCGCTGACGATCGCATTCACCGTCATCAGGTTGCGGAAGCCGAAGGCACGGATGAGCCGTGCCGCCAGCGTCTTCATGCCCATGGCACCGAGCGAGGAGGAGAAGGTGACGAGACCGGAGTGGAATGGCGTGAGCCCGAAGCCGATCTGCATCAACAGCGGCAAGAGGAAGGGCAGGGCGCCGATGCCGAGTCGGAACAGGAACCCGCCGATAATCGCCGCGCGCAACGTCGGCAGCCTGAGCAGCGAGAAATCCAGCACTGGCGAGCCCGTCCGCCGGGCATGAATGACGTAGAGCGTCATCGAGATCGCGCCGCCCGCAACCAGGGCCGCCACCGTGCTCCACGGCAACAAATTGAGGCCTGCCACCGAAAGTCCGAAGGCGATGCCGGCAAGCCCGACGCCCGCGAGCACCATGCCGTAGAGATCGAACTTCTCCTGCGTCTCGCTCTTGATCGGATCGATGAACTTCAAGGCCATGAAGATGCCGAGCAGCCCGATCGGGATGTTGATCAGGAAGATCCAGTGCCATGACGCGTAGGTGGTGATGAAGCCGCCGAGCGGCGGGCCGATCACGGGACCGATCAGGGCAGGGACCGTCACCCAGGCCATCGCGTTGACGAGCGCGCTCTTGTCGACCGAGCGCAGCAGCACGAGACGCCCGACCGGCGTCATCATCGCGCCGCCCATGCCTTGCAGGATGCGTGCGAACACGAAGCCGGTGACCGAACCTGACAGCGCGCAGCCGACCGAGCCGATCATGAACACGCCGACCGCGATCGCGAACACCAGGCGCGCGCCAAACCTGTCAGCGGTCCAGCCGCTCGCGGGGATGAACACGGCGAGCGACAGCAGGTACGAGGTGATCGCGAGCTTCAGCGTCAGCGGGCTGGTGCCGATATCGGCCGCGATCGCCGGCAGCGAGGTGGCGATGACGGTGGAATCCATGTTCTCCATGAAGAGAGCCGTGGCCACGATCAGCGGAATGATGCGTTGCTTGTCGATCATGTCGGGTTGGTCATGGAAATGGGGTGGAAGGACGAGAATTTCGGCTTATCACCACCACCCCGGCGGGACCATTGCAGATCGACGCATAGCACCTAAATCCTGCGCTCGCTCCTTCGTCATTCCGGGCTCGCGACTTCGTCGCGCCCCGGAATGACGGGTGGATGGGCTCCCCCCGACCGGCAATCCGCACTGAATTGACGTAAAAAGCCTGTGCATGGCTGGCCAGCGGCCCGATTTGCTTTGATTCGTCACGCGGACATGCTATCGACCCGCGTCAACCCCACCGATGGGCTCCGATTCTCAAGGCGATGCCGCAAGGTACGCCGAGGGCGGCGCTCATCCATTCTCATTTGCGGCAGGGCCGCAGGAAGGAGTTGGCATATGGCCACGGTGCAACTTCAGGGCATCCGCGAAGCCTTTACGTTCGACGACGTGTTGCTCAAGCCGGGCCTGTCCGACGTCATGCCGGGCGAGGTCGACATCCGCTCCCGGGTCACCCGCGCCATCCCGCTCAACATCCCGATCATGGCCTCGGCCATGGACACCGTCACCGAGGCCCGCATGGCGATCGCCATGGCGCAGGCCGGCGGCCTCGGCGTCATTCACCGCAATTTCGATCCCGAAGGCCAGGCCGCCCAGGTGCGGCAGGTCAAGCGCTACGAGTCGGGCATGGTGGTGAACCCGCTCACCATCAGCCCCGAGGCCACGCTCGACGATGCGCTCAAGCTGATGAGCGATCACGGCATCTCCGGCATTCCCGTCGTCACCGGTGCAGGCAAGGCGACGCCCGGCAAGCTGGTCGGCATCCTCACCAACCGCGACGTGCGTTTTGCCACCGACCGCCGGCAAAAAGTCTCCGAGCTGATGACGCACGAGAACCTCGTCACGGTGCGCGAGAATGTCAGCCAGGACGAAGCCAAGCGGATGCTGCACCATCACCGCATCGAGAAGCTGCTGGTGGTCGACGATCAATATCGCTGCGTCGGCCTGATCACCGTCAAGGACATCGAGAAGGCAGTCGCCCATCCGCTCGCCTGCAAGGACGCGCAGGGGCGCCTGCGCGTTGCCGCCGCCACCACCGTCGGCGACACCGGCTTCGAGCGCACCGAGCGCCTGATCGATGCCGGCGTGGATCTCGTCGTCGTCGACACCGCGCACGGCCATTCCCGCCACGTGCTGCATGCGGTCAACCGCATCAAGCGTCTCTCAAATTCGGTGCAGGTCGTCGCCGGCAATGTCGCGACCTCGGACGGCGCGCAGGCGCTGATCGATGCAGGCGCTGATTGCATCAAGGTCGGCATCGGCCCGGGCTCGATCTGCACCACGCGCATCGTCGCCGGCGTCGGCGTGCCGCAGCTCACCGCGATCATGGACGCGGTCGAGGCGGCCAAGAAGTCCGACATTCCCGTCATTGCCGACGGCGGCATCAAGTTCTCCGGCGATCTCGCCAAGGCGCTCGCCGCCGGCGCCGATATCGCCATGGTCGGCTCGCTGCTCGCCGGCACCGACGAGACTCCCGGCGAAGTGTTCCTGTGGCAGGGCCGTTCCTACAAGGCCTATCGCGGCATGGGCTCGGTCGGCGCGATGGCGCGGGGATCTGCCGACCGCTACTTCCAGCAGGACATCAAGGATTCCCTCAAGCTCGTGCCTGAAGGCATCGAAGGCCAGGTGCCTTACAAGGGCCCGGTCGGCAACGTCATGCACCAGCTCGCCGGCGGCCTCCGTGCGGCGATGGGCTACGTCGGCGCCAAGGACATGAAGGAGCTGCACGAGAAGGCGAACTTCGTCCGCATCACCGGCGCGGGCCTGCGCGAAAGCCACGTCCACGACGTCACCATCACGCGCGAGGCGCCGAATTATCCGGGCGGGGGTTAGGCGCTTCGCTCGCGGGCGCACTCGCCCCACCGGCGGTGTCATTCCCCGCGAAGGCGGGGAATCCAGTACGCCGCGGCGTCTCGGTTCAATCACAACCGCCTCTGGAATACTGGATCGCCCGCCTTCGCGGGCGATGACAGCGCGTGTTGGGATTTGCTTCATTCCCGCGCACCTCCTAAATGTCTGCAACAAGCAGTCAGGAGGAAGCCATGTCCCAAGCAAAACGCATCGTTCTCGCCGCGCGTCCCGTCGGTGAACCAAAGCCGTCCGATTTCCGCATCGAGGAATTCGCGGTGACAACGCCCGGCGCTGGCGAGGTCCTGCTGCGCACGATCTGGCTGTCGCTCGATCCCTATATGCGCGGACGCATGAGCGATGGTCCATCCTACGCCGCGCCAGTGCCGGTCGGCGGCGTGATGGAAGGCGAGGCTGTGAGCGAAGTGGCGGCCTCCAACAATCCTGATTTTGCGGTAGGCGACATCGTGCGCGCACGGACTGGCTGGCAGACGCATGCGATCTCGAATGGCAAGGGTCTCATCAAGGTCGATCCCAAGCTTGGTCCGATCTCGACCTCGATCGGCGTGCTCGGCATGCCCGGCATGACCGCCTATACGGGCCTGCTCGACATCGGCAAGCCGCAAGCCGGCGAGACCGTCGTCGTCGCCGGAGCGTCAGGCGCAGTCGGCTCCGCCGTCGGCCAGATCGCCAAGATCAAGGGCGCGCGCGCAGTCGGCATCGCCGGCGGCAAGGACAAGTGCGACTACGTGGTGAAGGAGCTCGGCTTCGACGAGTGTCTCGATCATCGCGAAACCGATTTCCCGGCCAAGCTGAAATTCGCGTGCCCGAAGGGGATCGACGTCTATTTCGAGAATGTCGGCGGAGCCGTGTTCGAGGCGGTGTTTCCGCTGCTCAATCCGTTCGCGCGCGTGCCGGTCTGCGGCCTGATCGCGCATTACAACGACACCGAGGCCAAGCCGCCGAAATGGGCCGCCAGCATGATGCGCGCGACGCTGACCAAGCGGCTGACCTTCCGCGGCTTCATCGTCTCGGATTTCGCCTCGCGCCATGGCGACTTCCTGCGCGACATGTCCGCGTGGGTCCGTGACGGCAAGGTGAAATACAAGGAATTCGTCACCGAGGGCCTGGAGAGTGCTCCCGGCGCCTTCATCGGTCTCCTGAAGGGTGCCAATTTCGGCAAGCAGCTGGTCCGGGTCGGGCCGGACAAGGCGTAAAGCCTGGGCTTTTGGCGTCTCCAGGAGGCTTGGAGCGTCCTGGGGTTGCGCTGGCGCCACACACCAGACGCCGCTGGTTAACGAATAGTTACCGATCGGCCACACCTGCCCGTAAAAGCCGCAAGCTGTGACCGAGGGTTCATTGACGCCGGGGTGAAGGCATTGAATCATCGCGCATATTTAGGGTGCTGCGATGTTAGAGATCGGTATTTTCTGCGTAATCCTGCTGGCTGCTGGCTATTGGGCGGCCATGTATGTCATGGGCCGCCACGACGACGTCATCCACGGCAAGTTCGTGCACAGCGAGGACGAGGGCGACTTCGCCGCTCCGGCAATGCCGACACCTCCTCCGCGTTTTCCCAGTCGTCCAGTCAAGCCAGCCCAGCCAACCAAGATCGCGCAGGCCAATGATCAGACGGCCAAGCCAGTGAGCAGCGATGCGCTGCAGTCGTTGCTGGCTGCGATCCAGCAGGATCTCAGGAGTGTCGCCTGAGCTGCCCGCTCAGACGCTGCCGCGTTCAATCAGGAACAGATCGACGGCCAGCTGCTGCGCGCCGCGCGGTGTGCCTGATAGTCGTGCCAGTAGCAGCTCGCCCGCGATACGACCCACAGCCCCGGCATCGAACGAGATGGTGGTGAGTCCCGGCGTAATCTGATCGGCAACGTCGTTGTCGCCGAAGCCGAGCACGGCGAGATCGCGCGGCACCGAGAGCCCGCGGGCGCGGGCCTCGATCAGCGCGCCGGTTGCGAGCAGATCGTTCGCGCAGAACACGGCATCGACGCGGTCGCCGCGCTCGAGCAGGGCAGTGAACGCGGCGCGGCCGTCGACGAGCCCGGTGATTTCACCGACGCTGATCTCGTGCACAACAGTGAGCCCCAGCTGCGCCGCGGCTGCGCGAAATCCGTCGCGGCGCAGCGCGCCACGGCCGCTGCTGCGGCCGATGAAGGCGACGCGGCGGTGCCCGGCGGTCGCCAGCCTGCGCGCCGCCATCGCGCCGGCATCGGCATTGGGCAGGCCGACCAGCATGTCGATGGGATCGCGCGGATAGGCCCAGGTCTCGATCACGGGAATGCCGAGTTCGGCAAGGGCGGCACGATTCTCTTCGAGCTCGATCACGCCCGTGAACATCACCGCCGCGGGCCTGATGCCGCGCAGCGACTGGATCATCGCGACCTCCTTGACATAGGAGTAGGAGGTTTGGCCGACCAGCACTTCAAAACCCTCCGGCTCGAGCGTTGCGGCGAAGCTGCGCACCGCAAGGCCGAACTGCTGGCTGAGGATGTTGGAGACAAAGGCGACGACCACGTTCGACCGGCCGGAGCGCAGCGCGCGCGCATGCGGGTTGGAGGCATAGCCGGTCGCTTCGATCACTTCGAGGATGCGCTCGCGCGTCTCGCGATTGACCTTTTCGGGGTGGCGCAGCACGCGCGACACCGTGATCGGCGACACGCCTGCGCGCTCCGCGACCTCCTCGATGCGCGGCGGCCGTCCGGTCGCATTGCTGCGGCCGGGCGGCGCCGGAATGCGCACCACATCGTCATAGCTCGGCTTGGCCGGATCGGTCATCGATTTCCTGGAGAGACGTCAGGTTAGAGCATCATGAGATCAGATCGTACTGCAACCGCATCGGCACTCCGCTTCCTCCCCCGCTTGCGGGGGAGGGTTGGGGAGAGGGTATCTCAACGTCGGGATTATCCAAGGTTACGGCCAGAATCCCCTAGAGGAAAAAGCCCTCACCCGGATCGCGCCGGACGATGCTTCGCATCGCCGCGCGCGATCCGACCTCTCCCGCAAGCGGGAGAGGTGCAGCGAGTTCGCGGCGGCACCTGTTCACCTCACTGCGCTCCAGCTCACCGCGCCAGCACCTCGTCGCGAGAGAGGGCGCGGCCGACCTGGGCCAGGCAGTCGCCGCTCTGGCTGTCGGTGTGTAGGCGTTGCGAGATCACGATGCCGTCGGCAGGGAAGCGCAGCATCTCTTCCGCCAGCTCCGGCCGCTCGAAATCATGGTACCAACCAGCGATGTCGCCGGCCTTGACCCGCGCGCCGACGGTGACGGCCGGCTCGAACCAGCCGCGGCGTGTCGCGAACACCGCCTGGGCATGGCTTTGCAGCGCCAGCAATTCGGTGGCGCGCTCGACCGGCGCGTGCGGTCCGAGCACAGGTGCCTGAACCAGGCCGAGTGCGAGCAGGAGGCGGTCGACAGCGCGCGCGGTCAGCGCCATCGTCTGCGGCGTGACGGTGCCGCCGCCGCCGAATTCACCCGAGAGGCCAATCGCGCCGGCGCGCGCGGCAGCTGCCATCGAGGTCGGTGCAGCGGCGCCGTTCTCGGCGACGAAGGCGAAGGGCATGCCAAGCCCTTCCATCAGGCGCAGCGCATGGCCGAACATCTCGGGCGGTCCCTGCCGCTCGATCAATGCGCAGGGCACATGCGCCATCGACGTGCCGCCGGAATGGATGTCGAAGACGACATCATGGCGCGGAAACAGCTCGTGCTCGAGGAAATGCGCGAGGCGAAACGTCGGCGTGCCCCCGGCATCGCCGGGGAAGGCGCGGTTGAGATTGCCCTCGTCGAGCGGCGAGCGGCGGCGCGCCGCCATCACCGCCGGCAGATTGGCGAACGGAAGAATGGTGATCTCGCCCTTGACGGCCGTAACATCGAGCCGGCGATACAGCCGCGTCAGCGTGATCTCGCCTTCATACTCGTCACCATGATTGCCGGCCATCAGCAGCAGCTTTGGGCCGGCACCGTTCTTGATCCGGAAGATCGGGATCTTGAGCTGGAAGTAGGGGGAGCGATCGATCGAGAAGGGAATGCCGAGATGCCCGGACCATTTCTGGTCCTTCTCGAAATCGATCTCGTGGAAAAGTCCGGTATGCATGGGAGGCCTCATGGCCGGGTCGTTGCCGACGCCGGCCGAAGGGTGGAAGGGGCAGCCGTTACAGCAACGCGACCGCGGTCATCTCGACGCGCAGATCCGGATCGGCCAGGCGTGCTTCAACGCAGGCGCGCGCCGGCGGGTTGGCCGGATCGATCCAGGCGTCGTAGACCGAGTTCATGGTGTCGAAGTCGGTGATGTGAGGCAGGAAGACGTTGACCGCGATCAGCCTGGAGCGGTCGGAGCCGGCTTCCTTCAGCAACGCGTCGATCTTGGCGAGCACCTGCTGCGTCTGCGACACGATGCCCGCCTTGCGGTCATCGGCGACTTGACCTGCGATGTGCACCATGCCGCCCGCCGCGACGGCCTGACTCATGCGCGAGCCGACGACATAACGTTTGATCATTTCGAATTCTCCTGAGGGCGGCTCCCGCAGAATCGCGGGAGCCGGTCTGAACTTACAACGTCGGCAGCGTCTGCTCTTCCTTGAACCATTTCAATTGCAGCGCGCCGAGCTTGCCATTGAGCTTGTTGGTGAAGATGTCGGTGTTGATCCAGTTGAGCAGATTTTGCTCGCCCTGGCGCACGCCGACATGGGCGGGCGACTGGCGGATCAGGAATTTGAGCTCGATCTCCTTGGCCGGGTTCTGCTCCTGCGCCTTGATCGCGATGGCGCTGTTCTCGGCGAAGGTGTCGGCCTGTCCCGCCAGGAACGCGGCGAGTGCGGCCGGCGTATCCTCGAAGCGCACCAGCTTCACCTTCGGCGCATTGTCGGTCAGCCAGACGTCGAGCGTCGTGCCCTTGGCGACTGCGACGGTGCGCCCCTCCAGATTGTCGGGTTTCTTGCCGGTGGCAGCGGGAATCGATTTCGCACCGTAGACGCCGAGATTCACCACCGCATAGGGCTGCGAGAACATCACCTGCTGGGCGCGCTCCGGTGTGGCGCCGAGGCCTGCGATCAGCATGTCGATCTTGTCGGACAAGAGGCTCGGAATGCGCGCCGGGCCCGTCACCGGGACAAGCTCCAGCTTCACGCCCATGTCGGCCGCGATCAGCTTGGCGAGATCGGCATCGAGACCTGCGATCTCGCCCTTGTCGTCCTTGAAGCCCCAGGGAGCGGCATCGGTGAGGATACCGACGCGAAGCTTGCCCGCGCCGAGCACGTCCTGGAGCTTGTCGGCCTTGGCAAGGCTTGTCGCAGCGAGGACGGCAAGTGCCGCTGCTACGACCGTGAAGAGGGACTTCCGCTTTCTCATGGCTTTCTCCTGGTGGCGGCACGATGGCCGGATTGGTGAGACGACGTTCATTTCGCCGAACCGATGAAGCTTGCGAGCTCGGGTGTTTCAGGGTTGGCGAACAGCTTTGCCGGCGGGCCCTGTTCCCAGACGCGGCCCTGATGCATGAAGACGATGCGGTTGGCGACGTTGCGGGCAAAGCCCATCTCGTGCGTGACCAGGACCATGGTCATGCCTTGCCTCGCCATCGCCTCCATCACCTTGAGGACTTCGCCGACCAGTTCAGGATCGAGCGCGGAGGTCACCTCGTCGAACAGCATGAGGTGAGGGGCCATGGCCAGGCACCGCGCAATCGCAACGCGCTGCTGCTGGCCGCCGGAGAGCTGCTCCGGCCAGGCGTCGATCTTGTCGGCGAGGCCGACGCGGGTCAGCACGTCCTCGGCGAGTGCGCGGGCCTTCGACTTGTCGATACGGCCGGTGAGCAGGGGAGCCAGCGTAATGTTGCGCTCGACCTTCAGATGCGGAAACAAATTGAAGGCCTGGAATACGATGCCGACGCGCTGACGGAATTTCTTCAGGTCCGGCATCTTGGCGTGGACCCTCTGGCCCTCAACGCGGATCTCGCCAGAATCGACGCTCTCCAGCGCGTTGATGCAGCGGAGCAGCGTCGACTTGCCCGAGCCCGAGCGGCCGATGATGGTGACGATCTCGCCTTCCTCGACGTCGAGCGAGACGCCCTTGAGCACCTCGGTCTTGCCGAATGTCTTGTGCACGTCGCGAATTTCAACGAGAGCCATCGAGGCGGGCCTCCAGGGAGCGGGACCAGAGCGTGAGCGGCAGGCACAGCGCGAAATAGATCGCGGCGACCAGCGCATAGGTAAGCAGCGGTTGGAACGTCGCCGCGCTCACCACTTGCCCGGCGCGGGCGAGCTCGACGAAGCCGAGGATCGAGGCGAGCGAGGTGCCTTTGATCAGTTGCACCAGGAAGCCGACGGTCGGCGGCAGCGACAGGCGCAGCGCCTGTGGCGCGATGATGTGGCGGAATTGCTGCCAGGCGGAGAGGCCGAGGCAGGCACCGGCCTCCCACTGCGCCTGCTTCACGGCCTCGAGCCCGCCGCGCCAGATCTCGCCGAGGAAGGCGGCGGTGTAGAGCGTGTAGGCGATGGTGACCGCGATGATCGCGGGCACCTGGATGCCGAGGAAGACGGGCATGCCGAAATAGAAGAAGAACAACAGCCCGAGCAGCGGCACGCTCTGGATGGTCTGGATCAGCGCCGCCATTATCCAGCGCAGGCCCTTGAAGCGGCTGATGCGACCCATTGCGAGGCCGAGCGCCAGCGGCGCGCCGAAGACAAGCGCAAGCACGACCAGCGCGACGGTCCAGCGCAGGGCCGAAAACAGCGAGACGAAGTCGATGAGGGTGAAGGATCGCATCGCCTGTCCCTCAGCGCCGTCGCGGCCAGCGGAAGGCGGCCGCCGCGATGATCGCGAACAGCGCCTTGAACGCCATCGCCATCGCGAAATAGACCACGCAGATCACCGCGTAGACCTCGAAGCTGCGATAGGTGCGGCTCTCGATGAAGCCGGCGACATGAAACAGTTCGTCGGCCGCGACCTGTGAGGCGAGCGAGGTGCCGAGCAGCAGCAGCACGAACTGGCTGGTCACGGCCGGATAGGCATTGCGCAGTGCCGGCGGCAGCACGATGTGACGAAACACCTGCCAGCCTGACAACCCCAAGCATTGCCCGGCCTCGACCTGGCTGGGCGGAATGGAATCGAGCCCTGCGCGGGTGATCTCGACCGAATAGGCGCCGAAATACAGCGACAGCGCGACCGCAGCGGATTCGAACGCCGGCAGCTTCAGGCCGAAACTCGGCAGCACGAAAAAGATGATGAAGATCTGGATCAGCGAGGGCGTGTTGCGGAACAATTCGATGTAACCGCGCACCATCAAACGTAGCGGCGCGCTGCGCCCCTTCAGCGCGACCGCGCCGGCAACGCCGATCAGGAGCCCGCACAAGGCCGAGATCACCGTCAGCTCGAGAGTGACGATGGCCCCGTCGATGAGCTGGTTCTGATAGCGCCAGAGCGGCAGGAAATTCATCGTAGCGCTCTCAGCCGAACTGGGTGGGAAGGGCGCGCCTCACGACGCCGTCGGCATCGAGGCCGAAGATCACGCGCCAGCGGTCGAGACAGGTGCAGGGATGCGAGATGCCGAAGGCGATGATATCGCCGACCGCGAGCGCACTGTCTGACGCGACGGACAGGAACGCGTGCTGGTCGTTGAGACGCGTGACCGACAGGCGCCCGGCGAGCCCATCCTGTTCGACACCGTCGCGAAAGACGCGCAGGGGAACCGGCAATCCCTGGTCGAAGGAGGCATCGCGCATGCCGAAGCCTGCGATCGCCAGTCCGGCTTCGGGGCGCGACAGCACTTCAGCCCACAGCGTCAGCGCCGGTCGAAAGCTTTGCGCCGCCGAGTGATGCGTACCGTCGATGGAAAGACCGCCGCGCCGGTCGAGCTCGGTGAAGGCGCGGGCATAGATGCCGTGATCGGCAAAGAACAGCGCGCCGGAGCGCAGCACGATGGTGGCGTTGCCATCGGCCTGCGCGCCAGATGCGAGCGCGCGGGCCACGACATCGAAATAGGCGGAGCCGCCGGCGCTGAGGATCAGCGGCAGGCGAGGCGCAGCGGCGCGGACCATGGTGAAGGCCTCGACGGTGCGCTCCATCAGCGCTGCGATCGAGTTCAGGGTTTCGTCGGCATCAGGCGTTGCGACGGCGCCTTCGTAAGCGGCAACGCCGCCAAGCACGAGGCCATCAGCGGCCAGCACCGCGGCCATCGTCGCCTCGACGGCGGCGCGATCGCGCGCGCCGGCGCGGCCTGCGCCGAGCTCGATCAGCACGGACAGCTCGCGCCTGTCGGCAACACGCGCCGCCTCGGCCAGCGTTGCGACCGCCTCAGGTGAATCCGCAAAGGCATGAAGCTCGACATCGGGATAGGCGCTCAGCAGCGCGCCGAGCCGCCGGCCAGCCGCGAGCCCGCCGATCTCGTTGGCGAGCAAGAGGCGCCGCTCGCCATGGCTGAGCAGCACAGCGGCCTGCTGGATGTTCGCAACAGTCGTGCCCCAGGCGCCGGCCTCGCGCAGCGAGCGCGCAAGCTCTGGGGACATCGGCGTCTTGGCGTGCGGGGCAATGACAACGCCGCTGCTCTTGCACCAACGAAGAAAGAGGTCGCGATTGGCGGCGAAGGCGGTCTCATCGAGGGTGAGGGCGGGCAGCGCGAGATCTCCGCGTGAAGGTTGCCAGCCCCGGGTGCCGATGTCGTCGGTGGCAATGCCATCAACCAGCGGAATGCCCCGCGTCGTCGCGGACAGGCGCTGGTTATCCCACCGGGCCAAGAACTGCATCAATCGCCCCCCCTCGCGCGGCTCAAGGCCGCTGGAGAGAACGATATGGGCTAATGACAACGTTGTCATCAGTGAAAATCAAGCATTTTGAGATCAACTTTGGTGCAGTAAGGTAATAAGGTAAGAAAAGATGCTCGCCGGTTGAGCTAGTGGTGGGCGCCGATCTGGGCGAGGACCTCTTCGATATCGATATCAACCTGGCCCGCGGCGCGGACGTGGCAGACTTCAAAACTGTCTGGAGCGAAGCGGTACTCGACAAGGCCGGTTTCCTTGATCGCGATCCGGTCCTGGCGTGAATCGTTGATCTTGAACCCGACAGACGGCGCCCAGACGTGCCTGATGTGGCGGAACGTAAAGTCGCGCCGCTGGTGCACGTGACCGCTGGCGATCAGGCGGAGATCGACGCGCGCGAACATGTCGATCAGCTGCGCGCGCGCCGGCTGCGGCACGTAGCGGATCGAGGTCTCCGGGAGTTCAGGATCGTCGGGGAGGTTGAGAAACAGCGGCTTGTGAATGAACAGCGCGACCGGCCTGCCGTTCACCGCAGCGATCTCCGAGGCGAGCCAGTCGAGCTGCTCGGCCTCGAAGGCGAGCCCTGAATTCATCACCAGCGAGTTGAGGCCGATGAAACGCCAGCCGGCGGCTTCGAACGACCAATGGTCCTCTCCGATGATGTCGCGGAATTGCTGGCGGTGCGCCTCAGTGACCGGTGGCTTCGGTGCGGGCCCGAGTGCAGTCGGGTTGTCGCCGATATCGTGATTGCCGGGGATGTAGCGACAGTCGACGGGCAGGGCGGCGTGCAGGCTCTTCGCGAATTCGACATCGTCGCGGCTGCTCGGCCCGTCGAACGATACATCGCCGGTGTTGATGACGAGATCGGGCCGGCTTGCATCGATGTGCTCGCTGACCGCCTGGAAATTCGCGATCAGACCGGGGAAGTGGCGGCCGAGATGCGTGTCGGAAATCTGCGTGAGGCGAAATTCGGACATGCGCGAACTATCGCGCGCCCAAACGTCGGAACGATGACGCGTGCGCCAAATCCGCGATGAAACAAAGTTTAAAGCACGCGATAACGGATCGAGTAGGCATCCTGCTGCCGCGAGCATCGCCAGTCCGTGCCTGACGACATCGCGCCAGGTGCGGTAGGCGAGCCGGAAATAGACCGCCATCGCCAGCGCGACGGCGAGCGCCGCCGCGACGCCCGACAGCGCCGACATCCAGATGCCGAGCTGGGCGTCGGCGGAATCGGTCCAAAGGCTGGACAGGATGTTCATGGCGGCTCGCCTCGAGGGCCCGCAATGGGGCAAAATCGCTTTAACAATCGGCGGTTGGTCGCGGAATCGAGAACGCCGGTTCAACTCCTTGATTGTCAGCGCGAGAAGTCGCGGCTAATGACGGTCCGCGGCATGCCGCGATCGACGGGAAAGTTCCGATGTCAGTTCAAATGGTCCTGCTGCCTGTTTTCGTGCAGATCGGACTCACCTTCGCGCTCCTGATCGGCATGGTGTTCGGGCGCCGGAAGGCGCTGGTCTCCGGCGAGACCAAGATCCGCGACATCGCGCTGGGCGAGCCGAACTGGCCGAAGGGCGCCACACAAATCGCCAATTGCTACCGCAACCAGTTCGAGCTGCCGGTGCTGTTCTATGCCCTGATCGCGCTGGCGCTGCCGCTGCGCCATGCCGATCTCTTCATCGTGCTGATGTCCTGGGTGTTCGTGGTGAGCCGCTTTGCCCATGCCGGCGTGTTCGTCACCTCGAACGATCTCGGCCGCCGCTCCACGGTCTGGCTCGCCGGCGTGCTCGTGCTGCTGGCGATGTGGATCTACTTCGCACTCAAGATTTTGTTGCTGATCTGACGGTTAGCCGTCGGATCTCACCTGAAAGATTCAAATGACTCCCGCTGCCCGGCTGTCCGCAGCCATTGAAGTGATCGACATCATCGAGAAGGACCGCGTGCCCGCGGCCAAGGCTTTGAAGGAGTGGGGCACCGCGCACCGCTTCGCCGGCTCCGGCGACCGCGCCGCCATTGCCGGCCTGGTCTGGGACGTGCTGCGCCGCTACGCGTCGAGCGCGTTCCTGATGGATTCCGACACCGCGCGTGCGCGCCTGATCGGCATGCTTCGCCTGGAGCGCAACATGGACACCGCCACCATGGCCGCGATGTTCGACGGCAGCCGGTTTGCGCCGGCGCCGCTGACTGAGGCCGAGCAGGCGGCGCTCAGCCATCGCTCCCTCAAGGATGCGCCCGCCGCGACCGCCGGCGACTATCCCGAATGGCTCGATTCCCATCTGGCAAAAGTGTTCGGCGAGGACCGCGCGGCGGAAGCGGTGGCGATGGCGAGCCGGGCGCCGCTGGACCTGCGCGTCAACACGCTAAAATCCAATCGCGACAAGGTGCTGAAGGCGCTTGCTCATCTTCATGCGAACCCGACGCCCTGGTCGCCAAACGGCCTGCGCATCGAGCTTTCGGCGGATGCGCGCAACCCCGGCATCCAGGCGGAAGAGGACTTCATCAAGGGCGGCATTGAAGTGCAGGATGAAGGATCGCAGCTTGCGGCCCTGTTCACCGCGGCAAAGCCGGGCGAGCAGGTGATCGATCTCTGCGCCGGGGCCGGCGGCAAGACGCTGGCGCTCGCCGCCTTGATGCAGGGCAAGGGCCGGCTCATCGCCACCGACCGCGACAAGCGCCAGCTTGCGCCGATCCACGAGCGCCTGTCGCGGGCCGGCGTCCATAATGCCGACGTCCGCGCGCCGAAGGGCGAGGCCGATCCGCTCGCCGACATCAGCGCCACCGCCGACCTCGTCGTCATCGATGCGCCCTGCACGGGAACCGGAACCTGGCGCCGTAACCCCGATGCCAAATGGCGCATGCGGCCGGGTGCGCTCGATATCCGCCTGAAAGATCAGGCCGAGGTGCTCGCGCGGGCAGTTCCGCTGGTGAAGCAGGGTGGCCGTATCGCCTACATCACCTGCTCGGTGCTGACAGAAGAGAACGGCGAGCAGGTGAGGGCCTTCATCGCCCGGCATCCGGAGTTTGCGGTTGTGCCGCCGGAGCAGACCGCAAGCGTGCTCTGGGACAAGGCCGAGGCGTTTGCAGAGGCCGCGCTGCAATCGCCTGAGGGCTGGCTGATGACGCCAAGGCGCACCGGGACGGATGGGTTCTTCGTGTCCGTTCTGAAAAAGGTCGGCTGATCCGTTCCGCCGTCATTCCGGCGCGCGACGAAGGCGCGAACCCGGAATCCATCGGGCGGCGCATTCTGCGGATCAATGGATTCCGGGCTCTCGCTTCGCGAGCCCCGGAATGACAGCGCAAACAAAAACCCCGCGAACCGGATCCCGGCCGCGGGGCTTCTTGTCTCAACACTCTGCCGGTACGTCCGTGGTCAGAGCGTCAGCGCGGCGACTAGCCGGCGCGGAGGTTGTCGGCCGAGGACTTGCCGCTGCGGCGGTCCGCGACGATATCGAACGAAACCTTCTGGCCCTCGTTGAGGGTCGACAGGCCAGCGCGCTCGACGGCGCTGATGTGAACGAAGACGTCCTTTGCGCCGTCATCCGGCTGGATGAAGCCAAAGCCCTTTTGGTTGTTGAACCACTTCACGGTGCCCATTGCCATAGTCATTTCCTTTCAATTGACGATGCACTCAGGGGGACTGAAGCGCGAATCGTCGCGCCCTTCGTCCCGATTGGTCGATTTTTGGAGAAATACCTGAAACGTGCTCGCCCATTGGAAATGAGGCGTCGCGGCCCAGTCGTTCGGCCAAGGATCGATGGTTCACAATCTAGCGAAATAATGGGGCCAGAGCAAGGCAGTGCCCGCGGACAGCGAGCCGCCAACGCTTTGCTATTTTGCGCTGCACACGGCGAGGTTCCGTCAATCCACGATGAAGAGCGTCGCGCCCACTGATGTCGACGAGCGGTGCGCGGCATCGCCGAAATCCGAGACCTGGTAGCTCATCCCCGGCGTCAGCTTGAACTTGCGCCCGTCCTGCAACTCGCTGTCGAGCTCGCCTGCGAGCACATAGAGCACGTGCCCACGATCGCACCAATGATCGGCGAGATAGCCCGGCGAATACTCCACCATCCGCACGCGGAGATCGCCAATGTTCAGCGTGCGCCACAGCGCGTGCCCAGTCTCGCCGGGGTGCCTGGTGGCTTCGACCTTGCTCCAGTCGGTGACGGTGAAGGGCGAGGTGGGCAGTTTCATGGGGAGGATCCTGTTTTGATGCCGGCGGTCGCAGTTTTAGCCAACGCTCGCGCCTCAGTCGCGCTGTCATCGCCCGACTTGATCGGGCGATCCGGTACTCCGAGGCAGCCGTGATTCATTGAGAAGCCGCGGCGTACTGGATTCCCCGCTTTCGCAGGGAATGACAGCGGTGGGTGGGGTCCCCTCAATGCGGCAGATGGTTCGCCGATCCCTGCACGATCAGCCCCGCATCATTCACCCGCAGATACTCGCAGATCTTCTTGCCGCGCTCGTTCTGGTAAAACACCACCACGCTGTCCGGGCTGACGAACAATTCGATCAGCGAGAAGTGCAGCTCCGGCAGCAGCGCGAGCGCCTTGCTCCAATAGGCGCGCAACGCGTCCTTGCCGCGCACGGTGCCGCTGGCATCGAACCCCATCGCGGGGATGCGGTCCGAGGTCATCAATGTGGCATCGTCATAGAGCGCGAGCACGCGCTCGAGATCGCGCGCGTTCCAGGCCTCGACCCAGGTGCGGCCGAGCGCGGCGAGCGTTGCTGGTTGATGAAATCTAGACATGGCGTTCTCCCTGATTGGCCCCGCTTCCTGGTCGGGGGCAAATTAGGTCAATAATACTTACCTATATCCATTTGTCCATGCCCAAAGAAGCATGTGGGCGCGCGCAGACGCGCGGTTGCGGGCCGGGGGCTCATCGCGTATTGGCTTGCCATGACAGCAGCACAGAACGACCGCTCCGCGTCGACGCCCTCGGTGGCCTCGGCGCACGACAAGATTCTCATCGTCGACTTCGGCAGCCAGGTGACGCAGCTGATTGCGCGTCGCGTGCGCGAGGACGGCGTCTATTGCGAGATCGTCCCGTTCAACAAGGCGGACGCCGCCTTCAAGGAGATGAAGCCGAAAGCGGTGATCCTCTCCGGCGGGCCAGAGTCGGTGCATGAGGCCGGCTCGCCCCGCGCCCCGCAAGCGATCTTCGCCTCCGGCGTGCCGGTGATGGGCATCTGCTATGGTCAGATGACCATGGCGGCCCAGCTCGGCGGCGAGGTGGAGGGCGGCCATCACCGCGAATTCGGCCGCGCCGACGTCGAGGTCAAGGCCGACAGCAAGCTGTTCGAGGACGTCTGGACATCAGGCAGCAAGAACCAGGTCTGGATGAGCCATGGCGACCGCATCACCAAGATGCCGCCGGGCTTCTCCGTTGCCGGCACCTCGCCGAATGCGCCCTTCGCGATCATCCAGGACGAGACGCGCAAATATTACGGTCTGATGTTCCACCCCGAAGTGGTGCACACGCCCGACGGCGCCAAGCTGATCCGCAATTTCGTCCGCAAGATCGCCGGCCTCACCGGCGACTGGACCATGCGCGCCTTCCGCGAGGAGGAGATCGCCAAAATCCGCCAGCAGGTCGGCAAGGGCAAGGTGATCTGCGGCCTCTCCGGCGGCGTCGATTCCGCCGTTGCGGCGGTGCTGATCCACGAAGCCATCGGCGACCAGCTCACCTGCGTGTTCGTCGATCATGGCCTGCTGCGCCTTGACGAGGCCAAGACCGTCGTCGACCTGTTCCGCCACCACTACAACATCCCGCTCGTGCACGTGGACGCGTCCAAGCAATTTTTGGGCGAGCTCGAAGGCGTCACCGATCCGGAAACCAAGCGCAAGACCATCGGCCGTCTCTTCATCGAGGTATTCGAGCAGGAGGCCAGGAAGATCGGCGGCGCCGACTTCCTCGCACAAGGCACGCTCTATCCCGACGTGATCGAGAGCGTCTCCTTCACCGGCGGCCCCTCAGTCACCATCAAGTCGCACCACAATGTCGGCGGCCTGCCCGAGCGCATGAACATGAAGCTCGTCGAGCCTCTGCGCGAGCTGTTCAAGGACGAGGTCCGCAAGTTAGGGCGCGAATTGGGCCTGCCCGAAATCTTCGTCGGCCGCCACCCGTTCCCGGGCCCGGGCCTTGCCATCCGCTGCCCCGGCGAGATCACGAAAGACAAGCTCGACATCCTGCGCAAGGCCGATGCCGTCTACATCGACCAGATCCGCAAGCACGGTCTCTACGACGAGATCTGGCAAGCCTTCGCCGTGCTGCTCCCCGTCAAGACCGTCGGCGTCATGGGCGACGGCCGCACCTACGATTATGTCGTGGGCCTGCGCGCCGTCACCTCCACCGATGGCATGACCGCGGACTTCTACCAGTTCGACATGAAGTTTCTGGGCGAGACCGCGACGCGTATCATCAACGAGGTGAAGGGCGTGAACCGGGTGGTGTATGACGTGACCAGCAAGCCGCCGGGGACGATTGAGTGGGAGTAGGTTCAGTGCCTGTTGAATCCCTAGCGCTTCGTAGAGACGTCGCCGCGTAGATCATGGGATTTGGGGTATTCATCCATCGATCGGACTCGATCTATGATGACAGCCCTGCTGAACGATATCAGTTTCCCAGTCAGTATCTCCGCCGCGTTGAAGCCTGCGTTGGCGATTGGATAATCTACTACGAGCCGAGCAAGGTGGCCGAGACACGCGGCTACTTTGCGATTGCCCGGGTTCAGCGAGTTGTTCCCGATCCCGGTGCTTCGGGAATGTATCTCGCGCTGATCGAGCCCGGGACTTATCTCGATTTTGCCAATCCTGTCTCTTTCAACGGGCCAGCTGGTCCTGTGGAAAGCGGTGTCCTGAACGACCAGGGGCGAATTTCTGGCCGCGCTCAGTCGGCAGTCCGCCCAATCTCTCCCGAAGATTTCAACAGAATATTCGAACTTGGTTTTGCGGAAGAGGCGCCGCTGCTGCCCCGTCTTGATACTGATGTTCGGTTGGCTCAACTCGATGAAAGAGAGCAGGCGCCTTTCATATTCGAGCAGCAAAGGGATCGCGTCAGCCTTACCGTATCCAGAGTTCTGCGCGATCGCGTATTTCGCCGGGTTGTGCTGCGTGCCTATGATGAGCGCTGCGCCATTACCGGATTGAAGCTTATCAACGGAATGGGGCGCGCAGAAGTTGCGGCGGCGCACATTCGGCCTGTGGAGGCAAACGGGCCGGACATCGTTAGCAACGGGATCGCTCTCTCAGGTACGGCTCATTGGATGTTCGACCGTGGTTTGATCAGCCTGGCAGATGATCTCGAAATACTGATATCGCGTCAGACAAACGATCTGGAGGAAGTCCGATCGGTCATCAATAAGAGCGGTCGTGCTCTTGAGCCAAGAAGGCCGTCGGATCGACCTCATCCGCACTTCTTGAAATGGCACCGCGAGAACTGCTTCAAGCAATGAGTCGGATTGATGGGTATCGCTTTGCTCTAGTAGCGGAGGGGTTGCATGGGTGAGGACGACAAGAAGCTCGTAGGGCGGATTAGCCGCAAGGCGTAATCTGCCATCTCTCTTCCCGCCTCGCTGATGGATGGCGGATTACGCTTCGCTAATCCGCCCTACGGCACCGGCGGATGCCGCGACAGTGTGCTCAAAACCGCAAGATCGGTCGAGCGCCTCGCGGCCACTCCGGCCTAACTCATGCCGCCACGAAAGGAATGACGATGACGGCGGCGCTGCGAAACTATCAGGACCGGATGCGGCGGGTGCTGGACTATATCGACCGGCATCTCGACGCTGATCTGGACCTGGAAACACTGAGCGGCGTTGCCGCGTTCTCGCGGTTTCATTTCCATCGGCAGTTCACGGCGATCTTCGGATTGTCCGTGCATCGCTATGTCCAGCTGGCCCGCATGAAGCGCGCGTCCTACCTGCTGGCCTATAGTGACGCTGACAGCGTCACCGACATCGCGATGGATGCCGGTTACGATGCACCTGACGCCTTCGCCCGCGCCTTTCGGCAACGGTTCGGGCAATCGCCGTCGTCGTTCCGCAACTCTCCCGAATGGGAGTCGTGGCTTGCGGCCTTCGGGCCTTTCGAAGTTGCGAGGAGCAAGCTTATGAGGACCTTTACCACCGACGACGTGACGATCCGCGACGTTTCTCCCACAAGGGTGGCGATCATGGAGCATCGGGGCGACCCGGCAAGGCTCGGCGACACCGTCAGGCGATTCATCGCCTGGCGCAAGGCCGCCGGGCTGCATCCCAGGACAAATCCGACCTTCACTGTCTGGCGCTCCGAACGGCGCCCTTCCCTGCCGGCCGCTTACAGCACGGACCTTTGCGTCGGGACCGACCAGCCGATCGAGGCGAACGGTGAAGAAATCAGGGTGGGCGAGATTCCCGGCGGACGCTGCGCTGTGCTCCGCGTCGTCGGCTACACCGACAATCTGGAGCCCGCCGCGCTCTATCTTTATCGCGACTGGCTTCCGTCGAGCGGCGAGGAGGCGCGCGACTTCCCGATCTATTGCCAGCGGCTGAGCTTCTTCCCTGATGTGCCGGAGCACGAGACTGAAGCCGACGTGTTTCTGCCGCTGAAATAGCGCGCGCTTCCCCGCGTCAGCGCCGTTTCGTCCCGCGCGATCGCCTGTCATCAACGCGGTCGGGTGTTTTTCCGGCCGCGACCGGGCGGCTCTTTACATGATCGATGAAGGCCCGCAGCTTCGGCATCATCTGATGGCGGCTGGGATAATAGAGAAACACGCCGGGGGTCGTTGGCGCGAACGATTTCAGGACCTGCACCAGCTTTCCCGTCTTCACCAGATTTGCGGCGATCGGCGCGGGGACTTGCGCAAGGCCCATGCCTTCCACGGCTGCGCCAAGCATGGTGGGAAAATCGTGCGCGATCAGTGGTCCCGAGACGATCGCCTCGACGCTCTTGTTGCCATCGACAAAGGACCAGGGCGCGATCGATCCGTTGCTGCGGCGAATGCGCAAGCAGGCGTGCTGGCGCAAATCGTCGATCCGTTCGGGCCGCTTGTGCCGGCGCAGATAGTCGGGGCTGCCGACCACCACAAACGGGAAGGGCGGCGTCAGCCGGACCGCGACCATGTCGGAGGCGACGAACTGGCCCATCCGCACGCCGGCGTCAAACCCTTTGGCCGCGAGGTCGACCAATTCCTCGCCTGCGGAGATCTCCACCTCGACCTCGGGATAAGCCTGGCAGAAGGATGCGATCAACGGCTCCAGCAGGATCGGCACCACCGCGCGCGGCACGGTGAGGCGCAACAATCCTGATGGCCGCTGTCCAAGATCGCGCGCAACGTTGCTTGCGGCAAGGAGCTCCTCGAAAGCGGGTTTTGCACGCGAAAGGAACTGCGCGCCGGCCTCGGTGAGGCCGACGCTGCGTGTCGTGCGGATGAACAAGGCTGCGCCGACACGCGCCTCCAGCGTACGGATCGCCTGGCTGATGGCCGAGGGCGTCACGCCGAGGTCTGCGGCTGCCCGGCGGAAATTGCGGTGCTGGGCGACGCTCAGGAACGCTTCCACCCCATCGAGCGCGCCTTGCCTGACTGTGAAGTTCTGCTTCATAGCCCGTCAACATTATCCGGAATAGTCGCTGGCGACAATCGATCGTATCTCTGGCTCGCAGATCAGGAGCATCGCTGATGGCGGACATTTGCGACATCAACGTCATCTCGGAGAAGCCGAGGTGACCATCGTGCTCCGGGAGACGAGACCGATGAAGTTGAAGCGTAAACTTGTCGTCATGCTCACCTTAACCCTGATGGGAGCGACTTCCATGACCGATCCATCCGTTGCCCAGGCGCAATCCGCCCCACAAGCCTTCTCGCCCACGATCACCGGCGTGATGGTCATCCTGACCGCGAAAGCCGGCGTCACGCGCGAGCAGGTCATGGCGGTCATGCCGGCTGAAATCCAGGAGACCGTGCAGCTCTATCTCGGCGGGAAAATTCGCGATTTCTATTCGCGTGGCGATGGACGCGGCGTTGTTTTCTTCATCGACGTCAGGGATGTCGCCGCGGCGAAGGCGATCATGGAAGACCTCCCATTGGCCAAGCAGGATCTGATGGACCACGAATACATCGCCATCGGTCCGCTTCTGCCGCTGCGGCTGCTGATGGCCAGTCCCGAGCGTCGGCAATAACAGCGAGACCCGGATGGAGGACCGCCGATGACATCGGAAGCTGCTTCCGCTGCGATCGTCCCGCCGCTTCGCGCCCGGGACAGCCTGCTCTGGACCGTCCCGCTCACGGCACTGTGGACCTGGTTGCTCTACGCGCAACCCGTGCTTCTGCAGAGCGGGCTTCCAGCCCTGGCAGCCCGGCTGGCGACCTATGGACTGATCGGGCTCGGCACCTGGCTCGGCCTCGAACGCACCGACCTGACGCCGGCCCAGCGGCGCACGACCTGGCTCGCGATCATGGTGCCCTTCACGCTATGGGCTGCCGTCGCCTGGTCTGCGGCGATCAACGGTGTCTTTCGCACGGGCTATTCTCAACTGCCGTTGCTGCCAGCGGCGATCTTCTTGCCGGTCGTCATCGGCGCTGCGCTGTTGCTGTTGTCGAAGCGGGTGGGGCAGTTGCTCGATGCCATGCCGACGAATTGGCTGGTCGCCCTGCAGCTTTATCGAATCGTCGGCAGCCAATGGCTCGCGCACTGGCTGCTTGGGCAGCTGCCCGGCCTGTGGGCGCTGCCGGCAGGAACCGGCGATGTGCTGACCGGGCTGTTCGCCGTGCCGGCGGCAATGGCCTTGGCATCAGGGACGGCTGAGGGGCGTAAACCGGCGATCCTCTGGAACCTCTTCGGCATCGCAGACTTCGTCGTCGCGATCACCTTGGGGATGATCATCACGCCCGGCCCGTTCCAGCTGATCTTTCCGGAAGGCCCGAACGTCGGACTGGACAATTATCCAAATGTGCTGACCCCGGCTTTCGTGGTGCCGAGCTCGATCCTGCTGCACGCCCTGTCGTTGCGCCAGCTGCGGCGCCGCAGCCGCAGCGGGGCCAATGTCGCGATCTGATCGGAGGCCAAAATGACGACAGAAACTCTGTTCCGGACCCATCTCATCCTTGGTTATGTCGCCTGGCTGCTTTGCTTCGGCGCGTATCTCTGGCCCCGGCTCAAGGTGATGGACAGGCTCCAGACGCACCGCGCCATCGCCACGCTGCACAGCTTCCGCTTCTTCGGGCTCGTCTTCATCCTTCCCGGCGTCGTGAGCCCGGATCTGCCGGCAAGCTTTGCCACCTTTGCCGCCTGGGGCGACTTCGCCACCGGGGTGCTCGCCATGCTGGCGCTTCTCACGGTGAGGATACGCGCGCTGTTCTGGCTGTTCGTCGTCGCCTTCAATCTGGTCGGCGTGATCGACCTCATCGTCGATTACTACGACGCCATCCAGGTCGGTCTTCCCGCGCATGCGGAATGGCTTGCTTCGACCTATGCGATCCCGATCATCTACGTGCCGCTGCTGATGATCACGCATATCACCGCATTCTACTTTCTGGCACGCCCTCGGGTCCGTGCCGATGCCGTGGCGCTGGCCGGGGCTTGAGCCGAAGCCGGCGCTTGCCGGCGTTTCACCCGCGCGACATCTTCTCGAACTTCTTCACCAGCCGCTCGTGCTTCAACCGTGACAGAGATGCGTAGGGTGGATTAGCCGGCGGCTGCGCAAGGCGCAGTCGATGGCGTAATCCACCATTCGCAAAGCCGTGCTTGGATTGGTGGATTACGCCGAGCAGATGCGCTTAGCGCATCTGCATGGCTAATCCACCCTACGAAGTTCGCGACATCTTCTCGAACTTCTTCACGAGCCGCTCGCGCTTCAATCGTGACAGCCGCTGGATCCAGAATATCCCGTCGAGCTGATCAATCTCATGCTGGTGGCAGACGGCGCGCAAAGCCTCCGATTCCTCGGTCTGCGGGATGCCGTCGAGATCCCAATAATTGATCCGCACGCGCGCGTGGCGCTGCACCTCGTCATTGACGCCGGGCATCGAGACGCTGCCTTCGAGATGCATGATCATCTCGGGCGAGGCCCAGGCGATCGCGGGATTGACGTAAGTCTGCGGCCCCGCCTTGGCGTCGAGCTCAAGTACCACGACGCGCAGAGGCACGCCGATATGCGGCGCCGTGATGCCGATCCCGGGCGCGGCGCGCATGGTGTCGAGCAAATCCGCTGCAAGCTCGCGCAAGCCGTCGTCGAAAGCGGTGACGGGGCGGGCGGGCATGGCGAGCCGGCGGTCGGGGTAGCGGACGATCGGGCGAAGGGTCATTCAAGGCTCCTACCACTCACGGATGGTTGAAGCATCCCGTTCTTGATGATCTACCAACTAGAAGGTAGCTAACTCCCATGACCAACCCTTCATCTACCGCCGACGACATTCTGGCCTGCGCCCGCACCCTGATCATCGCGGGCGGTTATAACGGCTTCAGCTATGCCGATGTCGCCGAAGTCGTCGGCATCCGCAAGCCGAGCATCCACCATCACTTTGCCAGCAAGGTCGATCTGGTCCGCACCCTGGTGTCACGCTATCGCGCGGAGGCCGAGGCGGGACTGGCGGCGCTCGAGCGCAATGTTACGGACCCTCGCGACCAGCTCAAAAGCTATGTCGAGTACTGGGCGGCGTGCATCAGCGATGCGACGGCACCCTTCTGCGTCTGTG